>NZ_JAVYJF010000001.1:0-488063 GCF_032621715.1 Pseudomonas sp. zfem004 | reverse complement strand
GAATACCGCCCCAAGGTTGCCTTGGTTGTTGATGGTGCTGATCGCTGCGCTGCTGGCCGCCGAACTGACCACAGCGGTAGTCGCGGCGCTGGCTGCCGTACCAATGGTGGTGGCTGTCGTGGTGCTGACGCCGGCGGCACTGGTGGCGGAAGACCCGACACTGGTGGCCAAACCACTCACCGCACCTGCGGTGAAGTACGCCACCACGATGGCGATGATCATCGCCGACGCAGCACCCAGCCCCGAATTGCTGTACTTGAAGGAGTCGTGAACTTCCTTCACCTGCCGCCAATCCACATCCCCACGCTGTTCTGCAGCCTTGATCCAGGCCAACTGCGGATCGGCCGCGACCATTGCATCGATGGTCTGGCTGACCGTCTGCTGGTCAACCTGCCTGAGGTCGATACGCAGCCCTTCAACCGCCTTGATGGTGATGCTGCCGGCCGCCTGCATCTGCGTCTGGCGCAAGGTTTCGTCCGTACGGCCTTTGCCGCTGGCTGAACTCCAGAACGCGTTGTTGTTGGTCTTGGTGTGGCTTTCGTCATGCAGGTCTTTCACACCTTCAAAGACAATTTCGCCACCGCTGTCCAAGGTCAGGTCGCCACCGCTCTTGAGCTGCGCCACCTGATAACGCTGGTCACCGCCACTGGTCAGCGAGACATCGCCACCCGCCTTGACCTGGCTGCCGACATGGGTCACCTGGGTGACTTCGTCGCGCTTGAGCTTCAAGGCACCGAAGCCCCCCTTCTCCTGCATGTCGTAAAGGGTGTGGTCGGTGTTCTGCTGCGCCAGAAACTGCAGGTTCTTGCCCGCCTTCAGCGCCAGGTCGTCGCCAGCGGTGAGGTTGCTGGAGACCACTGTCACATCGCGCTTGGCGTCGACGGTAAGTTTGCCGCCGGCACTGAACTCGCTGGCTGCCTGACGGGTATGGCTGTCTTCCTCGTTGATGCGTTTCTTGCCCTGCTTGGTGCGGGTCTCGACGCTGTCTTCATCGGTGGCCGAGCCCAGATACAGGTCACGGCCGGCGCTGACGGTCAGGTCCTCGCCTGCCCTTGCCGTGCTGGCGACAACGTTGATGTCACGCCCCGACTCGATCGTCAGGCCGGCCCCACTGGTCACGCTGGAGCCAAGGTTGTTGACCTGGGTGGTGACGCTGTACTTGTGACCACCGTTGCGGCTGACATGGATCTCGCTGCTGTCGGCCACCGACAGCAGGTTGATGTCACGCCCTGCCTTGAGCGTGGCATCGCCAACACTGCTGATCTGGCTCTTGTTGGTCAGGTCCCGGCCAGCGTTCAGGCTCAACGTGCCGGTCGCGCTGATGCCGGCGCCATCGTCGAGCACGGTTCGATGGCCGGAGCCTTCACCGACCAGAATCGCCGTACGATCGTTGACGATATCGCCGCTCAGCGCGGTCAGGCTGACGTTCTGGCCACGAATATCACCGGCCATTGCGTTGCGAATGCTGTCCTGGGCCAGCATCGAGAGGTTTCTGCCGGCCTCGACCAGGCCGCCTTGATAGATGCTGCTACCCGCCAACACGCTCAGGTCATTGCTGGCCCGCAGCACGCCGACACTGACCAGGTTGTTGCCGCTCAGCACACTCACATCGCGGCCTTGCACCAGGCTGCCACCACGAATGTCACGCGAGTCGACCTTGGCCAGGTAGAGCACCGGCGCCAGGACCTTCTCGCCCTCGACCTCGCGTTCCTCCATCCAGACGATGTCATGGGTCAGCGCCGCCACCTGCGTAGCACTCAGCTTCACCCCCATGGTCAGCCCAAGCTGCTCCTTCGAGGCTATGGCGTTGTCCATCAGGTAGCGGAACTGTTCGTACTCGCTGGTCAGGCCATTGGCCAGAAAGCGCTGCCCGGTCTGCGCCAGAACGGCATCGCTCACCAAGCGCGTCTCGTAACCACCATCGCCCAGGCGCCGCCAGGCCTGCTGCGTATCAAAGCCGCCCAATTGATCCAGCAGGTAGTCCGAACTGAAGAAGTTCTTCAGGTTGGTCAACTGCGGGTTGGTCTCGACCAGGTAACGGCCCTGCGGGTTACGCGCCTGGGTGAACATGCCGTAGTCGCCCTGCGGCAGGCGGAACGTCGGCAGTGCCGTCGGGTCCACCGCAACGAACGGCGAGCCGCTGAAATCAGCCGGCACGAAGCTGATCTCCACACTGCCATCGGCGCCGATCTGCTCGACCCTCGTCACATCCTTTGGGGGCTGTGGGGCTGGGCTACTCGGGTTGATCGCGATCTCGATACCGCCGACTCTGGAGGCGGTGGTCTGGTCATCGCCCAGGCTCCCGGTCAATTGCGCCAGGGTGTTATCGACCAGGCTGCCGTTCTGAATGTTCTTGCCAACAGTCAGGTTGACCTGGCCACCGGCCTGGATGGTCGCGGCGTAAACGGTATTGCCGTTCGGGCTCCAGGTGGTGACGTCGCTCATGCTGCTGAAGCGGTCATCGGCAGAGCGACTGATCAGCTCGTTGAAGCCCGCCTCGTCGAAATGACCGCCCGCTACTGCGGCGTTGAACGCGGGGACGTCGACGAACTCCATCTGGTCCCAGTACCCGGTAGCGATCCTTCCCGGTGTGCCGCGCTGGATGATCTGGATGCCTGAACGGGAAACGGCCCCCTGGTTGAGCAGGCTGTCGGCGACCAGGGTCATGTCGCCGTTGGCCGCCATCAGGCTGTAGCGGTTTTCGATGTGCTGGGCGTCTACCGTCAGGCCTTTACCTGCCACCAGCCGCGCCGACGGCGAGTTTTTGGTCGGTGTCTCGTCGAGCACCTTGGTGATGGTGATGGTGCCGCGCTTGAACGAATCCCCGCCTCCGCAGTGCTGCCCACACACCCAGGACAGGCTCCCGGAGACCAGCCCCTTGCCCAGCTTGAACTCGGCTTTGGCGTTGGTCAGCTCGATGGCCTTGATATCGATATTGCCTGCGCTTTCGACACTGCCGGAAAGGTTGCTGAACAGGCTGCCCTTGTCGCCATCCAGGCCGGCGAAGCTGAGGTCGCCGCCACTGTAGATATCGCCGTAGTAGTTGCTCAGGCTGTCGCCGCGCACACTGAGCCCGGTGCCACTGAACAACACGCTGTCCTGGTCGTTGTAGACGCCATCGGCGGCGGTCAGGTGGGCCGCCTTCAATGCGCCGAGGCTGCCGCGGTTGTTGATGCGTGCAGCTTCGATGGTCAAAGCCTGGTCGGCGACCAGGCGGCCAAGGTTATCCAACGTGCCCTGCAGGGTCAGCCGGATATCGCCGCCACTGGCCAGGCGCCCGTTGTCCTGGGTGAGATTGATGGCGCCAATGTCGATGAGCTTCAGCGACGAGAGGGTACCGCTGTTGGTCAGGTCGCCAGCAAGCTTGAGGGTCAAGCCACCGTCGGCTACCAGCTCGCCAGCGTTCTCCAGGCTGGCCATGTCGAAGGTCAAGCTGCCCGCACTGGCGATACGCTCGCCCACGGCCAGCGTCAGGCCCTGATGGCTGGTGTAGGCCAGGCCACCGTTGAGCTGCCAACTGCCCACACCTTCTACCTGGCCAACACGCCAGTCGCCCATGCCATGCCCCAGCAACTCCCCGCGACTACCCTGCAATGCCGCCAGATCGAGGGAGAACACGCCTTGGCCGGCATGCTCGATATGGCCATCGTTGTTGAGCAGGCTCGCGGTATCGAGTGTGAAGCCGTGGCTGCCGATCGCCACCTTGCCGCTGCGGTTGTCCAGCTCATCGCTCAGGACAATACGGCTGGAGTCACCGCCTAGCGCTCGTAGTTGTCCCCCGGCACTGTTGTCCAAGCGCTCGCCTTCGACCACCAGGCCAGTGGCGGACTCCACCAGGCCTGCGCGGTTGTCGATCCGCTTCACGATCAGTTGAAGGTTGCCCTTGAGGCTGGCAATCAGCCCGAGCGTGCCCTCCAGGGCACTGTTGTCCAACGATGCAGCGGTTACCTCTACACTGGCGCCTTTGATGCTGCCGCCCTGGTTGTGCAGCTCGCCCTCATCCCCCATGCGCAGTACCAGCGCACCGTCTTCGGCAAGCAAGGCGCCCTGCTGGTTCTGCACGGCTGCTGCAACCAGTTCGAGCCCCCCGCTACCGGCCAGCACCTTGCCCTGCTCGCGGTTGTCGACAGCGGCTGCCTGCAGTTTCACCTGGGTACCCAGTACCTGGCCGCCACGATTGTCGATTTGCCCCTGTTCGGCGGCCAGCTGCACCTGCTTGCCCACAACCACGCCGCCGCGGTTGTCGATGTTGGCTGCCTCGATCGCGATGGCGCCAGTGGTGGACTGCAGACGTCCCCCCTGGTTGTTCAGGTCATCGCTGGCGATTATTTCGAGCTTGCCATTTTCGGCACTGACTCGACCCTGCAGGCTGTTGTCCAGGCTGGTCAGGTGCGCGGTCAGGTTGTCGGCAATGAGTGCACCGCCCTGGTTGAGTACTTCACCGCCAGTCAGCCACAGTGAGCTACCGGCAAGTATCTTGCCTTCACGGTTATCCAGCTGCTCCTGCGCATGCACGGTCGCAGTACCGCCGCTGGCAGTGATCGCCCCCTTGCGGTTGTCGATGCGCACGGCCGAAACGTCGATTTCGCCGGCCACCAGGCTGGCACCCTGGTTATCCAGGGTTTGTGTGGCACCAACGCCAATCTTGCGGCTGGCGATCACGCTGCCGCGGTTGGTCACCTGATCAGCGGTTAGCGTTACATCCCCGGCGGCATTGCGGCTGCCATCGAGGTTGACGCCAGCATCGATGCTACCGCCGTTGCTCAAGCGGCCAGCGCTTTCGAGGCGAATGCTGTCATGGGCCGCCAGGCTCTGTCGGCTGTCGAGATCCCCCTGGGCCTTGATCGTCAGGTCGCGGCCCGCATAGACCGGGCCATCGAGCTGAACGCTGTCGGCGTTGACCTTGACCGCGCCGCTGGAAACCGCCTGAGCCATGGTGAGCTTGCCGTTGGCATCGATCTGGATGTCCCCGGCGCTGGTGGCCATGTTGCCGGCCAGGCGCACGCCGACACCCTTTTCCGTCCCCACCAGGCGAATGGTGCCGGCATACATCCCGCCCAATGCGGAGCTATCGATGGCCAGCTCCGGCGCCTGGCTGCCGTCAGCGGCTCGGGCGACGGCAGTGAGGTCATCGGCCTTGACGTCATTGCGCCCGGTGATGACGTTCAGCTTCTTGGCGTAGATCTCGGCGTTGATCCGAGCGCTGCGGGTAATCACGTCGAACTGCTCGACCTTGCCCGCTCGGAACCCATTGCCCTCGAAATTGACGCTGCCACCGTCGACCTGGAACCGCTCGACACGGCCATTGTCGATCACAGGCTTGCCCGTCGTGAGCGTCACCCGCGGAGTGTTGATGAAACCGCAGCCGTTGCACGTGATGCCATAGGGGTTGGCGACGATCACATGCGCCGACTGCCCCGCCACTTCGGTATAGCCACGCAGTTGGCTGGGGCTGTTACCGGTGACTTCGTTGAGAATGACCGATGCAGCCCCGCCCTTCAGGTTGGGGTTGCCCAGGATGATCCCGCCCAACTCGGTGGGCTGGGTTCGGTTAGGGGCATTGTTGAGGATCAACCCCTGGCTGCCGACGTTGTAGTCCTGGAACTGGTTGTGTGACAGCCCGCTGCCATTGGGCGCTGCAATGTTGACAACGGGTACGCCATTACCCGCCTGTCCAAGCGTCGTGCCTGGAGCGCTGACTACCAGTCCCTCGGCCTGTACCAGCAACGGCTGCCAGAACATGGCATTCGCCAGAATGAACGCCAGCCCGCGCTTGGGCAGGCCGAGGAAGTACTCACGGCGTGTCAGGGAAGCTGAAGGCTGGCGTGCAAGGAAGGCGAGCTGGCGAACGTCCATGGTCGAGAATCTCGTATCGGTCTAAACAGAAAGCGCAACGGCTAGAGGAAGAAGTCGAGGCGGAAGTAGGTGGGGGTTTCCCGCGCTTCGATCGGCCCGGGCCGCTCCAGTGAATGCGCGAACGTCACGCTAGCGGCCATGTTCTGCCCTCGGGCGAACAACTCCAGCGAGTGACTCGACATACGCCCGTGCATTTCGGCGTTGTAGCGGTCATGGCGGATGACACCCTGGTCGTAGCCAAGGCCGACGCCGTACTCGGCCAGCACCGGCCGCAGCCAGTCGATGCTGACCGGGCGACTCCAGCGCAAGTCGCTGCGCCAGTAGCTGCCACTGTCACCTGACAGGCTCTGGTCCTTGTAACCACGAATCGAAGACTGACCACCCAAGCTCATACGCTGCGGGCTGAACAGCACATCTTCGCTACGCTGGCCGGTCACCAGGCTGCTCAGGCTGAAGGCCTCTCCCCACAACTGGAAGGGCTGCAGGTAGCTCAAGGTCGCGGTGTACTTGCGATAGCGGGCATCTTGCTGCCCAGGGCGCGGGGCGTGATTGCCCTGGGCGTCGAGGGCGCCGATACCGTTCTGCATGCCCAGGTCAAGGTTGACATAGGCATTGCCGACCCGTCGGCCATGGTTGACGCCGAACTGTGCCTCACTGATGCGATTGCTGCTGTTCCTGAGCTTGCTGTCTTCGATGAAATTGCTGGTGCGCAGATGCGCAAGCCCTGTGCTCACCGAGGTCTTGCTGACAGCATCGCGAAAAATCACCCGCTCCAGGTACAGCTGATGATTCTGGCTTTCACCGCTCTGCTTGAAGTCGAAACCCAGGGCCTGAATCTGCGAGCGGTATTCGCTTTGGCTGTAGGTGTAACTGAGGTTCCACCAACCAAACGGCACACTGTAGCGAAGCATCGCGTTGTTCGAGGTTTTCTGGCGGTCGCTGACCGCGTCATGCCCGCCGCGCAACAGCAGCTGATCGGACAAACCCAGAGGGCTGTCCCAATCGAATGAGGCCCCCCACTGCTGCTCACCGGTACTTGCCTGCCCATCGTTATGCCGCGACAAACCCACCCGCCATGGCTTCTGTCGGGTGTTCCTGACCAGCACCTCACTGCCGCCAATACGCTCGCCGGGCGCCAGTTCCATCTTCGCGTTGTTCGACGGCAGGCGATTGAGCTGGTCGACCATCTGCTCGATCTCACGCAGGTTCAGCAGGTCACCGGGTTTACCGGGAAAGCTCATGGCCAGTTCGCGTTCGGACAAGCCGCTGTCTTCGGCGCTGCGAAGACGCTCAAGGCGCCCCTCGACGACAAGCACCTTCAAAGCACCGCTGGACAGGTCCTGTTGCGGCAGATAGGCACGGCTGGTGACCAGCCCCTTGCCAAGGTAGTGATCGGTGATCGTCTTGAGCAACTGATTGAGCTGCGCGACGCCCAGGCACTGGCCAGCGAAGGGCGCGATCAGGTGTTGGCGCTCGGCACTCGACAGACTGTCAGCCCCTTCCAGGTCGATGGACCTGATCGGAAAGCAACGCTCATCGTTGGGCGCTGAAGGGGTTTGCGGGTTGTGGGATTGCCCCGGCAGGTTCTTGAGATCCTCGAGGCGGCGGCCCTGCTCCTCGAGCAAGCGGTCCTGGCGCTCGCGGATAAGATCCGTATCGCCAGGGGTCGCCGCCGATACGGTGCTTGAGCACAATAAAGCGCAAAGGATCCCTGTGACTCGTAAGAAGTGGTTCGTCCTGGAAAACATTGAATGGTCACGTGCGCATGATGTCACTACGACATCATTGGGCGCGCGATTCTACCAGTCGATTTGTTGACGTCAAATTTTTGCATTCGCCAGAATTGCCCTGACAACGACGTCCGCCCGCCATCCCTTCAATCGCGATCCCCTGGCACCACCTTGTCCGTGTAGGAGCGGCCTTGTGTCGCGAAAGGGCTGCGCAGCAACCCCGGCAATCTTGTGGGAACCATAGATCCTGGGGCCGCTTCGCGACCCTTTCGCGGCACAAGGCCGCTCCTACAGGGGTCGCGCAAGCTCAGCAAATCAATCGCGATACCCTGGCGCCACCTTGTCCAGCAACCGCAACAACGCCGCCCAGGCCAACTGCATCGCATCCGGATCAGCCAACTGCCCCTCCTCCAACGGCCGTCCAGGGTCATTGAACTGCCGTTCGGTATGCGCGCACACCGCATGGGGCGGCAACACCAGCTTGCCGCTGGCCTGGGCGGCCAGCTGGATCTCGCAGGCTTTCTCCAGGTAGTACATGCGCATGAACGCCTCGCTCACGCTGCGCCCTACGGTCAGCAGGCCATGGTTGCGCAGGATCATCACCGGCTGCTGCCCCAGGTCGGCCACCAGCCGCTGCTGTTCGCTCAGGTCCAGCGCCACGCCTTCATAGTCGTGGTAGGCGACCTTGCCGTAGAACTCCATCGAGATCTGGTTCACCGGCAGCAACCCGCATTCCAGCGCCGCCACCGCGCAACCGGCGCGGGTGTGGGTATGCAGCACGCACTGCGCATCTTCGCGGGCGCCATGGATGGCGCTGTGGATCACGAAACCCGCCGGGTTGACCGGGTAAGGCGAAGGCTCGACGGCATGGCCGTGCAGGTCGATCTTCACCAGGTTGGAGGCGGTGATTTCATCGAACATCAAGCCGTAGGGGTTGATCAGGAAATGATGCTCGGGCCCCGGCAGGCGCACCGAGATATGGGTGAAGATCAGGTCGGTCATGCGAAAGTGCGCGATCAGCCGGTAGCAGGCCGCCAGTTCTTCGCGCAGGTGTTGTTCGGTAGGCATGGTCACGGGTTCCAGGTTGGTGAGGGGCGGCTGGAGCGTAGAAGACTGTCCAGCCGCGACGGGTTACTTGCTGGCTGCCCAGGCGTTGAAGCGTTCCTCCAGTTCCTCGCCATGGTCGACCCAGAACTCGACGTTCATGGCCAGGGCGCCTTCGAGGTTCTCCTTGGAAGTCGGCACCCACTTGGCAAGCTCCGGCGCCAGCGCGGCAGCCGCCTGGGTGTTGGTCGGGCCGTAGGGAATCTGTTCGACGTAACGCACCTGCGCCTCGGGCTGGTTGGTGTAGGCGATCAGCCGCTCGGCCTGCTGCACATGTTTCGAGCCCTTGATGATCGCCCAATAGTCCATGCCGTACAGGCTACCGGGCCACACCAGCGCCAGCGGGCTGCCGTTCTGCGCGGCGGCGGCGATGCGGCCGCTGTAGGTCGAGGTCATCACCACGTCACCGGCGGTCAGCCATTGCGGCGGCTGGGCGCCGGCCTCCCACCACTGGATGCTGGGCTTGAGCTGGCTCAGCTTGGCGAAGGCGCGGTCAACGCCTGCCGAGGTGGCCAGCACCTTGTACACGTCCTCGACCTTGACCCCGTCGGCCAGCAGAGCGAACTCCAGGTTGTACACCGCGCGCTTGCGCAGGCCACGCTTGCCCGGGTACTTGTTCACGTCCCAGAAGTCGGCCCAGGAGGTCGGCGCCTGGGCCAGCTTGTCGCGGTCGTAGGCAATCGCCACGCTCCACACCAGCGCCGCCGAACCGCAATCCTGCGCGGCGTCGGCAATCAGCTGGTCCTTGTGGCCCAGCTTGTTCCAGTCCAGCCGCTCGTACATGCCTTCATCGCAACCGCGCAGCAGGTCGGGGCCTTCGATCTGCACCACGTCCCAGTCCACGCTGCCGGTGTCGACCATGACCTTGATCCGCGCCATCTCGCCGTTGTACTCGGTCTGGATCAGCTTGCTCTTGTCCTGGGCGCTGAACGGCTGGAACAACGCCACGTCCTGGGCCTTCTGCCCGGCACCGCCATAGCCCACCACGACCATGTCCGACGCCGCCTGGGCGCTGCCCAGGCCCAGCCACAACAGCACCGCGTACAACCCGGGTTTTCGTGCAAAAGCGCTCATCGATGGACCCTCTTTGTTGTTTTTGTGAGGTTCGCCCCTGAGGCGGGGGTGCTGTCGAAACTAGTCAACGACCAGTAAAAAAACAAGTTGATTTTTTACTATAGGTACACTTTTATAAGAAAAAAACAACAACACCCCGCTGGAGCCTGCCCGTATGTCGACCGCCTTCACGCACCTGTTCGAACCGCTGCAGCTCCGTGGCAAGCGCCTGAAAAACCGCATCATGTCCAGCGGCCACGACACCTCCATGCCCACCGACAACCTGGTCAACGAGCGGCTGATCGCCTATCACAAGGCCCGTGCCGAGGGCGGTGTCGGGCTGATCGTGCTGCAGGTGGCCGGGGTGCACGACAGCGCCCGCTACACCTCCCATGTGCTGATGGCCACCGACGATGCCTGCATCGACGGCTACCGGCGCCTGGCCGAGGTGTGCCACGCCCAGGGCACCGTGGTGCTGTCGCAGATCTTCCACCCGGGCCGCGAAATCATGGAGTCCGCCGATGGCCTGCTGGCGGTGGCCTACAGCGCCTCCGCCGTGCCCAACGAGCGCTTCCGGGTGATGCCGCGCGAACTCGACCAATCGATGATCGACGAGATCGTCGCCGGCTACGCAGCTGCGGCGCGGCGCCTGCACCAGGCGGGCATCGACGGTGTCGAAGTGGTCGCCAGCCACGGCTACCTGCCCGCGCAGTTCATCAACCCGCGGGTCAACCGCCGCAGCGACGGTTACAACGGCGACCTGGAACAGCGTCTGCGCTTCTTGCGCGAAATCCTCGCAGCCGTACGCGCCGCCACCGACGAGCAGTTCATCGTCGGCCTGCGCATCAGCGCCGACGAGCGCGATGCCGAGGGCCTCACCGAAGGCGAATCGCTGGAGGCGGTGCAGGCCCTGCAAGCGAGCCTGGACTACGTGCATATCGTCGCTGGCACCTCCGCCTCGCTGGGCGGCGCCATCCATATCGTCCCGCCGATGGCCATCGAGGCGGCGTACCTGGCCCGCGAAGCCGGCACCTTCAAGTCGCGCCTGCAGATCCCGCTGTTCGTCACCGGCCGCATCAACCAGCCCCAGGAAGCCGAACTGATCCTCGCCCGTGGCCAAGCCGACGTGTGCGGCATGACCCGTGCGCTGATCTGCGACCCGCAGATGCCGAACAAGACCGACAGCGGCCGCGCCGAGGACGTGCGCGCCTGCATCGCCTGCAACCAGGCCTGCATCGGCCACTTTCATCGCGGGCTGCCGATCTCCTGCATCCAACACCCGGAAACCGGGCGCGAACAGCAGTACGCCAACCTGCCGGCTGCCAGCGTGCGCAAGCGCGTCATGGTGGTGGGAGGCGGCCCCGCCGGCATGAAGGCCGCCGCCGTGGCGGCGGCACGCGGGCACCAGGTGACGCTGTATGAAGCCAGCGCGCAACTGGGCGGCCAGGTGCTGCTGGCGCAGTTGCTGCCCCGCCGCAGCGAGTTCGGCGGCGCCAGCACCAACCTGCAACGGGAAATGCAGCTGGCCGGGGTCGAGGTAGTGCGCAATACCCGCGTCGACCGCGCCCTGGTCGAGCGCGAACGCCCGGACGCGGTGATCGTCGCCACCGGTGCCGAGCCGTACTGGCCGGCGTTCGAGCGTGGCGGCGAGCTGCAGGTGGTCGATGCCTGGCAAGTGCTGCGCGACGAGGTGAAGCTCGGCCGCTCGGTACTGGTGGTGGACTGGCGCTGCGACTGGATCGGCCCCGGCATCGCCGAGCGCCTGATGCGCGCAGGGCATCAGGTGCAACTGGCGGTCAACGGTACCCATTGCGGCGAGAGCCTGCCGCTGTATGTGCGCGACCAACTGGCCGGCGAGCTGCACAAGCTGGGCATCCCGATCACGCCCTATGCCCGCCTGTATGGCTGCGACGACAACAGCGTCTACCTGCAGCACACCGCCAGCGGCGAGGCGATGATCTTCGAAGGCATCGACACCCTGGTGCTGTGCCAGGGCCATCAGCCGGTCGACACCCTGGCCGAGCAGATCAAGGACCTCACCCAGGTGCAGCGCATCGGTGACTGCCTGGCCCCGCGCACGGCAGAGGAAGCGATCCATGAGGGCTTGAAGGTCGCCGCCGCCTTGTGAGCCTGTTTATACTCCGGGACTTTGCAGGGCCGACTGGAAACCGCCATGAATCGCCACATTGCCAAAGCGCCGCCACCTGCCGAGGACGGCAGCACCGCGCCGCAGTTTCTCGGCACCCGCATCCGCGGCCTGCGCAAGCGCCGCGGCATGACCCTGGCCGAGTTGGCCGAGCAAAGCGGGCTGACTGCCGGCTACATCAGCCAGCTGGAGCGCAACCTGTCCTACCCGTCGATCCCGGCGCTGTTCAACATCGCCCGCACCCTGGGCGTGACCATCCAGTGGTTCTTTGCCAGCGAAGCGGTCACTGCCCCGGAAGACGAGGGCTATGTGGTGCGCAGGAACAGCCGCCTGAGCGTGCATTACGAGGACGGCATCGTCGACCAGTTGCTCACCCCGCAGCCCAGCCGCGAGCTGGAAATGCTGCATTCGCGCTTCCCCCCGGGCACCTACAGCGAGCAGAGCTACAGCCATGACGGCGAAGAGGCCGGCTACCTGCTGTGCGGGACCTTCGAGCTGTGGGTAGGCGAGCGCCACTTCCAGCTCAGCGAAGGCGACAGCTTCAGTTTTTCCAGCCAGGAGCCGCACCGTTACGGCAACCCTGGCGACGTCGATGCGGTGGTGATCTGGGTGATCACCCCGCCGACCTTCTGAGCCCAGCACAAGAACAACACAAGGTGCCGCCCCATGACCGACCTGATCCTGCACGAACTCGACGAAGGCCTGCTGACCCTGCGCCTGAACCGCCCGGACAAGCTCAATGCGCTGACCAACGCCATGTACACCCGGCTGGCCGAATTGTTCGAGGCAGCCAACCACGACCCGCAGGTCGAGGTGATCGTGCTGACCGGCAGCGCCGAGTGCTTCACCGCCGGCAACGACCTGCCGGACTTTCTCGACCAGCCGCCTACCGACCTGAACAGCCCGGTGTTCCGCATGATGTGGGCGGTGCTGGCGCTGGACAAGCCACTGATCGCGGCGGTTGCGGGCCCGGCGATCGGCATCGGCACCACCCTGCTGCTGCATTGCGACCAGGTGCTGGTCACCCGCGATACCAAGCTGCGCACGCCGTTCGTGCCGCTGGGCGTGTGCCCGGAGTTCGGCGCCAGCCTGTTGCTGCCACGCCTGCTGGGGCATGCGCGGGCCGCGCAGGTGTTGCTGTGCAGCCAGTTGCTCAGCGGCGAGCAAGCCGTGCAGTGGGGGCTGGCCACCGAGCTGCTGGAGGATGGCGCACAATGCCAGGCCGCGGCCGTGAAACTGGCCCGACGCCTGCAGCGCCTGCCAGGCGATGCCCTGCGCATCAGCAAGCAATTGCTCAAGGATGCCCATCGTCAGGAGCTGGCGGCTACGGTTGAGCGTGAAGGCCTGGCGTTCATCGCCCGCCTGCAGACGCCCGAGGCAAAGGCAGCGCTGCGGGCGATGGTCAAAGGATGAAACCAGACTTACCCCATTCGGAGACTTGAATGCTGCGTGTTTTTGAACGATGGCTAGACCCCTTCCCACCCGATGAAGTCCCGCCGCCTCCGGTGGGGCTGCTGCGTTTCCTGTGGGCCTGCACCCGCGGCGCTCGCGGCTACATCCTTGCCCTTGCGCTGTTCAGTGCCGGCGTATCGATCTACGAAGCCTGGTTGTTCTCCTTCCTCGGCCAGGTGGTCGACCTGCTCCCGGCCTGGCAGGCGGGTACCGCCGCCAGCGGTGAGGAAAGCCGAGTGCTGTGGGGCATCGGCCTGGTACTGCTGGCCAGTATCGGGCTGGTGGCGCTGCGCACCCTGATGCAGCACCAGGTGCTGGCGATCAACCTGCCGCTGCGCCTGCGCTGGGACTTCCACCGCCTGATGCTGCGCCAGAGCCTGTCGTTCTTCTCCGACGAGTTCTCCGGCCGGGTCACCACCAAGGTGATGCAGACCGCGCTGGCGGTGCGTGAGGTGCTGTTCACCTTCATCGAGATCATTCCCGGCATCGGCGTGTACTTCATCGCGATCATCGCCCTGGCCGGCGGTTTCGCCCTGCAACTGATGCTGCCGTTCGTGGCCTGGCTGGTGCTGTTCGGGCTGGCGATGCTGTACTTCGTGCCGCGCCTGGGCAAAGTCGGCCAGGAACAGGCCCATGCACGCTCGTCGATGACCGGGCGCGTCTCCGACGCCTACACCAACATCACCACCGTGAAGCTGTTCTCGCACTCCAAGCGCGAAGCGCACTTCGCCCGCGCAGCCATGGAAGACTTCAAGCTCACCGGCTTGCGCCAGATGCGCCTGGTCAGCCAGTTCGAGATCGTCAACCAGGCGCTGGTGGTCGGCCTGATTCTTGGTGCCGGCGGCTATGCCCTGTGGCTGTGGCACCAGGACCAGGTCGGCGCTGGCGCGGTGGCGGCGATAACTGCCATGGCGCTGCGCATCAACGGCATGTCGCACTGGATCATGTGGCAGATGACTTCGCTGTTCGAGAACATCGGCACCGTGCAGGATGGCATGGCTACGCTCACCCGTGGCCCCAAGGTGCAGGATGCGCCTAACGCCGGCGTGCTCGAGACCCGCGGCGGCGCGGTGACCTTCGACAAGGTGAGCTTCAACTATGGCGGCGAACGCCAGGTGCTCGACGAGCTTACCCTGCACATTCGCCCCGGCGAAAAAGTCGGGCTGGTGGGCCGTTCGGGTGCCGGCAAGTCCACGCTGATCAACCTGCTGCTGCGCTTCTACGACGTCAACAGCGGCACGATCCGCATCGACGGGCAGGACATCGCCGAGGTCACCCAGGACAGCCTGCGCAGCGCCATCGGCATGGTCACCCAGGACACCTCGCTGTTGCACCGCTCCATTCGCGACAACATCGCCTATGGCCGCCCTGACGCTACCGATGCGCAGATCCGCAGCGCCGCCGCCAATGCCCAGGCCGATGCGTTCATCAGCCAGCTCAGCGACAAGCAAGGCAACAGCGGCTACGACACCCTGGTGGGCGAGCGCGGCATCAAGCTGTCCGGCGGCCAGCGCCAGCGCGTGGCCATTGCCCGGGTGATGCTCAAGAACGCCCCGATCCTGCTGCTGGACGAGGCCACCAGCGCCCTGGATTCGGAGGTCGAAGTGGCCATCCAGGAAAGCCTCGACGAGATGATGCAAGGCAAGACCGTCATCGCCATCGCCCATCGGCTGTCCACCATCGCGGCCATGGACCGGCTGATCGTCATGGACGAGGGGCGCATTGTCGAGCAAGGCACCCATGCCGAACTGCTGGGCAAGAACGGCACCTATGCACGGCTGTGGCAGCACCAGAGCGGTGGGTTCCTGGGTGAGGACCAAGGCGTGGTCGAAAGCGTGGAATAGGCCTGGCGGGGGCTGCATTCGGCACGCCCCCTCCACCGGTCAATCAGGTCCGGAACCGTCGCACCAGCGTATCCAGCTCATTCGACAACCCTGCCAGGCTCTGCGAATCCTGCCGCGCCGCCTGGGCCAGTTCGGCCACCAACTGCGCATCGCCGTGGATCTGGCTGATGTGCCGGTTGATGTCCTCGGCCACCTGGTGCTGCTCTTCGGCCGCCGTGGCAATCTGCGTGTTCATGTCGCGGATCACGTCCACCGACTCGCGGATCTGGCCGAAGCTGTCGCGGGCCATGCCGATGCGGCTGACCGACTGCTGCGAGACTTCCAGGCTGGCGTGCATCTGCTCGGCGACCTGCGCGGTACGGCTGGCCAGGTTGCCCAGCAAGCCGTCGATCTCGGCGGTGGAGTCGGCGGTGCGCTTGGCCAGCGCCCGCACTTCGTCGGCAACCACCGCGAAGCCCCTGCCCTGCTCGCCGGCACGGGCCGCTTCGATCGCCGCATTGAGGGCCAGCAGGTTGGTCTGTTCGGCAATCGAGCGGATGGTGCCGAGGATCGACTGGATGGCGTTGCTGTCGCGCTCCAATTGCTGGATCGACTGGGCCGATTGCTCGATCTCCTGGCTCAGCCGATCGACGCTGTGCACCGCGGCGTCGATCTGCTGCTGGCCCTCACGGGCCTGCTGCTGGCCGCTGTCGGCCGATTGCGCGGCCTGGCTGCACGAGCGCGCCACTTCGTTGGCGGTGGCGACCATCTCATGGAAGGCGGTGGACACCATGTCCACCGCTTCACGCTGGCGCCCGGCAGCTTCGGCCATGTCATGGGAAACACGTGTCGAGCTGTTTGAGGTGCTGAGGATCTTGCCGGCGGCCGAACCGATGTGCTGGATCAGGCTGCGGATGGCGCCGAGGAACTGGTTGAACCAGTTGGCCAACTGCGCCGTTTCGTCGCGGCCGCGGATGTCCAGGTTACGGGTCAGGTCGCCCTCGCCCTGGGCGATGTCTTCCAGGCCGCGGCTGACGTTGTTGATCGGGCGCACGATCAGGTTGGCGAACGCGGTACCGACAACGGCGAACACTGCAGCCAGCAGCAGTGCGATGGCGCCGATCAGCCAGCTCAGGCGCGAGGTGCTGCGCATCACTTCGTCGTGGCGGATCAGGCCGATGAAGGTCCAGCCCAACTGCTCGTCGGGGTAGAGGTTGGCCATGAAGCGCTCGCCATTGATCTCGACCTCGACCAGCCCTTTGCCGGCCTTGGCCAGCTCGGCGTAGCCAGCGCCGAAACTGGCAAGTTGCTTGAAGTTGTGGCTGGCGTCCCGGGGGTCGACCATCACGTTGCCGTTGTTCTCCACCAGCATCACATAGCCACTTTCGCCCAGCTTGATCTGCTTGAGGATCTCGGTCAGCCCTTTGAGCGACACGTCGATGCTGACCACGCCGCCCGGGTTGCCCAACGGGTTGGCGACGGCACGCACGATGCTGACTTGCACGGTGTCATCGGCGGCCCAGTAATAGGGCGCCGTGCGCAAGGTCTTGCCGGGGTTGGCGATCGCCAGCTGATACCAGGGGCGCTGGCGCGGATCGTAGTCGGCGAAGTCTTTCGTGGCGGGCCAGCCCACGTAACCACCGTCTGCTAGCCCATAGGAAACGTAGGCATAGCTGGGGTGGGCGTCTGCCAGACGGGTCATGAACTGGAAAATCTGCTGGTCCCGGGCGCCAAGCTCATTGCCGGTGCTGGCGCCCAGGTACTTGTTGACCTCGCTGCCCGTGGCCGTGACCAAGGGTTGCGCGGCCAGGTAGTTGACGTTCTGCTCGATGCCCTGGAAGAACAGGCTCATCGCATTGCCTACCTGGCGAATTTCCCGCGTGCTGTTGTCGAAGAAATTCTCTCGCGCCTCATCGCGCAGATTGAGGACGACCAAGATGGCAACCAGGCTTATCGGTATCACTGCGATCCCGGCAAAGGACCACATCAGCTTGTGCTTAATGTTCATTCATCCCCCTTGAACCTGCGAAACGATCACCCGGCCAATAGCCGTGGTCAGTTGGTCGCCATCTGGCGAGCATTGGTTTTTTCACGACGCCGGTAAGCCAGCAGCAAGCCGGCGTACCAGAACGGCATGACATACAGCGCAGTGCGGGTATCAGGCTCCAGGGCCAGCAAACAGAGCACGAACAACAAAAACACCTGAGACAAGGCCGCACAGGCCTTGCCGCCCGGGAGCTTGAAGGTGGATTGCTGGTGGGCCTGCGGGTTCTGGCGGCGGTAGGCAAAGTAAGCCATCAGGATCAGCGACCAGGTGACGATGATCATCACGGCCGAAATGGTCGACACCAGGGTGAACACCGTCATGACTTCCGGGATCACGAACAGCAGCGTCAAGGCCAGGGCCATGCACACACCCGAGAACATCAGCGCACGGGCGGGCGTTCCCGAGCCCGACAGGCGCCCGAAGGCCAAGGGAGCCTGGCGCTGATGGGCCAGGCCGTAGAGCATCCGCGACCCCGAGTACACGCCGCTGTTGGCCGATGACGCCGCCGAGGTGAGCACGACGAAGTTGATGATGCCGGCAGCGGCCGGAAGCCCGCCCAGCAGGAACAGCTCGACGAACGGGCTGCGATTGGCGGGGACGTTGGCCCATGACACCACACTGATGATGCACGCCAGCGCCGCGATGTAGAAAAGCAGGATGCGAACCGGGATGGTGTTGATGGCCTTGGGCAGGGTTTTCTCCGGGTTCTTCGCCTCGGCGGCGGCAGTACCGACCAACTCAGTGCCGACGAACGAAAAAATGGCGATCTGGAAGCCCGCCAGGAAGCCCAGGATGCCGTGGGGCATGATCACGCCCGGGGCAACCAGATGGCTGAAGGACGCCGTCACCCCCGCTGGCGATGTGTAGGCTGTGGCAACCATCACCAGCCCGGTGATCACCAACAGCACGATAGCCACCACCTTGATCAGCCCGAACCAGAACTCGACCTCGCCGAATGCCTTGACCGCCAGCATGTTCAGGCCCAGCAGCAGGAACATCGTGGCAAAGGCCGGCAGCCAGGTGGGTAGATCGGGGTACCAGTACTGCATGAAGCCCGCCACCACGACCACATCGCCCACGGCCGCCACCACCCAGCTGAGCCAGTAGGACCAACTGAGGATGTACCCGGCGCGTGGCCCCAGATAGTGGTGCACGAGGTCGGCGAACGAGCCCATTTCGAGGTTGGCGAGCAGCATCTCGCCCATCGCCCGCATGATGCAGAAAACGAAAAAGCCGATGATCGCGTACACCAGGATGATCGAGGTGCCCGACAGCGCGATGATCTTGCCTGACCCCATGAACAGGCCGGTGCCTATGGCGCCACTGATCGAGATGAGTTGGATATGGCGGTTTTCGAGCCGCCGCTTGAGCACGCGGCCATCTTCTGCTGTCGCGTCTGGCGCGTCACAGGTGTGTTGCATCATTAACCTCTTATTCTTTTTCGGTAAAACCTGGTTTTTACCCACGCCCCTGCAAAACTGGCACGCACGTACAGTTCTCTTGAGCACTTTAAAGTTGCAAGGCAGGGACGGGAAAATCACACAGACAACAATAAAAATCCGCTGAACAACTTCACCGGACTGGCTGGCTTGATAAACTTCATTACGAGTGAAGCGACTTATTCTGCCAGTCGACCTGGCCAATCGGAACACAACAAACTGCACACACGGCAGCCCGGTTCATACACAGTGCCAGCCACGGCTGGCAGATTGTTCATTGACACTGCCGAAACCGGCAGACCGGGTGATCACATTTTGAACGTGGACAGCAAAATGCTGGTTTCAGTGTTTTCGATATGGGGGATCGAGCGAATGGAGTTCAACACCCGGTCAAAGCCTTCCAGCGTGTCGGCACGCAGTTCCGCCATCAGGTCCCAGCGGCCGTTGGTGGTGTGGATGGCCACCACATTCGGGTGGCCCCTTAGCGCACGCTTGACCTCGGCTGCATGGTGGCCACTGATGGCGATGCTAGTGATGGCCCTTACCCCTTGCTCGGGAGCATCCGACCTCAGGCGGATCGTGTAGCCCAGAATCACACCTTGCTCTTCCAGCTTGGTGATCCTGTTCTGCACCGTTGCCCTGGCAACCCCCAGTTTTTTCGCAAGGGTCAGAACTGGCGTGCGCGCATTGTCCCGCAGCAGCGCGACCAGCGCCCGATCAATATTATCCATGTTGAATACCAGGCTGTTCAGATTGTCATTTGAGGGTCGCAGATTGTGTAGAAGTCTTTCAAAACTGGCAACCTGCACGCTTCATATTGACACCCTCTTTCATCACAATTTTCCGGCGACTGTTATTGCAATAACCTTGCGTATTCACCCTGCACAGTCTGCGGTTAAAGCGCACTTGCCAAGTGCACTGTTTAATTGACACCCCGACACGCTCGGACTTGATTCGTGCCCTGGGTGCATTTCCATTAAAACAAACACGACGCGCAGCCTGACGTGGCCGCACGCACTCAACCCCGGTAATTACAAGATGGCATTTCCAACACGTTCGATTCAGGCACCTGCGGCAGTGGTCATGGTCCGGCCGCATGCCTTTACCCCCAACCCGGAAACTGCAGCAGACAACGCGTTCCAGAGCGCCAACCCGGACATCGCCACAGCCACCCTCGCCGAAGTCGCGCGCGACGAAGTCAGCCAGGCGGCGCAGCGGCTCATGGCCGAGGGTGTGCGGGTACACCTGTTCGATGACCTGGGCGAACACGACACCCCTGACTCGGTGTTCCCGAACAACTGGTTCTCCACCCACCCGGGTGGCCATGTCGCCATCTACTCGATGTACTCGAAGAACCGTCGCCGCGAGCGGCGGGCCGATGTCATCGAGATGCTCAAGCACGAGTACCGGGTGCAGGACGTGATCGACTACTCGGGCCTGGAGCAGGACGAGCTGTTCCTCGAGGGCACGGGGGCGATGGTGTTCGACCACTTGTCCAGGGTTGCCTACACCGCGCGCTCGAACCGCGCCGACCCGATCGCCCTCGAGCGCTTCAGCACCCACTTCAATTTCGAACCCATGGTGTTCGATACGGCGGATGAAAAAGGCTCGCCAATCTACCACACCAACGTCCTGATGTGCGTGGCGACCGAGTTCGCCCTGGTGGGGTTCGACACCTTCACCGACAAGGCGCGGGCCGAAGAGGTGCGCATGCGCTTGATCGAATCCGGCCGCGATGTGATTGACCTGACCAACCAACAGATCAACGAGTTTGCCGGCAACGCCATCGAGCTGTCCGGGCGCGATGGGCGGATGCTTGCGCTGTCACGCCGGGCATTCAACAGCCTTACTGCCGAGCAGCGCCAACGCATAGAGCGCTCGGCGCGGCTGGTACCGCTGGACGTGCCGACGATCGAAATGGCGGGTGGTTCGGTGCGCTGCATGATCGCGGGCATTCATCTTTCGCCTCGCCGATAGGGCCCAGCGCGAGCTGTCGTGATTGCGTCTGCAACGACCCGATCCGTCGCAGTCCAGCCCCATCACGACAGGTTTCATTCCAGCCTATCCGGGACACTTCCGAGGGCGGGTTGCAGTGCCGACAGCGCCGCCAGCCCGCCCTATCAACAAGAACGGAAAACCCGACATGACCCGACACGCACTCAGCCGCATTGCCATCGCCCTGCTGCTCGCCGGCGGCGCAAGCTTCACCCACGCCGCCCCTTTGCTCGACACAGTCCGCGGCGAAACCCCCGCCGCAGCGACCCTGGCACACAGCAACGCATGGCTGGAAATCGACCCGCTTGCCTTCGAGCACAACATTGCGCGTATCCAGAAACTGGTCGCCGGCAAAAGCCAGGTCTGCGCGGTCATGAAAGCCGACGCCTATGGCAACGGTATTGCGTTGCTGGTGCCATCGGCCATGCGCATGGGCATCGGCTGCATTGGCGTTACCAGCAACGAAGAGGCACGCGTGGTCCGCGAAAAGGGCTTCAAGGGGCGGCTCATGCGGCTGCGCATTGCCAGCCTGGGCGAGGTGCAGGATGCGCTGCCCTATGCCATGGACGAGTTGGTCGGCAACCTGGACGTGGCGCAGCAACTGGATGCACTGGCCAAGCGCAGCGGCCACCGGCTGAAGGTGCACCTGGCACTCAACTCCGCCGGCATGGGCCGCAACGGCGTGGAAATGGGTACGCCCCAAGGGCTCAAGGACGCGGTCGCCATGGCTACCCTCGGGCATCTGGAGGTGGTCGGCATCATGACCCACTTCCCCGTGGAGGAACGTGAGGATGTGCTCAAGGGCCTTGCCCGATTCAAGGAACAGTCGGCGCTGCTAATCCAGCAGGCCAAGCTGGATCGCAGCAAACTGCTGCTGCACTGCGCCAACACCTTCACCACCCTGGAGGTGCCTGAAGGCTGGTTGGACATGGTGCGCCCGGGCGCCGCGCTGTATGGCTACCCCGTGGGCGGCCACGAGGAGTTCCAGCGGGTCATGCAGTTCAAGTCGCAGGTGGCGGCGGTCAACAGCTACCCGGCCGGCAGCGGCATCAGCTACGACCACACCTACACCCTGAGCCGCGACTCGCGGGTGGCCAACATTCCCGCGGGCTACTCGGACGGCTATCGCCGCGCGTTCTCCAACAAGGCCTCGGTGCTGATCAATGGCAAGCGCGCGCCGGTAATTGGCAAGGTCACCATGAATACCCTGATGGTCGACGTCACCGACATCCCGGGGGTCAAGGCGGGCGATGAAGTGGTGCTGTATGGCAAGCAAGGGGGTGACGAGATCACCCAGGCAGAGCTTGAGACCATCAACGGGGCATTGCTGGCCGACCTCTACACGGTCTGGGGCAACTCGAACCCGAAGGTGCTGAAAGCCAAGTGATGGCGCGCGGCATCGCCTGCTTGTAGGCACTTGGCTCTGTACGAAAAGTTTTGTGGGAGCGGGCTTGCCCCGCGATGGAGTGCGAAGCGCTCCTTTACCCGATATCAAATAGCGCCAAAGATGCTGCAAGTTCAGGCTTTGCTGCCACGTTGCGGCAGATCGCGGGGCAAGCCCGCTCCCACAAAGCTTTGGGTACAGAGCCTGGTAGCCAGCCGCCTGCCGATGCTCAGCGCAGCTGCCCTGCGATCAACCCCAGCGCAATCACGATCATCACCAGCCCCGACACCCGCCCGACCACCTGCGCCGCCGCCGGCCGGGTACGCAGTACCGCCTTGGCGCCATACCCCACCATCAGGTACACCACCAGCGAACTGGCCAGGTGCACCAGCCCCAGCAGCAGGATCTGCAACCACACCGGCCAGCTCGCCTGCGGGTCGGTGAACTGCGGCAACAGCGCCAGGAACAGCAGGAACACCTTGGGGTTCAGGCCGCTCACGCAAAAACCCTTGAACGCCCAGCGCGAGCCGCAGTCCGTCACGCCACCCTCCCCGGCCTCGGGCACCGCCGGGCGCAGCAGCAGGTTGCCGCCCAGCCACAGCAGGTAGACGCAGCCCGCCAGGGTCAGCAGGGTCAGCGCCAGCGGGTGCCCGGCGATCAGGCTGCCGACCCCGGCGGCCACGATCAGCGTCACCAGAAAATGCCCCGAGAGCATCCCCGCCACCGCCGGCATCACCCAGCGCCCGCGCATCCCGGCGGAAATGGCGTAGGCCCAGTCGGCACCCGGGGTGATCACGAACAGCAAGGACACGGCCCAGAACGCCGCCAATACACTCATGGCCACTTTGAATCTTCCTTCCACATAGGTTTTGGTGAAAGCAAGATTACGGATATCGCTCGGGGATTTTCTTTCGTATATTCCCCACATCAGCCATCAACCTGGAAGATTCTTCCCTCATGGACCGAACCGATCGAAAGATCCTTGCCGAACTGCAAAAAGACGGGCGCCTGTCGGTAACCGAACTGGCCGAACGCGTGGGCTTGAGCCTGTCGCCCTGCCACCGCCGGCTCAAGGCGCTGGAAGAATCCGGCGCCATCCTCGGCTACCACGCCCGCCTGGCCCCCAGCGCCCTGGGCCTGAACTTCGCCGCGCTGGTGTTCGTCACCCTGCGCGAGGTTACCCGCCAGCCGGTGGCGGACTTCGAAGCGGCGGTTTCGCAGATACCGCAGATCGTCGAGGCGCAGCGGCTGTTTGGCGACCCGGATTACCTGCTGCATGTGGTGGCCAAGGACCTGCCGGCGTTCCAGAAGCTGTATGACGAACAGCTGACCAGCATTCCCAATGTGAAGCGGTTGAGTTCGACACTGGTGATGAAAGAGGTGATTCAGGATCGGTTGTTGCCGATGTAGGCATTTTTAGTTTCTCGGTTACCTGTGCCGGCCTCTTCGCGGGTAAACCCGCTCCCACAGGTTTAGCGCCGAACCTGTGGGAGCGGGTTTACCCGCGAAGAGGCCGGCATTGCCCCTCAAGATCCATGCCCCCTTCATGTGAATGCCCCACCTGGCACCCACCTTGCTACCGTCCCCCGCTTAACCTTCTGCCAGCCTTAGCTTTTTTAAGGTTCATGAGCACAAATTTACTAATTTCCCCTTCCCTGCCCCGCCGCCATCATCGCTGCAACAAGAACGCGTCGCCCCTTGTCGGCACGCGCCCGGCAACTTCGGTTGCGCCCTCCTTGCCTTGGAGTCATTCATGACCAGTGCAGCCAATTCGGCACCCCTCATCGAGAAACACACGATCGGCTACGTGCCGCCGCAAGACCGCCATGGAAAGGTAAGGGATCTGTTCACACTGTGGTTCGGCGGCAACATCGCCCCGCTGCCGATCGTCACCGGCGCGTTGGGCGTGCAGCTGTTCCACCTCAACCTGGTATGGGGCATCGTCGCCATCCTGGTCGGCCATCTGCTCGGCGGCGTGCTGATGGCGCTGCATTCGGCGCAGGGCCCGCAGATGGGCATCCCGCAGATGATCCAGAGCCGTGCCCAGTTCGGCTCGCTCGGCGCGCTGCTGGTGGTGGTGATCGCAGGCGTCATGTACATCGGCTTCTTCGCCTCCAACATCGTCCTGGCCGGCAAGTCGCTGCACGGCGTGGTCGACAGCGTGCCGGTGCCGGTGGGCATCGTCGTCGGCGCGCTGGGCTCGGGCATCATCGGCATCATCGGCTACCGCTTCATCCACGTGCTCAACCGCATCGGCACCTGGGTGCTGGGCATCGGCATCGTGGTCGGCTTCGGCTACATCTTCAGCCATGTGCAGAGCGACGACTTCCTCACCCGCGGCGGCTTCAACCTGGCCGGCTGGCTGGCCACCGTGTCGCTGGCGGCGCTGTGGCAGATCGCTTTCGCCCCCTATGTGTCGGACTACTCGCGCTACCTGCCGGCCGACGTGAAAGTGTCGTCGACCTTCTGGACCACCTACCTGGGTTCGGCGCTGGGCTCGAGCCTGTCGTTCATCTTCGGCGCCGTCGCCGTGCTGGCGATCCCTGCGGGCATGGACACCATGGACGCCGTCAAGCTCGCCACCGGCACCCTTGGCCCGGTGATGCTGGTGCTGTTCCTGCTCAGCGTGATCAGCCACAACGCTCTGAACCTGTATGGCGCAGTGCTGTCGATCATCACCCTGGTGCAGACCTTCGCCCACCGCTGGATCCCCACCGCCAAGAGCCGCGCCGTGCTGTCGCTGCTGGTGCTGGCCGCCTGCTGCGTGGTGGCGGTGTTCGCCTCGGCGGACTTCATCGGCCACTTCGTCGACATGGTGCTGGTGCTGCTGGTGGTGCTGGTGCCGTGGACCGCGATCAACCTGATCGACTTCTACGCGATCCATAAAGGCGACTACGACATCCAGTCGATCTTCAAGGTCGATGGCGGCATCTACGGCCGCTACAACCCGCAAGCGCTGCTGGCCTACGCCATTGGCATCGTGGTGCAGATCCCGTTCATGAACACCCCGCTGTATGTTGGCCAGGTGTCCGAATACATCAACGGTGCCGACCTGTCCTGGCTGGTGGGCCTGGCGGTGACCACGCCGCTGTACTGGTGGTTGGCCAGCCGCGACAGCGCTTATCGTCGGAGTCAGGTGAATGCCAAGCTGGCTGCGGGGGTCTGATTGCCCCGGTGACACGTAACAAAAAGACCCGCTATTGCGGGTCTCCTGCGGCCAAACACCAAGGCATCAGACGCGCTTGAACTGCACTAGAAGTACAACAAAAGCCATCCAGAAAACACCGATAAGGATGCAATACATACTTAGCTTCATGCGTTTTTTCAGATAGACCGGGAAATCACGACTGTCCTCCGGGTTCAGCCAACCTTGACGAATGCCCAACGCAGGCCAAAACATCCCAGCCGTCATGGCACTAACTGTCAACATTCGAAACTTTAGCGTCAGCGCACCACCGTTTCTCAGCTCCTCGCGAAGACCTTCGCTTCGCTGCAAGGCGTCGCACATCACCTTGAAATGGCTCGAGGCTGCGATATGCAACTCAATCGCAAGCCCAGCCAGCCCCACAGCGAACGGAGCGAGTAACAACACTATCCTCAACTCTACAGGCCACCAGCTCAAATCAATCATAAGCAGTCTCGTACAATATCTCGCCTACCTCTTCCCCAAAGAACTCACCGAGCTTCCCAATACCGAGGGAAGATGCGCCGATTACTTCTATTGCGCAGGTGGCCCGCCCCCATGGTCCAAATCCACAGACTGCTTTGATGGCAAGCTTTCCGACAGCTCCACCGGCCATACCTCCCGCGATCCCCCCTGTAAAACTACCCGTTTCGGTAAACCGGACACGTTTACACTCTTCAGTCTCTCCCGCACGGCAAGCCTCGTAGATTTTCATATAGGAAGATGTCGCCCCCAGGCCCACCGCCACATGCCCTCCATATTTCAAGTACTTTGTCATCTTCGCCACTTCATCCAGATGCGTCGCATACCCCGGTATCGCCCCCGGCGCACCGGCCTTGGACCAATGGTGCACCAGGCTTTTCGTAGAGATCCCCAACCCCTTGCGCAGACTTTCATGCCTGCCTAAATCCAGGTACTTGCCAAGAAACGCACTGCGCAACTGTGCGTTCAACTGTGCATACAACACCTTGCGCTCGGCAAAGAACTGCTGGCTGTTCAAATGCCGGTGCAAGCCGAATTCCCGCTGGTGCAACCGCTCGATCCCCTTGAGCGTGTCCCCCACTTGCCCTATCCCCCGCGCCAGCATGTCCTTGCCTACGCCCATGGACAGACTGGCGCCGCTGAGCACCCCGGCGACTTCGCCGATGTGCTGCATCATGAAGTCGGCTTCCTCCTCGCTGAGGATCGCCAGCGACTCACGGGCGCTGCGGGCCGCAGCCATCAAGTCGGCCTCTTCGCGAGTGCAGGCGAAGCTGTTGTCGGGGGCGCCGAGCACGAAGAGTTCGCCGGCCTTGAAACCTTGGTCGAAAGTGGGGTTGAGCCGGCGCACCAGCGACATGGGCAGGGTGCCCTGCATCGTGGCCAGCTGCTGCAGCACCTGCTCGCCGGTCATGCTGCGGGGCACGATGTAGAACCCGGGTTGCAGTGCGGAAGGTACCGTAGTGGCGGCGTGAGTGGCGGGCATGGGCTGCTCGGCAGCACCACGCGGGGCAGCCCGGGGATCGCCGGGTACCGGCGTCGACACCCCATGCGCCAGGCTGGGTATCCCCTCCAATGGGGCGATCAGGCGATTGCTGCCCAGCGGGCAGCCACAGCGCACGCGCGCGCCGTCGACGACGGTGGGCACGCCGTCCTGCAGGAAGCGAGGGTCGCCATCGATGAGTGTGCCCACCTGGCCGCAGCGTGGGCAGGGCGTGGTCGAGTCGCCTTCGAGCAACCAACCACCCCCGTTCACGTTGCCCGCCGCCCGTTTGCCGATGCAGGTGGCGCCCGTGGTGGTACGGTCGCCATCGAGGCCTTGCGCCTTGTCGAAGATAACGATGCGCAGATTCATCGGCGGGCACCCGATGCGCGGCCCTTGAAGCTATTCCTTGTCATGTGGCGTTTCCTTGTGCGCGGGAAACGCCGAACGCTAGCAGCTCAACGGTGGCGCTGGAGCCAGCAAGGGCAGCTCAGGAAACGCCCTACGCCAAAGGCGGTGCATTCGTACTTTCACCCAGATGCTGAACAACAAAAAACCCGCCGAAGCGGGTTTTCTGCCAGGTTCAATGCCCGCTACGCAACATCTCCTTGGGCACATACTTGCCAATCTCATACTTGCCGATCGCCGCCCGGTGCACCTCATCCGGGCCATCGGCCAGGCGCAGCGTACGCTGCATCGCATACATGTAGGCCAGCGGGAAGTCGCCACTGACCCCCGCGCCACCGTGGATCTGGATGGCCCGGTCGATCACCTTCAACGCCACGTTAGGCGCCACCACCTTGATCTGCGCGATCTCGCTGCGCGCCACCTTGTTGCCCACGGTGTCCATCATGTACGCGGCCTTGAGCGTCAGCAGCCGGGCCATGTCGATCTCCATGCGCGAGTCGGCGATCTTGTCGATGTTGCCACCCAGCCGCGCCAGCGGCTTGCCGAAGGCCGTGCGCTCGACCGAGCGCTTGCACATAAGCTCCAGGGCGCGCTCGGCCATGCCGATCGAGCGCATGCAGTGGTGGATACGGCCTGGGCCAAGGCGGCCCTGGGCGATCTCGAAGCCACGGCCCTCGCCAAGCAACACGTTGTCATAAGGCACGCGCACGTTCTCGAACAGCACCTCGGCGTGGCCGTGGGGCGCGTCGTCGTAGCCAAACACCGGCAGCGGGCGAACGATCTTCACCCCCGGCGCATCCGTGGGCACCAGGATCATCGAGTGCTGCTGATGGCGCGGGCCGTCGGGGTTGGACAGGCCCATGAAGATCATCACCTTGCAGCGCGGGTCGCAGGCGCCGGAAGTCCACCACTTGCGGCCGTTGATCACCCACTCGTCACCGTCGCGCACGGCAGTGGCGGCCATGTTGGTGGCATCCGACGAGGCCACGTCCGGCTCGGTCATGGCAAATGCCGAGCGGATCTCGCCGCGCAGCAGCGGCTCCAGCCACTGGCGCTTCTGCGCCTCGCTGGCGTAGCGCACCAGCACTTCCATGTTGCCGGTGTCCGGCGCCGAGCAGTTGAACGGCTCCGGCCCCAGCAGCGAGCGGCCCATGATCTCGGCCAGCGGCGCGTATTCGAGGTTGGTCAGCCCCGCGCCGTATTCCGACTCGGGCAGGAACAGGTTCCACAGGCCTTCGGCACGGGCCTTGGCCTTGAGCTCTTCCATGATCGCGGTGGGCTGCCAGCGGTCGCCTTCGGCAACCTGGCGCTCGAACACCGGCTCGGCCGGGTACACATAGGCGTCCATGAATGCGCTGACACGCTCGCGCAGTGCCTGGACCTTGGGCGAATAGGCGAAATCCATCGGGGCTACCTTCAGTCAATGAAGAACATGGACGCAGCCTAGAACAGCCACCCTTCATCCACCTAGTCTATTTTCACTGTGTATTAACATTCATAACCGATATATGATCCGCTGATAATTCCAATGAAGAGCGGCGCCATGAACCTCAGCAAGGTCGACCTCAACCTGTTCATCGTCTTCGACGCCATCTACACCGAAGCCAACCTGACCCGCGCCGGGCAGATTGTCGGCATCACCCAGCCGGCGGTGTCCAACGCCCTGTCGCGCCTGCGCGAAACCTTCAACGACCCGCTATTCGTGCGCACCGCCCAGGGCATGGTGCCCACGCCCATGGCGCAGAACATCATCGGCCCGGTGCGCAACGCCCTGTCGCTGCTGCGCACCTCGGTGCAGGAGAGCCGCATTTTCAACCCGCTGCAGGCCAGCAAGACCTTCCGCATCAGCATGACCGACCTCACCGAGGCGGTGATCCTGCCGCCGCTGTTCCAGCGCCTGCGCCGCCTGGCACCGGCGCTGGTGATCGAGAGCTTCCCGTGCAAGCGCCGCGAAACCACCAAGGAGCTGGCCGCCGGGCGCCTGGACTTCGCCGTCGACGCACCACTGAACACCGACCCGCAGGTGCGCCACGTCAAGCTGATGCAGGACCGCTACGTCTGCGCCATGCGCCCCGGCCATCCGCTGGCCGACAGCGCGCTGACCCTCGACAGTTACCTGGGCATGACCCACATCCATATTTCCAGCCGCCGCAACGGCCTGGGCTACGTTGACCTGGCCCTGGGCAAGATGGGCGTGCAGCGCCGCGTGGCACTGCGTTCGCAACACTACCTGATGGCGTCGCAGGTGCTGCAGCAGACCGACATGGTGATGACCGTGCCCGAGCGCTTCGCCCGCCGTCACCAGTTGCGCCACCAGCCGCTGCCGGTGGAAGTGCCGGCCCTGGAAACCCACCTGTACTGGCACGAAAGCACCGACCAGGACCCCGCCAACCGCTGGATGCGCGAGCAGATCATCGAGCTGTGCGAGCGGGTCGCCAGCCAGGAGCAGAAGGCGCTGGAAAACGCTTGAGCGCGGCGGCAAAGGCCTGTCCGCGCTTGCATTGCCCCGACCTTTGGGTAAACCTTGCGCCGCCCTGCCCCGGGCATTCCAGATTCACGGCACAAGGAACGCAGCATGGCTATCAGGACCCTGGTGATCGGCGCCTACGGCAACTTCGGGCGCATCATCAGCCGCCACTTGAACCAGATGCCGGGCGTGCAACTGGTCATCGCCGGGCGCAACGCCCAGCAGCTCGCCCAGCTTGGCGCACAGCTCGGCAGCCCCGGCGCATCGCTGCACGGCAGCTGGTGCGGTGATGCCATGGCCCCCGGTTTCGCCGAGGCCCTGCGCCAACTGGGCATCGACTGGGTGATCCACACCGGCGGGCCGTTCCAGGGCCAGCCCTACCGCGTTGCCGAGGCCTGCATCGAGGCCGGCGCCAGCTATTGCGACCTGGCCGACTGCCGGCTGTTCGTCAACGGCATCGCCCAGCTCGACGCCCGCGCCCGCCAGGCGGGTGTGGCGCTGCTCAGTGGCTGCAGCTCGGTGCCCAGCCTGTCGTCGGCGATCCTCGACGAGCAACGGCAGCGCTTCAGCCACATCGAGTCGATCGAGCACGGCATTTCCTCCTCTGCCAAGATGCCCGGCTTGTCCACCATCGAAGGTGTGCTCGCCTATGCCGGACGGCCGATCCGCCAGTGGCGCGATGGCCAGCCTTGCGCGGTCGACGGCTGGCTGGGCCTGCAACTGCGCCACCTGCCGGGCCTGGGCTGGCGCCTGCTGAGCAATGTCGATGTGCCGGACATGGATATCTTCGCAAGCCGCTACGGCTCGCGCACCCTGGCGTTCAAGGCCGGCTCCGGGCTGATGGCCGGCGGCCTGGCCAATGCGGCACTGGCGCTGCTGGTGAAATACGGGCTGGTACGCGACCCATTGCCCTGGGCGCGGCGCCTGCACCGCCTGGGCCTGCGCTTCGAGCGCTGGGGCGATGGCAAGAGCGCGATGTACCTGGACGTGCGCGGCCTGGACGAAAATGGCCAGCCACTGCGCCTGCGCGCCCAGGTCAGCGCAACCGATGACAAAGGCCCGGAGATCCCCAGCTGCGCTGCGGTGGCGCTGATGGCCAGGTTGACCGAGGGCTACCAGCCAGCGGCAGGCGCGCGCCCCTGCGTGGGCGAAATCAGCGTTGCGCAATACCTGGCGGCCATCGACGCGCCGGACAAGATCCGCTACAGAGTCAGTTTCCAGCAGGGACGCGGCTGACATGGATTACCTGCTGCTCAAATACCTGCATGTGATCGCCGCCGTGTTCCTGTTCGGCTTCGGCATGGGCTCCTACCTTTACCTGATCGCCGCCCACCGCACGGGCGATGCGCGGGTGATCGCCGCCGTGGCCAGGATGGTGGTGCGCTTCGACGCCTGGATCACCACTCCGGCCGGTGTCCTGCAGTTGCTGACCGGCTACGCCATGGTGCGCATGGCAGGCATGGACTGGACGATGGACTGGCTGCGCGCCGCGCTGGCGATCTTCTTCGGTGTGGGTGCGCTGTGGTTGCCGGTACTGTTGTTGCAGACCCGCCTGCAGGCCCTCGCCGCCCAAGCCGCCGAGGCGCACTCCCCGCTATGCCCGCTCTACCACAGGCTCTACCGTTATTGGCTGTGGATGGGGGTGATCGGGTTTGCCGGGATGTTCCTGATGGTGCTGGTAATGGTGAAAAAACAAGCGCCCTGGCAATGGCTTTGACTTGAAAGTAGCGCGTGGAGAATTTTTTTCTCGAAATGGTATGCAGCGCAGAATGAATAATTCTGAAACACCTTAGCGGACGAGCAATGGGAAAAACCTTTGCCCATCAGGCCTCGTAACATGCCGTACATGGATGCCGACTGGCGGCGTCCCGCACGGACAAGCCCTCGCTATGCACAACGCCCCCCTCTATTTCGATTACGCCGCCACCACCCCCGTCGATGACCGGGTCATCGAGGCCATGCTCGGCTGCCTGGGCCGTACCGCCAACTTCGGCAACCCTGCCTCCAGCGGCCACAGCTTCGGCCAGGCCGCCCGTGAAGCGGTCGAGCAAGCCCGTCGCCAGGTGGCCGAGCGGGTCGGCGCGCAGCCCGACGACCTGGTATGGACCTCCGGTGCCACCGAATCCAACAACCTCGCCCTCAAAGGTGTCGCCCAAAGCTACTCACAGCCCGGCCACTTGATCACCAGCCAGCTGGAACACAAGGCCGTGCTCGACACCGCGGCCGAACTGGAGCGCCAGGGCTGGGCGGTAACCCGCCTGGCACCAGACGCCAAGGGCTTGATCCAGCCCGACGCCGTGCAGGCTGCACTGCGGGCAGACACCCGGCTGGTGTCGCTGATGGCGGTGAACAACGAACTGGGCACCCTCACCGACTTCGCCGCCATCGGCGCGCGGGTACGCGAACACGGCGCCCTGCTGCATGTGGACGCGGCCCAGGCGGTAGGCAAGGTGCTGATCGACCTGGCCAGCCAGGCGGTCGACCTGATGTCGTTCTCGGCGCACAAGGTGTATGGCCCCAAGGGCATCGGCGCGCTTTATGTCGGCCCCCGCGCCCGCAGCGGCCTGCGTGCGCAGATGCACGGCGGTGGCCACGAGCGCGGGCTGCGCTCCGGCACCCTGGCCACCCATCAGATCGTAGGCATGGGCAGCGCCTTCGCCCTGGCGGGCCAGCCAGGGGACAGCGAACACCAGCGCCTTGAGCAACTGGCCCGGCGCCTGCGCGACGGCCTGCTGGCGCTGCCGGGCGTGTCGCTCAATGGCTGCGCCGTACAACGCATTCCCCATACCCTCAACCTGTGTATCGACGCCAGCGGCTTCAACAGCCGCCTGCTGGCCAACGAACTTGCGCTGTCCACTACCTCGGCGTGCAACTCGGCGAGCAATGCGGCCTCCCATGTGCTGCTGGCCCTCGGCCTGGATGAACGCCGGGCGCGCAACAGTGTGCGCCTGAGTATCGGCCGCTACACCAGCGAGGCCGAGGTGAACCAGGCAATCGCGGTGTTCGAGCGGGTGATTGGCGCGGCCGCTGCGGCACTCTGGTAATCAGTGAGCACGGTTCGCCGGCAAGCCGGCGAACAGGCACATGCAGCCTTCCTGGTGCTTAAGCTGCTCGGTACCGTTTACCTGATCTACCTTGGCCTGCGTCAGTTGCTGGCGCGCAATACTGCGGCGCCGTACTGCCGCAGTTCCTCGGGCCGGGCGGCCGATCTTCGGCCAGTTCGCGGCGATGTACCTGAACATGGCGCTGATCGTCTACACCCTTGCCATGCTGAGAGCGTGTGAACACTCAGCCCAGATTGAAGATCACCGCTTCCCGAATCAGCGCCATGAACGCCCGCTCATTGAGGCGGTCGCCTTCGAACAGATCGATGGCGCGTCGCGTGCCGCCATCGAGGCTGGCATTGAACAATCCGGTCGGGTCCGCAAGTTCCGCACCTTTGAGGAATGTCAGCTTCAACTTGTCCTTGTAGCATTCGCCAGTGCAGAGGACACCGGCATGGAACCAGACGGGCGTGCCGCGCCATTTCACTTCCTCGCGCACGATCGGGTCGGCCCGACGGATCAGGGCGCGCACTTGCGCAAGGCGGGGGCCTCGCCAGTCGGTCAAGGCGGCGATACGGGCATCGATCATCTGCGAGGCGGTGGGATGGGACACGGAAAGATCCTCCAACACGGAAGGCGTGAGTATTTACCATGCCCTGCAATTCTCTCGGCCCGCAGCCGCACTTTTTCAGAACCGTCTTGCCAGTGAACGCCTCGCATCCGTAAGACATTTCCGAATTTGAAACCAATTGCTTCAGCTCGGCCAGCCTAGGAATGATCCCAAGCGCCTGCTGGAAATGGAGGGGGAATGAACAGGACGAGCGAATAGGCGTCACTAGGGCCGCGGTGCGCCCATTCGCCGGCAAGCCGGCTCCCACAACGACCGCGCGGCCCTGAAGGCTGATACTGAACCCGTGGGAGCGGGCTTGCCGGAGAAGACGCCGCATGGCGGCGCCTCTACTTCAGAGGAAAGTGAACACCTCGGCCGCCGGCAACCGCGACTTGCCCAGCCCGGCATTGAAATCCTCTTCGCTGTGATACCCCAAGCTCAACACCACCACACTGGTAAACCCGCGCTCACGCAGCCCCAGCTCGGCGTCCATCACCTTGAAGTCAAACCCTTCGATCGGCGTGGCATCCAGCCCGTAGGCCGCCGCCCCCAGCAACGCGGTCCCCAGCGCCAGGTAGGTCTGCTTCTCCATCCAGTGCTGGAGGTCCTTGTTGTCGTGGCGGTGCAGGTTGACATAGAAGCGGCGGCTCTGGTCCTGCCCGGCCTTGGCCTCGTCGCTGCGGAAACGCCCGTCCTTGCCTTCCTGCTCAAGCACCGCCTGCAGGTGCGCCTCGGTCATGTCGGTGCGCGTGGCGAACACGATCACATGGGAGGCATTGAGGATCTTCGGCGTGTTGTAGGCAAAGCCCACCTCGGTGCTCTTGGCCAGGCGCGCCTTGCCTTCATCGGTGTCGGCAACGATGAAGTGCCAAGGCTGCGAGTTGACCGAAGACGGGCTGTGGCGCAGTTGTTCGAGCAGCGCATCGATGGTGGCCTGGGGGATGCGACGGCTGGCATCGTAGGCTTTGGTGGTGTAGCGGCGCTTGGCCAGGGCAACGGTGTCCATCAACGGTGACTCCTTGGATGATCGGGATTGAGGCGCATCTTATCTTCCCGGCTGCAAAGAAAAACCAGCACAATGCAGCAACACTTTCATCCCTGGAGTGAAAATGCTGCGCATCACCGACCTCGAACTGTTCGCCCGAGCCAGCGCCCTGGGCAGCTTCACCGCCGCCGCCCACGAGGCCGACCTGCTGCCCGGCCAGGTGGCGGCGGCGATCAAGCGCCTGGAGCGCGAGCTCGATGTGCGCCTGTTCGCCCGCACCACCCGCAGCCTGCGCCTCACCGCCGAGGGCGAGCTGTACCTGCCCACCGCCCAACGCGTGCTCGACACCCTGCGCCAGGGCCGCGAAGACCTGCACGGCAACCACAGCAGCCTGCGTGGCGTGCTGCAGGTGGCCGCCCCCTCGGACCTGGGGCGCAACCTGCTGCGGCCCTGGCTGAGTGCGTTTCGCCGCGAGCACCCGGGCTTGAGCCTGCGCTTCCTGCTCTCCGATCAGATGGCCGACTTCTACCGCGACCCGGTGGACGTTGCCATCCGCTACGGCCTCAATGAAGACGCCAACTACATCGCCCTGCCCCTGGCGCCGTGGAACCGCCGGGTGGTGGTGGCCGCCCCTGAATACCTGGCCCGTCACGGCCGGCCGCAAACGCCCGAAGCGCTGCAACAGCACGACTGCCTTTTGTACTCGCAACAGAGCCGGGTGTACGACAAATGGCGCCTGGGCAACCGCACCGTGCAGGTACGCGGGCCGTTGTTCAGCGACGACGCCGACGTGGTGCGGCGCTGGGCCCTGGAAGGCGAAGGCATCGTCTACAAGTCGTGGCTGGATGTCAGCGCCGACATCGCCGCCGGCGCCCTGGAGATCCTGCTGCCCGAACACCCCGGCGAGCCGACCCCGGTCACCCTGGTGTGCCCGCACCGCAAACAGATCACTCCTGCGGTGGCGCAGCTGCACGGCTGGCTGCGCGAGCGCTTCGCCACGCTGCGCCCGGAGGGTGTGTTGCAGCCGGTAGGCCCCGGCGTATAGTGGCGCTTCCCCCGACTGCAAGGAGCTGTCACCCATGCCGAGCCTGGAATTTCTGCTCACCGCCCTGATCATCGTGCTGATCCCCGGCAGCGGGGTGATTCTCACCGTCTCCAGCGCCCTGGTGGCCGGGCGTCGCGCCTGCCTGTGGACCGCGCTGGGCTGCACCCTGGGGATCGTGCCCCACCTGCTGGCCTCGGTGCTCGGCCTGTCGGCGCTGCTGCACGCCAGCGCCCTGGCCTTCCAGGGGCTGAAGTTCGCCGGGGTCGCGTATCTGCTGTACCTGGCCTATGCCACCTGGCGTGATCGCGCTGCCTTCGCCGTGGATGAAAAAGCCCCGCCGGCCGCTGCCGCCCAGTTGGTGCTCAAGGCCTGCCTGCTGAACATCCTCAACCCCAAGCTGACCCTGTTCTTCCTGGCCTTCCTGCCGCAGTTCATCGACCCCCACGCCGGCTCCGCCGTGGTGCAGATGCTCGGCCTGAGCGCGGTGTTCATGCTGATGACCTTCGTCGTGTTCGTGCTCTATGGCCTGCTCGCCCACCTGTTCCGCCGTGCGGTGATCGACTCGCCCAAGGTCCAGGCCTGGCTGCGCCGGGGCTTTGCCGCCTCGTTCGCGGGCCTGGGCATCAACCTGGCATTCGCCCAGCGTTAAGCGCTGCACAATCGTTCTAAACTCTAGGGCCGGTTCTGCGTTATGGTCGAGAACCCACCGCAACCGGCCCTCGCCATGAGCCACTGGATCGACCTCAAACAGGACGCCGACACCGGCATCGAGTCGGTCCGCGCCCATTTCACCGGCCACGCCTACGACCCGCACTGGCACGACAGCTTCCTGGTCGGCGTCACCGAACAGGGCGTGCAGCAGTTCAACTGCCGCCGGGTGCGCCACCAAAGCACACCCGGCCAGGTGTTCCTGCTCGAGCCCGGCGACCTGCATGACGGCCTGGCGCCAACCGCTGAAGGCTTCACCTACTCCACCCTGTACCTGGACAGCCACTGGCTGGAAAGCCAACTGCGCACGCTGTTCGAGCAGGCCCCCAGCGACGCCCTCCCCAGCTTCGCCGCCACCCTGCACTGCGATACGCGGCTGGCCGGCGCCACCAGCCGCGCATTCAACGCCTTGCACCAGCAGGACCTGCGCATCGTCCGCCAGACCGCCATCGACGACCTGCTGGCCTGCCTCACCGGCCACCTGCAGTGGCGCCGGCGCCTCGACCCTGACCCGCGCCTGCCGCTGACCGCGCAAGTGGCCCGCGACTACCTGCATGCGCACCTCGACCAGGACATCGGCCTGGACGACCTGGCGCGGGTCTGCGGCGTCGATCGTTTCCGCCTGACCCGCGCCTTCAAGGCCGCCTACGGCCTGGCCCCGCATGCCTACCTGATCCAGCTGCGCCTGGCCCGGGCGCGCCAGCTGCTGGCCCGTGGCCTGGGCCCGGCCGAGGTCGCCACGGCCCTCGGTTTCGCCGACCAGAGCCACCTGGGCCGCTGGTTCCGCCGCGCCTACCGGCTGACGCCGGCGGACTACCGCAAGCGCTGCTCAAACCTTCCAGACTGAAACCCGGGCGATTGCGAACATGAGGCCACGATCAACCGGAGCCTCGACCATGTCCCACAGCCTTTTGCCCTTCGTCCTCTTCGCCCTGGCATCCAGCATCAGCCCGGGGCCGACCAACCTGCTGATCCTCGCCCAAGGTGCCCAGCGCGGCGTGCGCGCCAGCCTGGCACCCACCGTGGCGGCCTGTGGCGCGGCGGCCGCGGTGGTGCTGCTGGTTGGCCTGGGTCTGGGCGAACTGCTGCTTGATCACCCGTTGGCGCAACAGCTACTCGGCTGGGCGGGTGCGCTGTGGCTGAGCTGGCTGGCCTGGCGCATGCTGCGCAGCGCCGGTGCGCCGCTGCAGGCCGGTGACCATGCAGGCTTCGGCCCTTTGCAGGCGGCCACCCTGCAACTGGTCAACCCCAAGGTCTGGCTGATGGCGCTGGCGATGATCAGCCTGTTCGCCACCCCGGCCCTACCGCTGTGGTGGTTGACCCTGGTGTTTCTGCTGATCGCCCTGCCGTGCATGACCGCCTGGGCGCTGCTGGGTGCCGGCAGCGCGCGCTGGCTGAACTCGCCTCGGGCATTGCGCTGGTTCAACCAGAGCCTGGCGGGGTTGTTGCTGGTGTCGGCCTGGTCGGCGCTGCTGGTCTGACGGCTATTTCATGCAGGCCCCTGCTGGCAGCGGGCCTGCTTGCAGTACACTCGCCAGCCTCACCGTGCCCAAGGCCCCTGCCCCATGCCCCGCTTGCCAAGACTGCTGTTGCCTCTGCTGCTGTTTACCGCCCTCGCCGCCTGCGACCAGGCACCCAGCCGCGAAGAAAAGATCCGCTCCAGCCTGCCCCTGCAGGAAGCCTACGAGCACAACATCGGGCGCATGGCGCAGCTGTTGGCCGTAACCCACCCCAAGCTGCCCGAAGAACAGATCAAGACGGTGCTGCGCAAGCACCTGACCGTCGAGGACCAGCGCCAGGACCTGTACCGGCTCTACAGCGAAAAGAACTTCGACGATGCCGAGTTCGACACCATCGTCGCCGCCACCCGCGACCCGGCCAAGGCCAAGGCGCTGGGCGAGACCGATGAAGGCAAGCGGCTGAGCGAGAAACTGACCGCGCTGATGCGCGAGAGCGCCAGGGACCCTAAAGTGCAGGCTTTGGTCGAGGCACGCATGCAAGAGGTCGAGGACGAACTCCAGGCGTTGCAGCAAGCCGCTCCGTAAAAGCACCGGTGCACGACGCAGGCAGGACATGTAACAAGCTTTGCCTTAATACTGTCACTTTTCGGTCATAGGATTGACCCCGTTCTGCCATTTTCCCTCAAGGATGATTCAGCCATGCGTCGTGTCGTGTTCAACCAGAAAGGCGGTGTCGGCAAGTCCAGCATTGCCTGTAACCTGGCCGCCGCCAGTGCCGCCGAAGGTTATCGCACCCTGCTGGTGGACCTCGACCCCCAGGCCAACGCCACCTATTACCTGACCGGCCTGGTCAACCACGAGATCCCGGCGGGCATCGCCGACTTCTTCCGCCAGACCCTCGCCCCCGCGCCGGCCACCGGCAAGAAGCACCGCGTGGCCATCACCGAAACCCGCTACGCCAACCTGCACCTGATCACCGCCAGCCCCGACCTTGCCGACCTGCAAGGCAAGCTGGAGAGCAAGTTCAAGATCAACAAGCTGCGCAAGTTGCTGGTGGAGCTGTCGGCGGACTACGAGCGGATCTACATCGACACCCCACCGGCGCTGAACTTCTACACCTTCAGCGCCCTGGTGGCCGCCGAGCGCCTGCTGATCCCCTACGACTGCGACAGCTTCTCGCGCCAGGCGCTGCTCAATGTGATGGCCGAGGTCGACGAACTGCGCCAGGACCACAATGCCGCGTTGCAGGTCGAAGGCGTGGTGGTCAACCAGTTCGCCGGGCGCACAGCCCTGCACCAGACCCTGGTCGACCAGTTGCGCGGCGAAGGGCTGCCGGTGCTGCCGGTGTACCTGAGCAGTTCGATCAGGATGCGCGAGTCCCATGAAGCGGCGGTGCCATTGGTGCACATGGCGCCGCGCCATAGGCTGGCGCAGGAGTTTGTCGAGTTGCTGGATGTGCTGGAGCGGGCGGCGTGAGGAGATTGTGGGCGGGTTGTAGTGGCCGAATTGAGATCATTTGTGGGCGGCCAGGTGTAAGGCGATAGCTTTGCAGCGCTCTTGAGATCGAGCGCCGCCCGCGCGGCGCTTCGCGGGTAAACCCGCTCCCACAGTTTGTTTCGGGCCAGTCTCTCCTGTGCCATTACCTAGTCCGCCTTGTTGGTACGCCGCGGTATCAAGGTGGGCACTGCTGGCCCCTCGCCCGACTTGAGGCATGCGCCAAGGCGGGCAGCGGTACTTTCACAGGAATAATTGGCCCGAAACAGATGTAGGAGCGGCCTTGCGTCGCGATGCGCCGCGCGGGCGGCGCTCGATCTGATAGGCGCTGAAGATGCCCAGCCGAACACCCAGCAGCCTCTACCACCGCCGCCCCTGCTCACGCTCACGACTACCACCGCTGTAACGCGTATCCTGCCCACCCTGAATATTCGACCGACTACTGGAAGAGCTGCCATCGCTGTAGCGCGTATCCTGCCCACCCTGAATATTCGCCCGGCTGCTGGAAGAGCGGCCATCGCTGTAACGCGTATCCTGCCCACCCTGAATATTCGCCCGGCTGCTGGAAGAACTACCGTCGCTGTAGCGCGTATCCAGCCCACCCTGGATATTCGAGCGGCTGCTGGAGCGGCGCCCATCGCTGTAAGTGGTATCGAAGCCACCCATGATATTGGCGCGGCTGGTGGAAGTGGTGCCATCGCTGTAGCGGCAATCCTCGCCGCCCTGGATGTTCTTGCGGCAGCTGTCGGCCAAGGCCGAGGCGCACGGCAACGCCAGCAGCAATGTGGCCAGTAGTACAGGGGTGGGTTTCATGGCAGTCCTTGTCGGCAAATTACATTCATCGTCACGCGGCCTGCATGTATCCGCCAATGCTCGCTAAAGCACAAGTAGGCTGAGCACCTCATCCTGGCAGACACACAGATTTACCCAACCAAGCCACTGTTCAGCACAAGACCAATAGTTATAAGATAACGTTTCATTTGACACTCATTCCTGCCTGCGACCCCTTGCCGATGACCAGCGCCACCGCCTCCCCCACCCTGCTCACCCAGCGCCTGCAGAGCATCGATGCCCTGCGCGGCCTGGTGATCCTGTTCATGCTGCTCGACCACGTGCGCGAAACCTTCTTCCTGCACCGCCAGGTCAGCGACCCGATGAGCATCGACGCCACCGATCCCAGCCTGTTCGCCAGCCGCACCCTGGCCCACCTGTGCGCGCCGGTGTTCGTGCTGCTGACCGGGCTGTCGGCCTGGCTGTACGGCGAGAAGTACCAGGGCCGCAGCGACGTTTCGACGTTCCTGTTCAAGCGCGGGCTGTTCCTGGTGGCGCTGGAATTCACCCTGGTCAACTTCGCCTGGACCTTCCAGCTGCCGCCGAGCGTGATCTACCTGCAGGTGATCTGGGCCATCGGCATCAGCATGATCGCCCTGTCGCTGCTGGTGTGGCTGCCGCGCCCGGCGCTGCTGGCACTGGGTGCGTTGATCGTGGCCGGGCACAACCTGCTCGATGGCCTGCATTTCGGCCCGGAGTCGGCGCTGCACGTACCTTGGGCAGTCCTACATGACCGTGGCTGGCTGCAAGCCACCGACAGCCTGCGCCTGCGCACCTCCTACCCGGTGCTGCCGTGGATCGGCGTGATCGCCCTGGGTTATGGCCTGGGCCCGTGGTTCGCCCGCGCCAGCGATGCCGCGAAGCGCCAGCAGCGTCTGCTGTTGGCCGGCAGCGCCGCACTGCTCGGTTTCGTCGTACTGCGCCTGCTCAACGGCTACGGCGAAGCGCCGTGGAGCAGCTACCCGAGTGTCACGCAAACCCTGATGAGCTTCTTCAACATCACCAAATACCCGCCGTCACTGCTGTTCCTCGCCCTGACCCTGGGCGCCGGCCTGTTGCTGCTGCGCGGCTTCGAGCGCGCAGGGTCCGCCCGCTGGATCAGCATGCTGGCGGTGTTCGGCGCCGCGCCGATGTTCTTCTACCTGCTGCACCTGTATGTGCTCAAGCTGCTGTACCTGGCCAGCGTGGCGCTGCTGGGCCTCAACCATGGCGACTATTTCGGCTTCGACGGCATCGCCGCGGTGTGGTTGAGTGCCGTGTTGCTGGCTGCGGCGCTGTACCTGCCGGTGCGAGGGTTCGCCCGGCTGAAGGCACGCCGGCGCGACATCGCCTGGCTCAAATACCTGTAAAGGCGTTTTCACCCGGCGGGTGATGGTCTACCATGCCGCCCGCCGGTTTCCACTCGGAATTAATAGGGAATCCCCAGGCCGCCACACGCGTGCCAAAGGGAACTGCCCCCGCAACTGTAGGTGCCGAGCCCGCGCCATCGATGCCACTGGATCAAGCGATCCGGGAAGGCTGGCGCAGGGCCAGGACGCACCAGTCAGGAGACCTGCCGGCACATGTTCACCAACCGGCGGGGTGTCCGGGATGGCCATCCGTTCGTTGCCTCGGGCGCCCTGCCCGAAGCCCGGCGATGCCTGTCCGTGCTCATTCCGTGCACCGTTCGACAGGAGATCGCCCGACCATGCTGCCCCGTATCGCCACCCTGCTCGCCGCCATGTCGCTGACCGGCCTGGCCCAGGCCGCCGCCACGCACTACCCGCTGACCGTCGAAAACTGCGGCGTGGCGCAAACCTTCGCCCAGGCGCCCGAGCGCGCCGTGACCATCGGCCAGGCCGGCACCGAGATGCTCTATGCGTTGGGCCTGGGCGACAAACTGGCTGGCACCTCGCTGTGGTTCAACAATGTGCTGCCCGAGTTCAAGGCGCAGAACGACAAGGTCGAACGCCTGGCCGACAACGACCCGAGCTTCGAAGCCGTGGTGGGCAAACGCCCGCAACTGGTGGCCGTGCAGTTCGAGTGGATGGTCGGCGCCCAGGGCGTGGTCGGCACTCGTGAGCAGTTCGCCGAGCTGAAGATCCCCACCTACCTGCTGCCGTCCGACTGCGAAGGCAAGGACAACCTGGTCGGCGCCGACGGCACCCGCCTGCAGCCGTTCAAGGTCGAGACCATCTACAAGAGCGTCAGCCAGCTGGCCGAGATCTTCGACGTGCAGGAGCGTGGCACGGCGCTGAACGCGCAACTCAAGGGCCAGCTGGAGCACGCCAGGCAGCAACTGGCCGGCAAGGACCTGTCCGGCACCAGCGCGCTGTTCTGGTTCTCCAGCGCCGACCTTGAGATCGACCCCTACGTCGCCGGCCGCCAGGGCGTGGCCGACTTCATGCTGCAGACCCTGGGCGTGCGCAACGTGGTCGAGTCCAGCGAAGAATGGCCCACCGTGGGTTGGGAAACCCTGGCCAAAGCCAACCCCACCTGGCTGATCATCGCCCGCATGGACCGCCGCCGCTTCCCCGCCGACGACTACCAGAAGAAGCTCGACTTCCTGCGCAGCGACCCGGTCACCCGCAACATGGACGCCGTGAAGAACGGCCGCATCATCGTCCTCGATGCCGACGCCATGCAGGCCGGCATTCGTCTGTTCCTCGGCCTTGAGCGGTTGTCCGCCGCCTTCGCCAGCGGCCAAGCGCCACAACCATGAGCCGCCTGCTGCCCCTCGCCATCGCCGCGCTGGCCGCCCTGCTGCTGGCCATGCTCGCCGGCATCGCCATCGGCGAAACCCGCCTGGGCATCGACCTGGTCTGGCAGGTGCTGGCCAACCAGCTGTGGCAGGCCGGCCACACCCTCGACCCGATCGACGCCGGCATCGTCTGGAACTACCGCCTGCCGCGTACCCTGGTCGCCGCCGCCTGCGGCGCGGGCCTGGCCACCTGCGGCGTGGTGCTGCAGGCGCTGCTGCGCAACCCGCTCGCCGAGCCCTACTTGCTGGGCCTGTCCGCCGGTGCCTCGACCGGCGCCGTGGCGGTCGGCCTGCTTGGCCTGGGCGGCGCAGCGCTGTCGCTGTCCGGCGGCGCCTTCATCGGCGCGTTGGCGGCGTTCGGCCTGGTGCTTTTACTGTCGCGCGCCAGCGCCAGCAGCCACAACAACGCCCAGGTGATCCTTGCAGGCATTGCCGGGTCGCAACTGTTCAACGCCCTGACCGCCTTCCTGATCACCAAGTCGGCCACCGCCGAGCAGGCACGCGGCATCCTGTTCTGGCTGCTGGGCAACCTCAGCGGCGTGCGCTGGCCGTCGGTGTGGCTGGCGCTGCCGGTGGCCGTGCTTGGCCTTGCGGTGTGCCTGTGGCACCGCCGCGCACTGGACGCCTTCACCTTCGGCGCCGATTCCGCCGCCTCGCTGGGCGTGCCGGTGCGCCGCACCCAGTTGCTGCTGATCAGTTGCACTGCGCTGGTGACAGCGGTGATGGTGTCGATCGTCGGCGCCATCGGTTTCGTCGGCCTGGTCATCCCCCACGCCCTGCGCCTGCTGCTCGGCCCCGGCCACAGCCGCCTGCTGCCGGCCAGCGCCCTCGGCGGTGCGTTGTTCCTGATCGTCGCCGACATTCTTTCGCGCACCCTGATCGCCGGCCAGGTGATCCCCGTGGGCGTAGTTACCGCGCTGATCGGCGCACCGGTGTTCGCGCTGATCCTGGTCAGCCGCCGGGGGCGCCCATGACCGTGCTCAATTCGCTGCAAGTCGCCCCGCTCGCCTGCCAAGGCTTGAGCCTGCGCCTGGGTGAGCGCGAGGTGCTGCAAGCTATCGACCTGGCCGTGCGCCCCGGTGAAACCCTCGGCATCGTCGGGCCCAACGGCTCGGGCAAATCCACCCTGCTCAAACTGCTCGCCGGCCTGCGCACGCCCACCACCGGCAACGTGCACTTGCTGGGGGAACCCTTGGCGAAACTGCCGCGCCGGCGCATCGCCCAACAGCTGGCACTGGTCGAGCAACAAGCCGACACCCAGGACGCCATCAGCGTCTTCGAAGCCGTGGCACTGGGCCGCACACCCTGGCTGTCGGCACTGGCGCCGTTCGGCAAGGCCGACCGCGCCATCGTCGACCAGGCCCTGGCCGACGTCGACGCCAGCCACCTCAGCCAGCGCATCTGGCGCGAGCTGTCCGGTGGCGAACGCCAGCGCGTGCACATCGCCCGCGCCCTGGCCCAACGCCCGCAACTGCTGCTGCTCGACGAGCCGACCAACCACCTGGATATCCAGCACCAGCTGAGCCTGCTGCAACAGGTGCAGGCCCTGCCGGTGACCACCCTGGTGGCCCTGCACGACCTCAACCAGGCCCTCACCTGCGACCGCCTGGCCGTGCTCGACCAGGGCCGCCTGGTCGCCCTCGGCAAGCCCGAAGCCGTGCTCACCCCAGAGCGCCTGCTAAGCACCTTCGGCGTACGCGCCCACTACCTCACCGACCCCTTCGACGGCGCGCGCATCCTGCGTTTTCGCGCCCCCTGAACCAGGAAGTTCTGCCCATGCCGCCCCGCTGCGCCGCCCTGCTGCTTGCCGCCTTGCTGACCACCGCCGCCGCCCAGGCCGAGGTGTTCGAAGTGAAGATGCTCAACCGCGGCGCCGAGGGGGCAATGGTCTACGAGCCGGACCACCTGCGCATTGCCCCGGGCGACACCGTGCGCTTTCTGCCGACCCAGGCCGGGCACAACGCCGCGAGCATTCCTGGCCTGCTGCCGGCAGGCGCCGAAGCGTTCAAGAGCAAGCCTAACCAGCCGTTCGAATACACCTTCAGCCAGCCCGGGCTCTATGGCATCCAGTGCATCCCGCACCTGGCGATGGGCATGGTGATGCTGATGCAGGTGGGCGCGCCCACGCCGATGCAGTTGCCAGACGCCCTGCCCGCCCGCGCGGCCAGTCGCCTCGCCGTGCAGCTGCAAAAGCTGGAGGCCGGCCAATGAAACCGCTGCTCATCGCCCTGCCGCTGCTCGGCCTCAGCCCGCTGACCCTGGCCGAGTCCGCTCAGTCCAAGGCTAACGGCTTTGTCGAAGACAGCAGCTGGAGCCTGCTCAACCGCAGCGTCTACGACCAGCGCGACTACCGCCACGGTGGGCGTAACAGCGCCGCACGCAATGCCTACAAGCCCCGTGCCGAACGCAGCGGCAAGGCCGAGGAATGGGCATACGGCCTGATGGGGACGTTCAGTTCCGGATTCACCCAAGGCCTGATCGGCGTGGGCGTCGATGCCCACGCCTACCTCGGCGTGCAGCTCGACAGCGGCGGCGGCCGCGCCGGCAAGGCACGCCTGCTGGCCATCGACAACGACGGCCACCCCAAAAGCGAATACAGCCGAGGCGGCGCGGCGCTAAAGCTGCGCGCCTCCAACACCGTGCTGTCCTACGGCGAGCAACGGGTCAAGACCCCGGTGTTCAGCTCGTCAGACAGCCGTCTGTTGCCCGAGACCTTCACCGGCTGGTTCCTCACCAGCAACGAGATCGACCGGCTCAAGCTGGTGGCCGGGCACTTCAACGAAAGCACCGACCGCAATGCCTCCAGCCACGATCAAGGCTTCGTGGTGAACTACTCCAACGGCCGCCAGGGCAACAGCTTCGACCTGGCGGGCGCCGTGTGGAACCCGACCGCCAACGCCAGCGCCAGCCTGTACACCTCCCGCTACGAGGACACCTGGAACCAGCACTACCTCGGCAGCACCCTCAGCCACGCCTTCGACGACCGCCGCAGCCTGAGCCTGGACTTCAACCTGTACCGCACCACCGACACCGGCAAGGCCCTGTCCGGGCGTATCGACAACACCACCTGGAGCCTGGTCTCGCGCTACGCCCAGGGCCCGCACGCGTTCAGCCTCGGGTGGCAGCAGGTGGACGGCAACACGCCGTTCGACTACGTCACCCGCGGGGCGATCTACCTGGGCAACGCCGTGCAGCTGTCCGACTTCAATGCGCCGAACGAGAAGTCGTGGCAGGCCAGGTATGACCTGAACATGGGCGCGTATGGCGTGCCGGGGTTGAGCCTGACGGCGTTGTATGTGCGTGGGTTCGATATCGATGGCACCCATGTCGATCCGCGTGGGGGGTATGCGTATCTGGGGTATGGCAAGGATGGCAAGCACTGGGAGCGCGACCTGGAGGCCCGGTATGTGGTGCAGAGTGGGGCGGCCAAGGGGTTGGCGGTTTCGCTGCGGCATAACGTGCACCGGGGGGATACGGCGCAGGCGGAGTTGGATGGGGATCAGGTCAGGGTGGCGGTGGAGTGGCCGTTGGCTGGACCATTTTGAATCATCACACCGTGTTCGACCAAAGACTACGAGCGATGGCATTTGACCATCATTCCGTATTAGGATCCGCTCCAACAACAGCTACGACTCCAGAGCCAAGACATGAAGGACCTGTTTAAAAGCTTTGTCGCCCCAGAGCAAAATGAAATTTCCGCTGCATGGACGTCAGATAATACGATCTTTGTTTTTGACACCAACGTCTTTCTTAATCTTTACGGATACGAAGAAAGTACTCGCGAAGATTTTTTTAGTGCATTAGAAAGTATCAACGACCGTATATGGATACCCTTCCAAGTAGGCCTTGAGTACCATAGAAGACGGCTAACCATAATAAAAAACGAAAAGAAAATATTCAGAACCATAAATTCGGCACTCGACAATCTGACCAACGCCATCACCACTTGCATTCAAGAAAACGATATAGATAAAAAATTTCCCGACCTCAACAATCATCTCTCCATACTCACTGAGAGCGTAAAATCAGAAGCCTCAAAGTGCAAAAAGAAAGTTTCCGAATGGGACAAAAAACAACCCGATGTACGCTCCCCGGATAAGATCTTGTCAAAACTTGACGAATACACCAACGGTAAGATTGGTTCTCCTCCTACAGACCAAGCATGGCTAGACGAGATCTATCGTTTAGGGGCGATACGCTACGCCAGCAAAATCCCACCTGGGTATGAAGATGAAAAAAAGAGTAAGGGAGATTTCGAATCTTCCAAATTCACTCACGGAGGCTTGACTTACGAACGTCAATTCGGAGATTTGATACTCTGGAACCAGCTTATCCAGAGGCTCAAAGATCAACCATCCGATAACGTCATATTTATTACTGACGACCTCAAAGAGGACTGGTGGACGATAATCGACTCGGCCGGAGACAAGCACATTGGTCCCCACGAAAATTTGAAATGCGAAATATTTCAAAAAACGCAAACCCAGTTTTTTCATATGTACAGCACTGCTGACTTTCTGCGAGAAAGCAAAGCAATTTTTAAGACAGCAATTAGCGAAAAATCAATCAAAGACGCTCACAACAAGAACGAAACACCATCAACCACCCCGCACCTACCCCACAACAAATTTTACTCCACAAACCTTAATAGCATTGATTTAGCCAGCAGGCTATCCAAAAATCTAGAAATCTATAATCTTTCCAAAGTTTCAGAACTCTTGGAGAAAACAACAAAATTCCAAGCGCCCGAAAACATAAAGACATATATGGCAGCTGTAAAGAACCTTAACATTCCACACTTTGAACACATCGAACACATCAGAGAAATGATGTTAACAAAGAAGCACATTGATCAAGAAATCAAAAACAACATTGAACTCATGAGCAAGCGCGACGCAATTGACCAATACATTGAAAGTATCTCGCCCCACGATGAGGAAACAGAGCTGGACTAACTAAATAGCTACACAAGCTAGCGCTTGCAGAACTTATCGCATTTCGCTAGCCTACGCGCGTCACTGAGACAACAGTGACCCGGGCTTGGCGGCCTGGAACGAAGGCGCAAAGCGCCCATACCCACCTTCGCAGGCGCTTTTTTTGTGCCCGCGAAGATGCTCTATGGCGGGCTGCGCATGGACTTCTTCGGAAGTGCCGGTTCCCTTCGTACCGGTCCGCCAACCTTGCGTAGTCCGTCACCCTCACCTGCTTGGCGGCAGGCCGTGGCGGATTTCTTCATCTACGAAGGGAGTTCCACCATGTGCAAAGGAATACCTGATCCACCCCACCACCCCTGCTGCGACCGCTACACCTTCGGTACCTGCAACCACCATCACGCCCCACTGTTCACCGTCCGCCCCGGCGTATTCGCCGAGGACGCGTTGGTGCATGCCCTGCTACTCGTGCAACAGACCTACCAGGCCACCACCCTCGCCCGCGAAGACGCGCACGGCGATGGGCGACGTTTGCTGGGCGGCTCGCAGTTGTCGCTGGAGATGATCGAGGCGCTATTGAACAAGGTGTTGGACGGGCTGGTGCTGTTGCCGACCAATCCGCCTGCACCGGAGCGGCCAGAGCGGTTGAACCGGCCAGTGCGAAGGGAGGATTTCGGGTAGGTGCGGCGTGAGGAACTGGCTGGCAGGTCTGTCGCCGGAAGCTGGCGGAGTCGGTGAATGACTCCCTGAATGCCTGGGGCGCTATGCGCCCCTCTTTGACCGGTTCGACATAGTTGAAATCGCATTCGGGCGGCTAGGTGCATGGCGACAGATGTGCACCGCTCCTGAGATCGAGCGCCGCCCGCGCGGCGCTTCGCGGGTAAACCCGCTCCCACAGTTTATTTCGGGCCAGTTACTCCTGTGCAAGTACCGGTGCCTGCCTTGGTGCATGCCTTGAGTCATGTGGAGCGGCGGCAACGCCCACACTGAAACCGCGTCGAGCCAACAAGGCGGACCAGGTGATGGCACAGGAAAGACTGGCCCGAAACAAACTGTGGGAGCGGGTTTACCCGCGAAGCGCCGCGCGGGCGGCGCTCGATCTCATAGGCGCTGCAGAAATACCGCCAAGCACCTGGTGGCCTTCACCCAATATCCCGCCTTACACCTGGTGGCCCACATCCCCACCCTGCTGCTCGAGCAACACCAACACCCCAACGATCAGTGCGCGCATGCCTTCGCTCAACTCGACCTCCATCTCCATCTCTTCCTGCACGCAATCCGCGTCCAGCACCGGCTCGCGCTTGGCCACGGTATAGACCGTATCGGCCACCGCAAAGCCATGGAACGCCACCGTCGACAACAGCCAGCGCGCCTGCTCCGGCGACAGGCCATACACCTCGGCGATATGGACCTGATGCTCATGGATCTTGCCGATCATCGCCTCGGTCGCCGCCAGCCGGCGTATCACGTAGGGCGTCAGCCCAGGATGGGCCTTGACGAAGGCCTGCACCGAGGCCGCGAAACGCAGCAGGTAGGCCTGCAGGCCTTCTTCAGCGCCATCACTCGCCCGGGGGATCTGCCAGCGCTGGAAGATTTCCTCGGCCACCAGGCACTTGAGCGCGTCGATGTTCGCCACGTGCTTGTACAGCGCCATATGGCTCACCCCCAACGCGGCGGCCACACCCACGAAGGTGAGGCAAGGCAGGCCAATGGCGATGCTCACGTCGGCGATGCGTTCACGGGTAATGGTGCGCGGGCGCCCGCGACCGGGTGAGGGTTGTGATGGTTGCATCAGTTGCTCCTGGCTCGGTGGAGACAGACTTGTAGCCGTCTTGTCTGGTTTTCGCAAATTAGTTTATAGTCATGCAACTAATTAATCCGCAGCTGCCCAGGCCCGTTTCATGTCTGATTCATGCCCCACGCCCAACACTGCCGCACCGCCCAAAACCAAGGCGCGCGGCCCCATCAGCCGTGTACTTGCGCCCATCCGCGGGCAGTTGATCGTAGCCGCCGTGCTGGCGGCTGCGGGTTCGATGCTGACCCTGGTGCCGCTGGCCGGCATCGAGCAGATTGCGCGCCTGGCCTTGAGCAACGCCGGCACGGCCGCCGATATCGGCCGGGTGGTTTGCATTAGCGTGGCCTGCCTGTTCGTCGGCATGGCACTGATCACCGCCGGTGAGCTGCTGGCACACCGGGCCGACAACCGCATCACCCACCAGCTGCGCGTGGCCATCGGCCAGCGCCTGATGCAGGTGCCGCTTGGCTGGTTCACCGAGCGCGCCTCCAGTGAGGTCAAGCGGGCGATGCAAGACGACATCGGCACCCTGCACAGCCTCACCGCGCACTTCTTCACCACCCTTGGCCGGGCTCTGGGCGCCGTGCTGATTTCGGTGGTCTACCTGTTCGCCATGGACTGGCGCCTGGCCCTGGTGTCGTTGCTGCCCTTCCCCGCCTTCTTTGTGTTCCTGCGCCGGGCGATGCAGGCCAGCGCCACGCACATGGACGCGGTGATCACTGGCATGGCGCGCATCGATGACGCGGTGGTCGAGTTCGTCAACGGCATGCCGTTGGTCAAGGCCTTCGGTGACCGGGGCAATGCCCAGGACCGCTACCGCGCCGCGGTCGAGGCTTTCGCCCAGACCTTCACTGGCTTCACCCGCCCGCTGGTGGCGTCGATGGCCAAGGCCAATGCGCTTGTCGCGCCGGTGACGGTATTGGGCCTGGTGCTGCTGGCCGGCATGCTGTTCATTGCCCTGGGCTGGATCGAGCCGCTGCAACTGCTGCCCTTCGCCCTGGTGACACCCGGCCTATGTGCCCCGCTGCACCTGCTGCACTACATCACCCACGACCTGAACAACGCGGTCGGCGCCGCCCAGCGGGTCCATGCCCTGCTGGACACGCCCGTGCTGCCCGCGCCGGCCACCGGCCGCTCGCCCAACGGCAACGAGGTCCGGGTGGAGCAGCTCAGCCACGCCTACAGCCCCGGCAACCCTGTGCTCAGCAACCTCAGCTTCACCCTGGTCCCCGGCACCATCACCGCCATCGTCGGCCCTTCCGGCGCCGGCAAATCCAGCGTGGCGCGCCTGCTGCTGCGCTTCTTCGACCCCGACAGCGGACGCATCACCCTCGGCGGCGTCGACCTGCGGGATATCCAGACGCAGGCGCTGTACCAGCACATCGGTTTCGTCCTGCAGGAAGTACGGCTGATACACGCCAGCGTGGCCGACAACATCGCTCTGGGCCGGCCAACGGCGACCCGAGAACAGATCGAAGCGGCAGCCCGCCTGGCCAACATTCATCAACGCATCATGCAGCTGCCACGCGGCTACGACTCGGTGATCGGCGAAGACGCGCAGCTGTCCGGCGGCGAGCAGCAGCGCCTGAGCATCGCCCGCGCGGTGCTGCTCGACCCGCCGCTGCTGGTGCTGGACGAAGCCACCGCTGCCGTCGATGCCGACAGCGAAGCGGCGATCCAGACGGCGCTGTCGCGCTTCGCCCAGGGCCGCACCTTGCTGGTCATCGCGCATCGGCTGGACACGGTGATGCACGCCGACCAGATCCTGGTGCTCGACCAAGGCGAGCTACGCGAACAGGGCCGCCACGCCGAACTGCTCGAGCGCCAAGGCTTGTATGCCCGGCTCTGGGCCCAAGGGCATTACCAGGACACCGAGAAAAAGGCGCTGCCGGCATGCTGAGAACCTTCATTCGACTGCTGGGCGACAGCGCCCCGGCATTGCGCCGCTATGTGCTGATGACCGTGCTGTATGGCGTATTCAGCGGCCTGACTATCAGCACCCTGGCGCCGCTGATGCTGCGCCTGTTGCAGGGCGATGTCCGTGGCGCCGCTGCCTGGCTGCTGGCGCTGGCCGCAGGCGTGGGCCTGTGCTGGTTCTGGCGGCGCCCTGTGGAGCAGGCCGGCATCGCCCTGGCCAGCGCAGTGCTGCAAGGTGGCCGCCTGCACCTTGGCGAACGGGTGGCGCGGCTGCCGCTGGGCTGGTTCACCCCGGACAACACCGCCCGGCTGGGGCATGTCATCACCCAGGGCATGATGGGCGTGGCCCAGTTGCCGGCCCATGTGCTCACCCCCTTGATCAGCGGCGTGGTGATGCCGCTGGTGCTGTTGCCGGCACTGTATGCGCTGCATGGGCCATTGGGCCTGATCGCCTTGCTGGCCCTGCCGGCGCTGCTCGCGGTGTTGCTGCTCAGCGCCCGCCTGGGCCGCCAGGGCGATGCGGCGTACCAACAGCATTTCGCCCACGCCAGCCAGCGCATGGTCGAGTTCGCCCAGGCCCAGTCGGTGCTGCGCGCCTTCAATGGCGCCGGTGGTGGCACGCGGCTGCTGGAACAAAGCCTGGAGCGCCAGCGCCGCAGCGGCATGGGCCTGATCCTGCGCTCGGCGCTGTCGGCGCTGCTCAACAGCTGGGCGGTGCAGGCGACCTTCGCGGCGTTGCTGATGGCCGCCGGCCTGTGGTTCAGCCGCCAGCTGGGTGGCCAGCCGCAGGAGGTGGTGGCGGTGGTCGTGGCCCTGGCCTTGGCCTGCCGATTCATCGACCCGCTGCAGGACGTGGCCAGCCATGTCGAGATCCTGCGCGGTGCCCAGGGCCAGCTCAAGGAGATCGAACGGATCCTGGCGGCCGAGCCGCTGCCGGAGCCGCTTTCGCCCGAACTACCAGCGGGCAATGCCATCGAGCTGCAGGGGGTGAGCCTGCGCTACAGCGCCGAGGGGCCCGATGTGCTGCGTGACCTTGATCTGCACATCCCGGCAGGCCGCATGACGGCAATCATCGGTGCCTCGGGCTCGGGCAAGAGCTCGTTGCTGCGCCTGATCGCACGTTTCTTCGATGCCACTCAAGGCAGCGTGCGAATCGGCGGCGTGGACGTGCGGCAGATGGCCCGCTGCACCCTGACCGACACGGTCAGCCAGGTGCTGCAGGACACCTGGCTGTTCCAGAGCAGCATTGCCGACAACATCCGCATCGGCAAACCCGAGGCCAGCGCTGCCGAAGTGCTGCAGGCCGCCCGCCTGGCGGGCCTGGAGAGCGTCGTGCAGCGCCTGCCAGAGGGCCTCGACACCTCGGTCGGCGAAGGTGGCGCGCGGCTGTCGGGGGGCGAACGCCAACGGGTGACCATTGCCCGTGCACTGATCAAGCAGGCCCCGGTGCTGCTGGTAGATGAAGCGACCGCGGCCCTCGATGCCGACAACCAGGCGCTGATCGTTGCCACCCTGCACAGCCTGCGCGGGCGCTGCACGCAAGTAGTCATCGCGCACCAGCTCGCCACCGTGGCACTGGCCGACCATATCGTGGTGCTGGACGCCGGCCGGGTGGTCGAACAAGGCTCGCCGGCGGCCCTGGGCGCCAGCGGCGGGTACTACGCCCGCTTCCTCGCGCAACGCCACGCCGCCAGCGCCTGGCGCATCGGCGCACCGTCGACGGTGGCACAGCCTTGATGCGCCTGTGCTGGCTGCTGCCGTTCCTGCTGTTGTGCGTGGCCTCGCTTGCGGTGGGCGCCCGTGAGCTGGCCTGGTCGCAACTGCTGACGCTGCACGGCGACACCTGGCTGACCCTGACCGCCAGCCGCCTGCCGCGCCTGGCCGCACTGATCCTGGTGGGCATCGGCCTGGCGGTGTGCGGGGTGATCCTGCAACAGATCGTGCGCAACCGCTTCGTCGAGCCCGGCACCTGCGGCGCGCTGGACGCCGCCCGCCTCGGCATCCTGCTGTCGCTGGGGCTGGCACCGGCCGCCGGGGTGGGGCTGCAGATGCTGTTCGCCCTGGCCTTCTGCTTTGCCGCAAGCCTGTTGTTCGTCGCCATCATCCGCCGCATCCGCGCCAGGAACGCAGTGCTGGTGCCGGTGATCGGCCTCATGTACGGCGGGGTGCTGAGCGCACTGGCCGAGTTCTACGCCTACCGCTTCAACCTGCTGCAAAGCATGCAGGGCTGGTTGCTGGGCGACTTCTCCAAGGTGGTGCAGGGGCGCTACGAGCTCATCTACCTGATCCTGCCGATCATCCTGCTCACCTACCTTTATGCGCACCGTTTCACCCTGGTCGGCATGGGTGAAGGCATGGCCACCAGCCTGGGCCTGAACTACAGCGCCAACGTGGCGCTGGGGCTGATGCTGGTCGCCGTCACCGTGGCGGCCAGCGTAATCACCGTCGGCGCCATCCCCTTCGTCGGCCTGGTGGTGCCCAACCTCATCGCCCTGCGCCATGGCGACAACCTGCGCCGCACCCTGCCCCTGGTGGCGCTGGGGGGCGCGGCCTTGCTGCTGGTCTGCGACCTGGCCGGGCGGCTGCTGATCTACCCCTTCGAAGTGCCCATCGGCCTGACCGCCGGCGGCCTTGGCGGCCTGATTTTCCTGGGGCTGCTGTGGAGGCAGCGATGAAGCGCCGCCTGCTGCCATGGGTCGCAGTCTTCACCCTGGCCTGCGTGTTCGTGTTCGCCAACGCCGGGCTGGACTTCGACTACGTGATCCCCAAGCGCCTCGCGCGCCTGGCCGCCATGGTCATCGGCGGCGTGTGCGTGGCCTGCTCGGCCATCGCCTTCCAGACCCTCACCGGCAACCGCATCCTCACCCCCGCAATCATGGGCTATGAAGCCGTGTACCTGCTGTTGCAGGCACTGCTGGTGCTGGGCATGGGCGTGCAGGGCCTGGTGCTGCTGGGCAACGACGGCAACTTCCTGCTCTCGGTGCTGCTGATGCTCGGCTACTCCTGGGCGCTGCACCGCTGGCTGTTTCGCGAAGGCCACAGCAATGTGTTTTTCCTGCTGCTGGTCGGGCTGGTGCTGACGATGGTCATGGCCACCCTCACCCAATTCGTCCAGCTCAAGGTCAGCCCCGGTGAGTTCTCGATGCTGCAGGGCTACACCCAGGCCTCGTTCAACCGCGCCTCGGTGCCGCTGCTGCTCGGCTCGGCGCTGCTGGTGGCGCTGCTGTGCGCCGTGCTGGCCAAGGCCGCGCCGGTGCTCGATGTGCTGGCGCTGGGCCGCGACCAGGCGATCTCCCTGGGTGTGGACTACCGGCACAACGTGCGCCTGCACCTGGCCGTAATCGCCTCGCTGGTCGCGGTATCGACCAGCCTGCTCGGGCCCACCGCATTCATGGGCGTGTTCGTCGCCAACATCACCTACCGCCTGGCGGGCACCTTCCGCCATCGGGTCACGCTGGCGCTGGGCAGCGCCGTGGCCATGGCCGTGTTCATCGCCGCCCAGTTGCTGGTCGAGCATGTCTTCAACTACAGGACCACCGTCGGCATCCTCGTGAACCTGGTGTGTGGCACCTACTTCCTCGCCTTGATGGTGCGTAACCGGGGGGCCGCATGATCACCGTCCACAATCTGCACAAAGGCTACGGCAGCAAGGCCGTGCTGTGCGGGGTCAGCGCGAGCTTCCCGCGCCAGCGCCTGACCTCGCTGATCGGCCCCAACGGCGCCGGCAAGACCACCTTGCTGCTGATGCTCGCCCGGCTGCTGGAACCCGGCAGCGGCGACATCCGCCTGGACGGGCAAAGCATCCGTGGCATGGCTGTCGGCGAGTACGCCCGACGCGTCGCCACCCTGCGCCAGTCGGTTGATTTCAACCTGCGCCTGACCGTCGACGAGTTGGTCGCCTTCGGCCGCTTTCCCTACAGCCGCGGCGCGCTGACCGCGGACGACCGGCGGGCGATCGACCAGGCCATCGCCTTCCTGGGCCTGGAGCCCCTGCGCCAGGCCTACCTCGATGAGCTCAGCGGCGGCCAGCGGCAGATGGCGTTCCTGGCCATGACCATTGCCCAGGAGACCGACTACCTGCTGCTCGACGAGCCGCTGAACAACCTCGACATGCGCCACGCGGTGCAGATCATGCGCGCGCTGCGCAGGCTGTGCGACGAGTTCGGCCGCACGGTGATCCTGGTGGTGCACGACATCAACTTCGCCGCCAGCTATTCCGACTGCATCGTCGCCATGAAAGACGGCCAGGTGCATTGCAGCGGCAGTGTCGACGAGGTGGTGACCGAGCAACGGCTGCATGCCCTGTACGGGCTGGATTTCGACATCACCCATGGCGAGCGCGGCCGCCTGTGCAACTACTTCAACCCACCGAGAGAACTGCGATGAACCGCAACCACCCCGCCACCGGCTGGCGCTTGGCCCTGCTGCTGGGCGCCACCCTGGCCCTGCACGGCTGCAACGAGCCGTCGGCAGCCACACCGGCAACGACCGCCCGCGCGGCTGCCGTCGATTACGCGCCAGTTTCCGTACAGCACAAACTCGGCACCACCGTGATCACCCGGCCCCCGCTGCGCGCGGTGGCCCTGGACATGAACGAAGTCGACTTCCTCGACCAGCTGGGTGTGCCGGTGGTGGGCATGCCGAAAGACTTCGTGCCGCACTTCCTGGCGCGCTACAAGGACGCCGCGCAGACCGCCGATATCGGCTCGATCGTGCAGCCCAACCTTGAACGAGTACATGCCGCCCGCCCCGACCTGATCCTGATCACCTCGCTGCAGGCCAACCACTATGCCGAACTGAGCGAAATGGCGCCGACCCTGCACTTCGATGTGGACTACCGCGACAGCGAAGCCGGCCATGTGGCCGTGGTCAAGCAGCACCTGGCCAGCCTTGGCCAGGTGTTCGCCAAGCAAGAGCTCGCCCGGCAGAAGCTCGCCGCGCTGGACGCCAAGCTGGACCAGGCACGCAGCGTCACCCAGGGCCGCCCGGAACGCGCCTTGGTGGTGCTGCACAACAACGGCGCCTTCAGCGCTTTCGGCGTGCAGTCGCGCTACGGCTTCATCTTCAACGACCTGGGCGTCAAGCCCGCCGGTAGCACCCTGGAAACCGGCCTGCATGGCCAGCCCATTTCCAGCGAGTTCATCCAGCAGGCCAACCCCGACATCCTCTACGTGGTCGACCGCACGGCAGTGATGGAGCATCGCCCGGCGATGACCGCCGAAACCCTCGGCAACCCGCTGCTGCGCCAGACCAACGCGTGGAAGCACGGCCGCGTGGTGTTCGTCGACCCTGAGGCCTGGTACGTCACCGCCGCCAGCCCGACCTCACTGGCGCTGATCGTCGATGACGTGATCAAGGGTTATCAGCACTGAGTCACGCCTGGCGCGAACGCGCATTGCTGTATCAACAGGTGATTCTCATTTGCCTTACGACTTAGCTTTGCAAAAACACAAACCAGAACCATAACTGCCGCCACTCTTTGGAGCCCTCCCGTGTCCCACCGTCCCCTCTCCACTCACCCGGCCTCATCCCTCACCCTGCCGGCACTGCAACGCACCCCATTGGCACACGCCGTGCTGGTTGGCCTGACCCTGGGCGCCTGCGCGCTTGGCGCAGTGCCGGCACGGGCCGAAACACCTGCGGCCAGCAGCCAGGACGCTGAAGAAAAACCTGCGCTGACCGAATTGTCCGCCACCCTGATCGACGCCCAGGGTATCGCCGACCCACTGCCACCGGTGTACGCCGGCGGCCAGGTGGCCACGGGCGGACGTGTCGGGCTGCTGGGCAACAAAGACTTCATGGAAACGCCGTTCAGCACCGTCAGCTACACCGATACCTACATTCAGGACCTGCAGGCCAAGGACATCACCGACGTCATCGCCGCCACCGACCCGTCGGTGTTCAGCAACGGCCTCACCGGCACCTACAGCGAGAACTATTCGATCCGCGGCTTCCAGACCAGCGTGACCGACATGACCGTCGATGGCCTGTTCGGCATGGCCCCCTACTATCGCGCCTCGCCCGAGATGTACGAGCGCATCGAAGTGCTCAAGGGCCCGTCGGCACTGCTTAACGGCATGCCGCCTGGCGGCTCTGTGGGCGGTATCGTCAACCTCATCCCCAAACGTGCTGGCGACACGCCGCTGACCCGCCTCACCGCCACCTACGCCTCCGATGCGCAGTGGGGCGGCCATGTCGACGTGGGCCGGCGTTTCGGCGAAGGCAATCAGTTCGGCGTGCGCTTCAATGGCGTGTACCGCGACGGCGATGCGGCCATCGATGGCCAGACCCAACGCAACGTGTTGTCGGCCCTGGCGCTGGACTGGCGTGGCGAGCGCGCGCGGCTGTCCGTCGACCTGTTCGACAGCGACGACCATATTCGCGGCCAGAACCGTGGCATCGGCCTCGCGGACGGAGTGCCCGTGCCCCGGCCGCCCAAGGCCGACACCCTGATCAACCCCGACTGGGCCTATGTCGAAACCAAGGACAAGGGCGTGATCCTGCGTGGCGAGTACGAGCTCACCGACCAGTTGCTGGCCTACGGCGCGGTCGGTACCAGCAAGACTGACTACCGCTACAGCGGCGCACTGGTCGGCACCCTGACCAACAGCGCCGGCGACCTCACCACCAGCATGGGTCAGCTGCAGATGGAGATCCACAAGACCTCCGCCGAGGTTGGCCTGCGCGGCCACTTCGACACCTTTGGCATCAACCACCAATGGTCGCTCAATGCCACCCAGTACAGCGACACGCAAAAGGACTTCGGCCGCCGCGCCGCTGGCTCCAGCTGGACCACCAACATTTACCACCCGAGCTGGGGCCCGAAGGTGGCCGAAGCCTGGCCGCAGATCGCCCACACCGAAAACGATCTGAAGAGCTATGGCATCGCCGACACCCTGTCGGTGTTCGATGATCGTCTGCAACTGACCCTGGGCATACGCCGCCAGGAGGTGGTCACCGACACCTTCAACGTCAAAACCGGCGCGCGCAACAAGCCCGGCTACGATACCCACGCCAACACCCCGGCCGGTGCCATCCTGTTCAAACTCACCGACGAGGTGTCGCTGTACGCCAACTACATCGAAGGCCTGAGCAAGGGCGGTGCGGCGCCGTTCACCGCCGCCAACTACGGCGAGGTGTTCGCCCCCTACAAGACCAAACAGCGGGAAGTCGGCCTCAAGCTGGACCTGGGCACCTTCAGCCATACCCTGGCGCTGTACGAAATCAAACGCCCCGGCAGCTATACCGACCCGGTCAGCAACTTCTATTCATTTGGCGGCGAGCAGCGTAACCGTGGTGTGGAATGGAGCTTCTTCGGCGCCCCGCTGGCGGATGTGCGCCTGATGGGCGGCGTGGCCCATGTCGACCCCAAGCTGACCAAGACCGCAGGCGGGGTCAACGAGGGCAAGACGGCCACGGCCTATCCCAAGCTGCAGGGCAAGCTGGGCGTGGAATGGGATATCCCTGGCTTTGAAGGGCTGACGCTGACCGGTAACGTCACCTCGCAGTCCAAGCAGTACATTACCGAAGACAACAAAATGTCGATCCCCGGTTACACCATCTTCGATGCCGGCGCCCGCTTCACCACCCAGGTCGCCAGCAAGCCAGTGACCCTGCGCGCCAACATTTCCAACCTGACCGACAAGGATTACTGGGGCGTCCCGCTGACCCAGACCCTAGGGCTGGGTGCGCCACGCACCTATGAGCTGTCGGCTACGGTGGATTTCTGATGGGCAATGCCCCGCCTTGGCTGGCGGGCAACCCAAAGCTCAGCGCCTGCGCCGCAGGTAGCTCTCCAACGGATCCTTGCTCAAGCCTTCCTGGGCCTGGGCCACCGAGGCGATGAACAGCGAGAACAGCTCCGACTGCTTGGCGATGTCCAGCTTGCTGTACACATGCTTGCGGTGGGTCTTGACCGTGTCCTCGCTGATCCCCAGCCGTTCGGCCAGCGAGCGGATGGAGTGCCCGCGCAGCATGTACTGGGCCACCAGGCACTCGCGCTCGGTCAACAGCGACGAGCCGAACTGGGTCAGCGCGGCGTTGATCTGGCGCCCCAGCGCACTTTCGAAGCGCCCGCCCAACGCATCCGCATCCAGGTCGCCCCAATGCCGGCGCACCACGGCCAGCACCCAGGGGGCAATGCGCTTGAGTTCGTCGACCTGCTGCCGGCCCAGGCGGCGGGTACTGGCCAGGGCCACGGCGATGGTCAACTTGGGGCCCAGTGGCACGATGTAGTTCAGCTCATCCTCAAGCCGCGCATGCTGGTAGAACGACACGTAGTATTCGCTGCGCTTGAAGTGGTCCGGCGCCACATCGCTCAGCCGGTAGCAGCCTGGGGCAATGCCCTCGATGCAGGCCCGGTAGAACGGGCACAGCAGGTAGAAGCCTTCCAGGTACTTGCCGATGCTGCCTTCGGGCATCCACGGCCCCTCCTCGTCCCGCTCGAACAAGGCCGAAGGCAGCCCTTGATGGGGGAACAGGAACACGGTGATGGCGTGGGAAGGCGCCAGGTAGTTCAGCGCGGCGAACAGCGACTCGACGAACGCCGACGTACCGATGCAATCGACCACGTGGGCGATCTGCTCGAACCACTCTGCGGATTGAAGCCGGTCTCTGCTCATCTGCTTGCCTCTTGAATCGGAAAAAGCCGTTGCATCGCTGCAACGGCGTTTCCCATCTTTCCATGCCCTGGGCGGGCTCACCAGCGCGCGATAACGCGGGGGTCAGCGCGCCGCCCAGGCATTGAAGCGCTCTTCCAGCTCTTCGCCGTGGTCGACCCAGAACTCGGCGTTCACCAGCTGGGCTTCAGCCAGGTTGGCCGGGGCCGTTGGCAGTTGCTGCTGGATCTCGGCCGGCAATGCATTGACCGCATCGGTACGCACCGGGCCGTAGGGAATGTGGCTGGAGAAGGTTTTCTGCGTGGCGGCCTGGCTGGCGAAGGTGATGAACTGCTGCGCCAGTTCCTTGCTCTTGGAGCCGCGCACGATGGCCCAGTGGTCCGGATCGTACAGGCTGCCCTGCCAGACGATGCCAAGCTTCGAGCCGTCCTTCTGCGCCGAGGCGATGCGCCCGTTGTAGGCGGCGGACATCACCACATCGCCGGCCACCAGCCACTGCGGCGGTTGCGCGCCGGCCTCCCACCACTGGATGCTCTGCTTGATCTGGTCGAGCTTGTGGAAGGCCCGGTTGACCCCTTCTGGAGTGCCCAGCACGGTGTACAGGTCCTGGCGTGGAACGCCATCGGCCAGCAGCGCGACCTCAAGGGTGTACTTGGCGCCCTTGCGCAGCCCGCGCTTGCCCGGGAAGCGCTGGGTGTCCCAGAAGTCTGCCCACGAGGTCGGCCCGTTGGCGAGCTTCTGGGTGTTGTAGGCCAGCACCATGGACCAGACATAACTGGCCACGCCGCACTCGCTCACGGTACCGGGCAGGTAGTTGGCCTGGTCGCCCAGCAGGGTCGGATCGATGCGCTCGAACAGGCCCGCCTCGCAGCCGCGGATCAGCTCGGGGCTTTCGACCTCCACCACGTCCCAGGACACATGGCCGACATCGACCATGGCCTTGACCTTGGACAGTTCGCCGTTGTATTCGCCGGCCACCACCTTGCCTGCCCCGCTCTGCTCGAAGGGCTGGAAGTAGGCGGCCTGCTGCGCCGCCTTGGTGGCGCCGCCAAAGGAGATGACGGTGAGGCTGGAGGTGCCGGCAAGGGCGGGAAGGCTGGCAGCGGCGAGCACTGCAAGGCTGAGTGACGCGGTGATGGTACGCATGGAAACTCCCTCACGATTTATGGTTGTGTGTATCGAGGCAGTTGGGCCAGTCGGCCCGAGCCCGCAGTGCCTTGCGGCTTGCGGGGGGATTTCTTGTTGTGGGTGGTTCGTGGAGCATGGCTGGACAGCGGTGGCGCTCGATCTCCCAGGCGCAACACATCCAAAGGCGAACACCTCCCAGCCCTGACCCTTACCGCAACTGGAACCAGGTGGTCTTCAACTGCGTGTACTTGTCGAACGAGTGCAGCGACAGATCGCGGCCGAACCCGGACTGCTTGCCGCCACCAAAAGGCACCGTGGTATCCAGCGCATCCATGGTATTGACCGAGACCGTACCGGCCTTCAACGCCTTGGCCACACGGTGGGCGCGGTTGAGGTCGTCGCTCCACACCGACGCGGCCAGCCCATAGATGCTGTCATTGGCCAGTTGCACCGCCTGCTCTTCGTTGTCGAACGCGCTGATGGCCAGCACCGGCCCGAAGATTTCATCGCGGGCCAGGCGGCTGTCGCTGCTGACGTTGCCGAAAATCGTCGGTGTGATGAAGTTGGACGAACCATTGAAGGTCAGTTGCTCGCCACCGCTGAGCAGCGTCGCGCCCTCCTCGCGCGCCTGGCCGATCGCCCGCACGATGCGCGCGGTCTGCTCGTTGTCGACGATCGCGCCGGCGGCACTGGCCGGATCGAGCGGGTCGCCCGGCAACCAGGCCTGGGCCTTGGCGATCACCCGTTCGACGAACTCATCGTGGATCGAACGCTGCACATACAGGCGCGAGTTGGCCGAGCACACCTCACCCTGGTTGAAGAAGATGCCGAAGGCGGCCTTCTCGGCGGCCAGGTCAAGGTTCTGGCAATCGGCGAACACCAGGTTGGGGCTCTTGCCGCCGCACTCCAGCCACACCTGCTTGAGGTTCGACTGGGCCGAGTACTGCATGAAGTACTTGCCCACCTGGGTCGAGCCGGTAAACACCAGGCAATCGACGTCCGGGTGCAGCCCCAGGGCCTTGCCGGCCTGCTCGCCCAACCCCGGCACCACGTTCAGCACGCCCTCGGGGATGCCCGCCTCCAGGGCCAACTGGCCGAGGCGCAGGGCCGAGAACGGCGACTGCTCGGCAGGCTTGAGTACCACACTGTTGCCGGCGGCCAGTGCCGGCGCCAGCTTCCAGGCGGCCATGTCCAGCGGGAAGTTCCACGGCACCACGGCGGCAATCACGCCCAGGGGTTCGCGGGTAATGGTGGCCAGCGCATTGGCGGCCGTGGGCGCGACCTGGTCGTAGACCTTGTCCAGCGCCTCGCCGTACCAGGCGAACACCCCGGCCGCGCCGGGCACGTCGATGTTGTAGGCATCCATCACCGGTTTGCCCATGTTCAGCGAGTCCAGCAGCGCCAGTTCTTCGCGGTGCGCCAGCAGCAGGTCGGCCAGCTTGATGAGGATTTTCTTGCGCTGGGTGGGGGCCATGCGTGCCCAGGGCCCTTGTTCGAATGCGCGGCGGGCGCTGCGCACGGCCAGGTCGACTTCGTCTTCAGCGCAGGCCGCCACCCGGGCGAGCAACTGGTTGGTGGCCGGGTTGATGGCGTCGAAGGTAGCCCCCGAGGAGGCATTCACCGAGTGGCCGCCAATCAGCGCGGTGTCGATGAATGTTTGGCGGTTGGCCCGCTGTTGCCAGAAGGAAAGGTCGAACACGCTGCGCTCCCACATCGACCGCGTTCGCGGTCAGTTGTTATTGATGTGAGCCGATGGTGCGCCACTCTGGATGGCAGGAAAATTAGTAAAAATGTTCTCCAGACCTATGAAAAAACTCTCTAGCTTCAGCAGCCCTCAATCCGGCAAGCGATAGCGCTCGGCGAAGTACTGGCGGAAGAACTCCACCGCGACCCGGACCTTGGCCGAGCCGGCCAGCGGCGCGGTGTACACCGCCCAGATATCCGCCGCCTGCTGGTAGTCGGGCAGCACCTGCACCAGCCGCCCGTCCTCGATGCTGTCGTGCACATCCCACCATGAGCGCAGCAGGATGCCCCGCCCGTCCAGGCACCACTGGTGCGCCACCTCGCCATGGTTGCTCGAAAGCGCGCCGGTCACCCGCACGCTCTCCTCGCCTTGCGGGCCCTCCAGGTGCCACAGCCCGAACGGGTGGTCGCGCTCCTTGATCACCAGACAGTCATGGCTGGCCAGGTCTGCCAACACCTTGGGCGTGCCCCGCTCGGCCAGGTAGCCGGGCGCGGCGCACAGCACCCGGCGGTTGCGCGCCAGCGGCTTGGCGATCAGGTGCGGGGCGATGACGTTGCCGACGCGGATGTCCAGGTCCACCCCTTCGGCGATCAGGTCCACCAGGCGGTCGTGCACGTCCAGGCGAATGTCCAGCCGTGGGTAGCGCGCCGCCAGTTCCGACAAGGCCGGCGCCACGAAGCGCCGGCCCAGGCCCAGGCTGCTGGCGATGCGCAGTTGCCCGGCGGGCTCGCGCTGGCCGGCGTTGAGGTCGTCGTCCATGCGTTGCAGGGTCTCGAAGATCTGCTGTGCCCACTGGTAGACCCGTTCACCCTCCTCGCTCACCGTCACCCGCCGGGTGGTGCGGTGCAGCAGGCGCACCCCCAGGCTCTCTTCGAGCAGGCGGATGCGCTTGCTGACGAACGCCGCCGACATGCCGCGCTCGTCCGCCACGGCGGCAAAGCTGGCGCGGCGCGCTACCTGGAGGAAGATATCGAGGTCGTCGAGGTTCGGCAGATTATTCACGTTTCGTGCACCAAGAATTGATCGAATGGGAGATTATCTCCGCAGCGCGCCCTTATAGCATGGCCGCATCCTCCCTGAACACGAGATGCGCCCCCATGACCAAGACCTTCAAAATCGCCGCCATCCCCGGTGACGGCATCGGCAACGAAGTCCTCCCGGAAGGCATCCGCGTGGTCGAGGCCGCCGCCCGCAAGCACGGCCTGAACCTTGAGATCGAATTCTTCGAGTGGGCCAGCTGCGACTACTACCTGGCCCACGGCAAGATGATGCCGGACGACTGGTTCGAGCAGCTCAAGGGCTTCGATGCCCTGTACTTTGGCGCCGTCGGCTGGCCGGACAAGGTCCCGGACCACATCTCGCTGTGGGGATCCTTGCTCAAGTTCCGCCGCGACTTCGACCAGTACGTCAACATCCGCCCGGTGCGCCTGTTCCCCGGCGTGCCCTGCCCATTGGCCAACAAGCAGCCAGGCGACATCGACTTCGTGGTGATCCGCGAGAACACCGAAGGCGAATACTCGTCGCTGGGCGGGCGCATGTTCGAGAACACCGAAAATGAATTCGTCCTGCAGGAGTCGGTGTTCACCCGCCGTGGCGTCGACCGCATCCTCAAGTACGCCTTCGAAGTCGCCCAGACCCGCGAGCGCAAGCACGTCACCTCGGCCACCAAGTCCAACGGCATGGCCGTGAGCATGCCGTACTGGGACGAGCGCACCGCCGCCATGGCCGCGCACTACCCCGAGATCAGCTGGGACAAACAGCACATCGACATCCTCTGCGCGCGCTTCGTGCTGCAGCCGGAGCGCTTCGACGTGGTGGTGGCCTCCAACCTGTTCGGCGACATCCTCTCCGACCTGGGCCCGGCCTGTGCCGGCACCATCGGCATCGCGCCGTCGGCCAACCTCAACCCTGAGCGCAAGTTCCCGTCGCTGTTCGAACCGGTGCACGGCTCGGCGCCGGACATCTACGGCCAGAACATCGCCAACCCGATCGCGATGATCTGGTCGGGTGCACTGATGCTCGAGTTCCTCGGCAAGGACGGCGACGACGCCCGCTACCAGGCCGCCCACGACGACATCCTCAAGGCCATCGAAACCGTGATCGCCAATGGCGACACCACCCGTGACATGGGTGGCAGCCGCTCGACCCAGGACGTGGGCAAGGCGATTGCCGAGTTGCTCGGCGCCTGATCAGGCGACCCCTTCGCGGGTAAACCCGCTCCCACAGGTTTTGCACAGACCCTGTGGGAGCGGGTTTACCCGCGAAATAGGCGTAACCAATCATCCGGATTGTCCGACGATTCTATTGCCACTCGCCCAGATTCAATGCAAAATCTGTTAACCAAAAGATATTTGTTATCCAATAGTTAACAGAAAGGAAAAACAAGCCTCGATACGGACTTCCCAACGCCTGACTCCAACTACAAAAAAAATGCCCCTGGAGACAATTGATGTCCCCCAACAATAAAAAGATTGATGTGTTTCTGATTGCCGTGAGCCTGGTTGCCGTGCTGCTCACCGTGATCGGCCTTGCCGCCTTCCCCGCACAAGCGGAAAACCTGGCCAACCAGGCCTTCGAACTGTCCACCCGCACCTTTGGCACCAGTGTCCAGGTCCTGGTGTTCGGCAGCTCGCTGGCCGTGCTGTACCTGGCTTTCAGCAAGTACGGCAACATCCGCCTGGGTGCCGGCAAGCCGGAATACTCCACCACCACCTGGGTGTTCATGTTCATCTGCGCCGGCATGGGTTCCTCGACCCTGTACTGGGGCGTGATGGAATGGGCCTACTACTACCAGACCCCTGGCCTTAACATCGCGCCGATGTCGGCCCAGGCCCTGGAATACAGCGTCAGCTACTCGTTCTTCCACTGGGGTATCAGTGCCTGGTCGATTTACGCCCTGGCCTCGCTGGCCATGGCCTACCACTTCCATGTGCGCAAGAAGAGCGGCCTGAACCTGGCCTCGGTGATCGAAGCGGTCACCGGTTTCAAGGCCACCGGCCCGGTTGGCCGCGCCGTCGACCTGATCTTCCTGCTGACCATGATGGGCGCGCTGACCGTGTCCCTGGCGCTCACCGCCTCGACCCTGACCCGTGGCCTGTCGGACCTGGCCGGCACCCCCAACACCTTCACCGTGCAACTGCTGGTGATCGGTGCGGTGGCGCTGCTGTTCTCGCTGAGCTCGTACATCGGCATCGACGGCGGCCTGCAGCGCCTGTCGAAGATGGTCTGCGTCGGCGCCCTGCTGTTCGCCGCCGTGGTGCTGCTGGTCGGCCCGACCCAGTTCACCCTGAACAACACGGCCAACTCCATCGGCCTGATGCTGCAGCACTACGTGCAGATGAGCCTGTTCACCGACCCGGCCGGCGACGGTGCCTTTACCCGTAACTGGACGGTCTTCTACTGGCTGTGGTGGGTGTCCTACGCACCGGGCGTGGCCATGTTCGTCGCTCGCGTGTCGCGCGGCCGGCTGATCAAGGAAGTGGTGTTCGCCCTGCTGCTGGGCGGCAGTTTCGGTTGCTGGTTCTTCTTCGGCGCGCTGGAAAGCTACAGCATGCACCAGTTCATCAACGGCCAGATCGACGTGCCCAAGCTGCTCAGCACCGCCGGTGGCGAAGCGGCGGTGACCGACCTGCTGCTGGCCCTGCCGTGGGGCACGCTGTTCCTGGCGGCGTACCTGTTCATCATGGCGGTGTTCTGCGCCTCGCACATGGACGCCGCCGCCTACGCCGTGGCTGCCACCAGCACCCGCAACCTGCGTGAAGGCGAAGACCCGAGCCCCACCCTGCGCCTGTTCTGGTGCGTGGTGCTGACCCTGGTGCCGCTGGCCATGCTGTTCGCCAAGGCGTCGCTGTCGACCATGAAGACTGCCGTGGTGCTCACCGCGATCCCGTTCATGGTGATCCTGCTGGTGAAGATCTACGGCTTCTTCAAGTGGCTGGCGGCCGACTACGGCCAGGTGCCGGCGTACCGCATCGAGGAAGAGGCCACCCGCCTGGCGGGTGAAGAGCCGCAAGAGCAAGCGCCACGCAGCGCGGCGGCGGTGCACTGAATTGAGTTGAATTGAGATAGCAACGTGGGAGCGGCGGTGCGCCGATGCGACTTGCCCCGCGATATGGGCTGCCATCGCTATCGCGGGGCAAGCCCGCTCCCACGCTGCCAAACCTGCGACAAATTTTTTTGCCTAACTTGTTAACCAATAGATACGCGTTAACCAATAAGAACCGAGATAAAGCCATGAACGATTTCAAACGCCTGCCCGCCGATTTCTGCGCCAACCCCGAAGTGGCCTTCACCCTGCCGGCCAAGTTCTACACCCAGGCCGCGGTGTTCGAGCACGAGAAGGAAGCGATCTTCGCCCGCAGCTGGATCTGCGTCGGCCACCGCAGCGAAGTCGCCGAGAAGAACGCCTACATCACCCGCCAGGTGATCGGCGAAAGCATCATCATCGTGCGTGGCCGCGACGACGTGCTGCGCGCGTTCTACAACGTCTGCCCGCACCGTGGCCACCAGCTGCTCGAAGGCAGCGGCAAGGCCAAGAACGTCATCACCTGCCCTTACCACGCCTGGGCCTTCAAGCTCGACGGCGAGCTGGCCCACGCCCGTAACTGCGAGAACGTCGCCAGCTTCGACAAGGACAATTCCAGCCTGGTGCAGCTGCGTGTCGAAGAGTATGCAGGCTTCCTGTTCATCAACATGGACAACGACGCAGCCCCGGTCGAAGACCAGCTGCCAGGCCTGCAAAAGCGCATGCGCGAAGCCTGCGCGGTGATCGACGACCTGCACCTGGCCGCTCGCTTCGTCAGCGACACACCGGCCAACTGGAAGTCGATCGTCGACAACTACCTGGAGTGCTACCACTGCGCCCCGGCCCACCCCGGGTTCTCCGACTCGGTGGACGTTGGCCAGTACAGCCACAGCCTGCACGGCAACTGGACCCTGCAGTACGGCCTGGCCAAACCTTCGGAGCAGTCGTTCAAGTTCGATGAATCGGTGAAAGACCCGTCCTTCGCCGGCTTCTGGGCCTGGCCGTGCACCATGTTCAACGTGCCGCCAGGGGCCAACTTCATGACCGTGATCTACGAGTTCCCGGTCGATGCCGAAACCACCCTGCAGCACTACGACGTCTACTTCCTCAACAAGGACATCACCGAGGAGCAGCAGAAGCTGATCGACTGGTACCGCGAAGTGTTCCGTCCGGAAGACCTGCGCCTGGTCGAGAGCGTGCAGAAGGGCCTGAAATCCCGCGGCTACCGTGGCCAGGGCCGGATCATGGTCGACGCGCAGCGCAGCGGCGTCAGCGAGCACGGCATCGCCCACTTCCACAACCTGATCGCCGTCGCCCACCTGGACGACTGAGCCACCCCCGTTAGCTGTCCCGCCCCGCGCCAGGGCCTGGTGCGGGGCTTCGTTGTCGAGGTATGCCATGGCCAAGCAATACGAAATGTTCAAAGTGCGCGTGACCGACGTGGAACAGGCCACGCCGCAGATCAAGCGCTTCACCCTGGCCCGCAGCGACGGCGCCGCCCTGCCCGCGTTCACCGGCGGCAGCCACGTCATCGTGCAGATGCAGTCGGCCTGCGGCGGCCAGTTCAGCAACGCCTACTCGCTGATGAGCGACCCGCGCGCGCTGTCCAGCTACCAGATCGGCGTGCGCCTGGAAGAGCAGTCCAAGGGCGGCTCGGCGTTCATGCACCAGCAGGTCGAGGTGGGCAGCGAGCTGACCATCTCCACCCCCAACAACCTGTTCGCCCTCGACCCGAGTGCCGGCCGCCATGTGCTGATCGCCGGCGGTATCGGTATCACGCCGTTCCTGGCGCAGTTGCATGAACTCGAAGGCGGCAACACCCCCTACGAGCTGCACTACGCCTTCCGCGCGCCCGAGCACGGCGCCTTCCAGGGTGACCTGCAGAGCGGCCCACATGCCGGCAATACGCGGTTCTATATCGACAGCCTAGAACGCAAGCTCGACCTGGCCGCCCTGTGCGCCGGCCTTGCCGACGATGCGCACCTTTACGTGTGCGGGCCCAAGCCACTGATCGACGCCGTGATCGCCACCGCCGCCGCCGCCGGCATCGCCGAGTCACGGGTGCACTGGGAACAGTTTGCCGCAGCAGCTCCTGCCGCAGGCGCCGCCTTCACCGTGGTGCTGGCCCGCTCCGGGACCGAACTGCAAGTCGAGGAAGGCATGACCATCCTCCAGGCCATCGAAAAATCCAAGGCCGCCAAGGTCGAGTGCCTGTGCCGCGAAGGTGTATGCGGGACTTGTGAAACGGCGATTCTCGAAGGCGAGGCCGAGCACTTCGACCAGTACTTGAGCGATGAGGAAAAGGCCGCGCAGCAGACCATGATGCTGTGTGTGTCGCGGGCGAAATCGGCGAGGATCGTGCTGGATCTGTGAGGCCGGAGGGGTGGTTCCTCGTTCCAGGCCCACCCACCTGGCAGTTTTGCCAGTTGCCCACGCGCGATGACGCGACCACAGTGGGCCTAAACCACAGAAACAGAGGCCGCCATGGCACCGCTAAGTTTCCCTCGCCCATCTGCGGCCTTGTTAGCAACCGACACACCGGGTTCAGTGCTGCGGCGCAGCCTCGGTCAGGCCGGGTTTATGTATGCCTATACCGCATTTGGCCATCTAACGCCCGGGGGCACAGGGTTGATGATGTTGGGCTTCAATGGTCAATACCGCGACCCGCTCACCGGAAATTACCAGCTAGGCAATGGCTACCGATCCTACAACCCAGTGCTGATGCGCTTTCTCTCGGCGGATAGCCTGAGCCCATTCAGCCATGGAGGTATCAATGCCTACGCCTACTGCAAAAATAACCCGGTCAACCAAACAGATCCGTCTGGAGCAGCTCCTGGTTTTTTCACCAGAATACGAGAGATCTTCAATAGCTGGTACGAGTTCAGAGCATGGCGGGATTTGCCAGCCATCGATAATCCTGGGCCCAGAGCTTCGCTTGCGCCAGCTTCTACAACAACGGCCTCAACTGTTTCGCAGACACCTCATCCCCCATCAACAAATAGTCCTGCCGTGATACAAGCAACCCGCCAATTACTTGTTACCAATGGTCGATTCGAAGCTATAGGCACTCAACCGCCTCGCCGAGTGCCCGTGGCACGGGTGAGCCCAATGCGGAGGCATGCGCCAAATGTCGGGTCGCCTAATTTCAGCACACACTCGCCGGCGCCCAGCCCCTCCCTGTCTCGCAGCAGCTCGTTTAGATCGGTCGACTCATTTGATGAGTGGTCTGAAAACCCCGTCGAGGTCGCACGCCGAGAGAATGAAGGCATAGCTAACGCCATCCGTACCGCCAGCAGTTAGAACCATTGAGAGCAGACCGCCCTTAGCAAATACGCAGATTCTCAAATGCGAAATGGACAAGACACTTTGTACCCCACAGCATTTTCAAGTGCATGGAACTACCAGCCTCCACCTCCGCTCTTAACAACATGCAGTAATACACCTTGGGCTTTACCTTCGCGGAGGATTCACCATGCGCCACTTACTGCTTGTTCCCTCGTTGCTGCTCCTGCTGCCTGCCGGTGCCGCCCTGGCCCGGGTCGATGCCGGTGACGTCGCCACCTCGGCGGGGATCTCCGCGTCGCTCTACTCGACCTTCAAGGACGACAAACGGATCATCCCCGCCCATGACGAACTGACCGCCTTCATCGCCAGCGGCGGTGCCATCCGTGGCGCCTACCTGGAGTCGGCGTTGGCACAGGCACGCCAGGCCAACCCTGGCCTGCAGGCCAGCGACGAGGAACTGGCCCGGGCGCTGCTGTCGCAGGATGACCCGGTCGCGCAGCACTGACCTGCACGTGCAAGGGGGCCGCTTTGCGGCCCAATCGCCGGCAAGCCGGCTCCCACAGGCATCTTACTCTCCCTGTGGGAGCCGGCTTGCCGGCGATTGGGTCTTCAGGAAAGCGCTGAACAGGCTTCGCGCATGACCTGCCAGGTTCGCGCATCCGCCGGCACCAGATGCTCGATGCGCAATGACTCGACCGTAATGTCCTGGGGCATGCCAAAAGTGGTGAAGGTTGACATGAACGTCAGCTCACCCTGTGGCGACGCCAGGCGCGTCAACAGCAGCGGCGGCAATACGCCCTGCGCGGGTTCAGGCTCGCTTGGCAGCGCCAGCTGCGCCAGGCGCGTGGCCAATAGCGGATTACTCAGCGACTCCTGACGGGCACGCAGCCAAGCCACCGCACGAATTTCTTCGGCATTGAGCAAGTACTCACCCAGCCCGCCGGGCGCAAACAGCATGGCCAGCATGTTCAACCCCTCCACCTGCGACGGCGGCAGCCCGAGCAAGGCAAACAACGCGGCCGTGGCACTGTTGGCCGCCAGCACGTCCCAGTTGCCGTCGATGACGATTGCCGGTGCCGGGTTATTGGCCTGCAACAGGTGCTCGATGGCGTCGCGCACGGCCGCCAGCGCCGGGGCATCCAGCGGCGAGGCCTGGTAGCGCGGCGCCAGGCCGGCGGCGAGAAACACCTCGTTGCAGCGCTCCAGTGGCGCATCGAGCGCGCTCAACAAGGCATGCAGGGTGGCAATGCCTGGCCGGGCCCGGCCGGTTTCGATGCAACTGAGGTGACGCTGGGAAACGCCGGCACGCAAGGCCAGCTGCATCTGGCTGAGCCCGGCCTGACGGCGCAGCTGGCGCAACGGCGAACCTGCGGTGGAGCTTGGCCGGGTGGGGTGAAAGGTCGAAATGTCCATGGGCTGAGCCTGCGAGTGTTCAGGTGAGTCGTCCATGACCTCTGAGGTCATTGCTGGGCTGGGACCCTATCACTAGTGTTCGGGCATCGAAACCGTCACGGAGCTCCCACCATGCGTAAACCCTGGCTGGCACTCGCCACCTTGATCGCCTTGACCCTCTACACCGGCTGGACCATGGCCAACGCCGAGCAGTCGTTGCTGGCCTTCGGGCTGCAACTGATCAGCAGCCCGGACACCCTGCAGGTAGTCATCGACCTGTACCTTATGGCCGTGCTGGCCTGCCTGTGGATGTGGCGCGATGCCCAGCGCCGTGGGCGCCCGGGGAGCAGTGTGCTGCCCTACTGCCTGCTGACCCTGCTGTTCGTTTCGATCGGCCCGCTGCTGTATCTGGTCGTGCACGGGTTCAGAGGCCATCGGCCATGATCACGGTGTTCGCCGCCAGTGTTCTGCTGCTGTTCCTCAAGATGCTGGCAATCTCCTGCTACCAGGGGTATCACCGCTTGCGCCACCTGACCTTCGTCAACGCCGAGGATGCGGCCGTGCTGGGCCGCTCGGCCTCGGCCCAGGAGCGCCCCGAAGTACGCCGCGCCGCCCAGGCCTGGGCCAATGACCTGGAGAACATCCCGCTGTTTTTCGTGCTCGGTGGACTGGCAATCACTCTGCACACGCCTGAGCTGCCGACGATATGGTTGTGCGCCTTGTTCACCGCTGCACGGCTGGCCCACACCCTGGCCTACCTGGCGGCCTGGCAACCCTGGCGCACGCTGGCCTATGCCATCGGCCTGGGCTGCCTTTTGGGGTTGGCCGGGATGATCGCCACCCGCCTGTGCTAAACCCGACGCGCTAGCAGGAAGGCTGCCAGCCCCAGCACCGGCAACGCCGCGCCCAGCATTGCCACGCCCGCCCAGCCAAAGTGCGCATACACCCCGCTGGCCAGCGCCGAACCCACGGCCCCGCCCAGGAAGATGCTGGTCATGTACAGCGCATTGAGGCGTCCGCGGCTGGCGGGGTCGAGCGCATAGACCTCGCGCTGGCCGATCACCATGTTCATCTGCACTGCAAAGTCCAGCAGCACCCCGGTCAACCCCAGGCCGATCACGCTCATGCCCGGTGTGGTCAGGCCCAGCAGCAAGGCCAGCGGCGCCAGCGCCATTGCCAGCAACGAAGCCTGTCGTCCATGCCCGGCATCCGCCAGGCGCCCGGCCAGCGGCGCGGCCACCGCCCCTACGGCGCCGACCAGCGCGAACAACGCGATCTGGCTTTGCGACAGGCCATGCTCTGCGGCCAGGGCCAGTGGCACCGCTGTCCAGTACAAGCTGAAGGCGGCAAACATCAACGCCTGGTACAGCGAGCGCTGGCGCAACAACGGGTAGCGGCGCAGCAATACCAGCAGCGAGGCCATCAGCCCGGCATAGCTGGCCTTGTGCTCGGGCAGCCGGCGCGGCAGGGTCAGGGCCAGCAACAGGATGATCGCCAGCATCACCCCGGCCGCGCCGATGAACACCACACGCCAGCCGAAATGATCGGCCACCAGGCTCGACAACGGCCGGGCCAGCAGGATGCCCAGCAACAGGCCACCCATGATGTTGCCCACCACTCGCCCACGCTGGTGCTCGGGCGCCAGGTGCGCGGCCAGCGGTATCAGCATCTGCACCGCCACCGAACTGAAGCCGATGAGCAAGGCATAGGCCAGGAACAGCTGGCCCTGGCCATGGCCGCTGTTGCCGGCCAGCAGCAGGCTGACGGTCGCCAGCACTGCCGTGGCGATCATCAGCTTGCGGTTTTCCACCAGGTCGGCCAGCGGCACCAGCAACAGCAGCCCGAGGGCGTAGCCCAGCTGGGTCAGCGAGACGATCCAGCTGGCGTGCGCGGCGGACAAACCCAGGTCAGGTGCGATCAGCCCGACGATGGGTTGGGCGTAGTAGATGTTGGCGACGATGGCGCCGCAACAGAAGGCCAGCAGCGTCACCAGGGCGCGGCTCAGGCCGGGCGCTGACGGCTGGGCGACAGCGATGGAAGCATTCATGGGGGTTGCCTCGCTCAACGATGTAGAAGTGAGGGGCATGGTGCCGGGAAGCACCGCGCGGCAGAATCCATCGGCAACGCAACGAGGCTTTGCACCCTGCGCAACGGCTAGGGCGCCAGCAAGGTTTCGCAGAACGCAACGAACGCCCTCACTCGCCGCGACCCTCGGTGGTTGGGCAGGTACAGCGCATTGATGGTGGCGCTGGCGGCGCCCGGGCTCACCTGCCAGTCGGCGAACAGCCGCTGCAAGCGCCCGGCCGCGACATCCTCGCGCACCAGCCAGTCGGCCAGCAGCGCCACGCCGCTGCCGGCGATGGCGGCTTCGCGCAGCAGGTCGGCGTTGGCACTGCGCAACGGGCCGCTGACGTCCAGCTCCAGGCGCTGATCGCCTTGCTGCAAACGCCAGGGTCGGGCCGACTGGCCATAGCGAAAGCGCAGGCAGGCACGTGAGCTCAGTTGCCGTGGATCGTCCAGCGCGGGGCCTTGTGCCACATAGGCCGGGCTGGCCACCAGCCAGCGCTCGAAGTGCCCCAGCCGACGACACACCAGCTCGTCGCTGGGGGCGGGTTCGCCGAGACGGATGGTCAGGTCATAGCGGCCATCGAGCAAGTCGTCGAAGCGGTCGCTGAGGTCGATGTCCAGTTCCAGGCCTGGATGGCGGGCCAGAAAGGCGCCCAAGTGCGGGGCGATCACCCGCCGGCCGAACTCCACCGGCAGGCACAGGCGCAGCACGCCGACGGGCTCCTCGCCACGGTCGGCGACACTGGCATCGGCCTCGGCCAGGGCTTCGAGGATGTCACGGGCACGCTGGTAGTAGCCGGCACCGGCCTCGGTCAGGCTGACCTGGCGGGTCGAGCGGTTGAGCAAGGTGGCACCCAGTTCGCTTTCCAGCGCATCGACCAGGCGTGTCACCGACGAGGTCGCCACCCCAAGCCTGCGTGCGGCGGCGGAAAACCCCTGGGCCTCGACGGTCGCCATGAACACCTTGAGCGCCAGCAGCTTGTCCATGGCAGTTTTCCCTGGGGCAAAGCCAGGAACCTTCCTACAATCAGGCCCTGGAATCAACCACGGACGCGCCCCTCATGCCTGACAACCTGTTCACCGCCCTGCCCGCCCTCGACCCACAGGCCAGCGAGCGGTTCGACGACCTGCTGCAACGCCCGGGCCTGCGCATCGAACGCATCGTCTCCAGTGGCCAGGCCAGCCCGCCGGGCTTCTGGTACGACCAGGACGAAGGCGAGTGGGTGGTGGTGCTCAGCGGCAGCGCCGGGTTGCGCCTTGAGCACGAGCGCGAAACCCGTGTATTGCGCCCGGGCGACCACCTGGACATCCCACCGCACTGCCGGCACCGGGTCGAATGGACCGAGGCTGGCGTGGCCACCGTGTGGCTGGCGGTGTTCTACCGCGGCTGAGCCAAGGCCACCGAGGCTGGCGCGGCCTGCAGCCGATAAAAGCGCCACGGCAGCAACACGGCGGCCACGCTCAGGCCACTGGCGAAACCGACCCAGACCCCCACCGCCCCCAAGCCGGAATGGAAGGCCAGCCAGTAACTGAGCGGCAGCGCCAGCAACCAGTAACTGACCAGGGTCACCCCCACTGGCCAGCGGTAGTCCTGCATCCCGCGCAAGGCCCCCAGCGCGGTGGACTGCAGGCCGTCGGCCACCTGCATCGCCGCCACCACCACAAACATCGGCACCGCGATGGCAACCACCTGCGGGTCGTCGCTCATGGCCTCGGCAATGCGCCGGCCAAACAGCACCAGCAGCACGGTGGCCAGTAGCATCCATGCCGTGACGCTGACGAAAGTGGCGCTGCCGATGGCCCGGATGCGGGCGCTTTCACCGCGGCCCTGGGCCTGGCTGATGCGGATGCTCACTGCCGCCGCCATGCCCAGCGGCAGCATGTACAGCAGCGCGCCGATCGAATGCACCACCTGGTTGGCGGCCAGTGCAGCGTTGCCCAGCCAGCCGAGCATCCAGGCGGCGATCACCACCGCGCCGGCTTCGGCCAGGTAACCCATGCCCAACGGCCAGCCTTCGCCGAACAGCGTGCGCCAGCGCAAACGCTGCCCAAGCGGCAGCTGGCGATAACGCGCCAGCGAGGGGGCCAGGCACCAGTAGGCCAGGGCCAGCAGCAGCGCCAGCAACTCGGCGAGCACCCCGGCGATCCCCGCCCCTACCAGCCCCAGCGCCGGCAGGCCGAAATGGCCATGGATCAGGCCGTAGCTCAGCGGGATGTTGAACAACACCGCGCTCATCACCAGCCATACCGCCACCCACGGGCGGCCAATGGCCTCCAGCACGTCCTTGAACACCACGATCAGGCAGTACGGGATCAGGAACACCGCCATGGCCTGCCAATAAGGGGTCAGCAACGCCAGGTCCGGCAACGGTACACCCAGCCACTGCAGCAGCGGCAAGGCAGCCAGCATCGCCAGGCAGCCCAAGGTACCGATCAGCAAGCCGTAACCCAGGCCTGCGCGCAGGGTGCGCGTCACCGTCGCCGGGTCATCGGCGCCGAAGGCATGGCCGACGCGCACGCTGAGGGTGGCGAGCATGCCGTAAAGCCCCGCATGGAAAATCAGCCCGGCGCTGCTGGTCAGTGCCACGCAGGCCAGCACCACGGTGCCGAGCGAGGCCAGCAGCACAGTGTCGGTCAAGCTGATCAGCTCGGCAGCGGACAGGCCCAGCACCAATGGCAGGGCCAGGCGCAGCAAGCCTGGCAGCTCGGCCAGCCAGGAAACGGCGCTGTGCTTTACAGAAGCAGTCACGGTGAATACCTCGAATTGACATACGCCGCGTATGCTAATGCCATTTATTGACATACGCAACGTATGCTAATTTGCGCGGCATCGCTTTCAGCTGGAGCCAGCCATGCCCACCCCTCGCCGTAGCCGCGCCGCCATGAGCGCTGACACCACCGAACGGCTGATCGCCGTCGCCCGCCGCCAGTTCACCGAGAAGGGCTTCAGTGCCGTGGTCATGGACGACCTGTGCGCCGAAGCCGACCTGACCCGTGGTGCCCTGCATCACCATTTCGGTGGCAAGGCCGGGTTGTTCACCGCGGTGGTGCAGAGCTTGCTCGATGAGATCAACCAGGCGCTGGATGTGCGCTACGCCACCCATGAAGACCCCTTGGAGGCATACATCGACACCTGCCTGCACTACTACGACCTGCTGCGCGACCCGGTCCTGCGGCGCATCCTGCTGCAGGATGCGCCGGGCGTGCTGGGCCTGCGCTTGCGCGAGCTGGAAGAGGCCAGCTACATCGGGCCCATGGCCCAGGGGCTGGTGGAATTGCAGGAGGCTGGGCGGTTGCGGGCATTTGACGCGGTGGCCATGGCGCATCTGATCAATGGGGCCATGGGGGATACCGGGATCTGGGTGGTGGCGCAGGATGATCCGCAGGCGGCGGCGGAGCGGGTCAAGGGGGCGCTGCGGTGTTTGCTGGAGGGGTTGAGGGGTTGAGGGGTTGGGTTAAGGCCACCAGGTGTTCGCCGATGGTTTTGCAGCGCCTATGAGATCGAGCGCCGCGCGGGCGGCGCTCGATCTCATAGGCGCTACAGAATCCCCCGACAAACCCGGAGCGCAGCCGAATTTTCTCCTCATGATCTAGTCTTTTACCCACAAATTCCCCATTCCACCCCTGCGGCAATCAGCCCCAGCAAAAAATGTACTAACTTGTTAATTAGCTTGCTAAGGGCTTAAACTGCGCCGCATTCCACCTGCGAGATCCCTGGCATGAAAGACAACCCCCGCGCCACTGGCGCCCCCACATTCATCCTGGTCGGCCTGGGCGTGATCGTCGCCCTGCTCGGCCTGCTGCTGGCCGCCGGCGGCTTCAAGCTCGCCGGCCTCGGCGGCTCCTGGTACTTCCTGGTCGGTGGCCTGGCCATGGCCATCGCCGGCCTGCTCATTGCCCGCCGCAAACCCGCCGGCGCCTGGCTGTACGCCGTGTTCCTGCTCGGCACGCTGATCTGGGCCGTGACCGACGCCGGCCTGGTGTTCTGGCCGCTGTTCTCGCGCCTGTTCATGTTCGGCGCGATCGGCCTGCTGGTGGCACTGGTCTATCCGCTGCTGGTGCGCGCCCAGGGCGGCAGCAGCGGCCGCGGCGCCTATGGCATCGCCGCTGTGCTGGCCGTGCTGCTGGCGATTGCCGCCGGCAACATGTTCGTCGCCCACCCCAGCGTAGCCCCCACCGGCAAAGGCCCGGGCCTGACTCCAGTCGAAGCTGGCAAGGAACAGAAGGACTGGGCCCACTACGGCAACACCGAAGGCGGCAGCCGCTTCGCCGCCCTGGACCAGATCAACCGTGGCAACGTCGACAAACTGCAAGTGGCCTGGACCTACCACACCGGTGACGTGGCCATCAGCGACGGCAACGGCGCCGAAGACCAGCTCACCCCGCTGCAGGTTGGCAACAAGGTGTTCATCTGCACCCCGCACAACAACCTGATCGCCCTCGACGCCGACACCGGCAAGGAGCTGTGGAAGAACGCCATCAACGCCCAGTCCAAAGTCTGGCAGCGTTGCCGTGGCATGGCCTACTTCGACGCCAGCGCGCCGATCGCCCAGCCTTCCCAGCCAGGCAGCTCGCCCATCACGGTCGCCAGCGTGCCCGCCGGTGCCAACTGCCAGCGCCGCCTGCTCACCAACACCATCGATGGCCGCCTGATAGCCGTGGACGCCGATACCGGCGAGTTCTGCCAGGGCTTTGGCAACAACGGCCAGGTCAACCTGATGACGGGCCTGGGCAATGTGCCCGACTCGTACTACCAGCTGTCGTCCGCCCCGTTGATGGCCGGTACCACCGTGGTGGTCGGCGGTCGTGTGGCCGACAACGTCCAGACCGACATGCCCGGCGGCGTGATTCGCGGCTTTGACGTGATCACTGGCGAAATGCGCTGGGCCTTCGACCCAGGCAACCCAGAAGATCGCAAAGCCCCTGAAGGCGACGCCACCTACGTGCGCAGCACCCCCAACAGCTGGGCACCGATGTCCTACGATCCGGCCATGAACACCCTGTTCCTGCCGATGGGCTCCTCGTCCACCGACATCTACGGTGTCGAGCGCAACCAGCTGGACCACACCTATGGCGCTTCGGTGCTGGCCCTGGACGCCACCACCGGCAACCAGAAGTGGGTGTACCAGACCGTGCACAACGACCTCTGGGACTTCGACCTGCCGATGCAGCCCAGCCTGATCGACTTCACCAAGGACGATGGCCAGACCGTGCCCGCGGTGGTGATCGGCACCAAGGCCGGGCAGATCTACGTGCTCGACCGCGCCACCGGCAAGCCGCTGACCCAGGTCGATGAAGTACCGGTCAAGCCGAGCAACATCCCCAACGAGCCGTACTCGCCCACCCAACCGAAATCCGTCGGCATGCCGCAGATCGGCGCGCAGACCCTGACCGAATCGGACATGTGGGGCGCCACCCCGTTCGACCAACTGCTGTGCCGCATCGACTTCAAGAAGATGCGCTACGACGGCCTGTACACCGCGCCAGGCACCGACCTGTCGCTGAGCTTCCCGGGTTCGCTCGGTGGCATGAACTGGGGCAGCCTCTCGACTGACCCAGTGCACGGTTTCATCTTCGTCAACGACATGCGCCTGGGCCTGTGGATCCAGATGATCCCTTCGCAGAACAAGGGCGCGGCAGCGGGCGGTGGCGAAGCGCTGAACACCGGCATGGGCGCCGTACCGCTCAAGGGCACCCCGTATGCGGTGAACAAGAACCGCTTCCTGTCGGTAGCCGGCATCCCGTGCCAGGCGCCGCCGTTCGGCACCCTGACCGCCATCGACATGAAGACCCGGCAAATCGCCTGGCAAGTGCCGGTGGGCACCGTCGAGGACACCGGCCCCCTGGGTATCCGCATGCACCTGCCAATCAAGATCGGCCTGCCGACCCTGGGCGGCACCCTGTCGACCCAAGGTGGCCTGCTGTTCATTGCCGGCACCCAGGACTTCTACCTGCGCGCCTATGACAGCAGCAACGGCAACGAAGTCTGGAAAGCCCGCCTGCCAGTGGGCAGCCAGGGCGGCCCGATGACCTACGTTTCGCCCAAGACCGGCAAGCAGTACGTGGTGGTCACCGCTGGCGGCGCGCGCCAGTCGACCGACCGTGGCGACTACGTGATGGCATACGCACTGCCATAAACCTCTGACAGACATCGCGGGGCAAGCCCGCTCCCACGCAGCCCCTTGATGCTGGCGTGGGAGCGGCGGTGCGCCGATGCGACTTGCCCCGCGATGGTTTCCACACGATTTCAGGATTACCTGCAATGCCATCCGCTATTCGCATCACCCCTGCCCTGCTCCTGGCAGTCGCCAGCACCACCGCCCTCGCCGACAACGACCTGCTCACCCGCAACACCCTGACCGGCGACTGGGGCGGCCTGCGCCACCAGCTCGAAGAAGACGGCATCAAGTTCACCGGCGACTACAGCGGCGAAACCGCCTACAACGCCCACGGCGGCCTGCACCGCTCGGCGCGCTACTCGCAGAACCTCAAGCTTGGCGTGCAATTCGACCTGGCGAAGCTGTACAGCCTGGACGGCAAAGTCCAGCTGACCATCAACGACCGTCGCGGCAACAGCGCCTCGGAAGACCTGGTGGGCAACCGCCTGCCCATCCAGGAAAACTACGGTGGCCTGTACACCCGCCTGACCGAACTGAGCTACGAGCGCAATTTCACCCCGGCGCTCAACGTCAAGCTCGGCTACATGGCCATGGGCAACGACCTGGGCGGCCTGGACAGCGGCATCCTGTGCAACTTCATGAACGCCGGTTTCTGTGGCCACCCGCTGAACATGTCCGGCGGCAGCGGCTGGACCAACTACCCCAACGCCCACCTGGGTGCGCGGGTCAAGTACGACCTCTCGCCGGCCTGGCAGCTGCGGATGGCCGCGTTCAACGTCGACCCCGAGAGCAATGGCAATTCCAGCCGTGCCTGGCACCTGGGCCCCAAGCACACCACCGGCACGGTGGTCCCGGTGGAGCTGGTGTACAAGCTGCAGGGCGAGCTGCCGGGCGAGTACAAGCTGGGCTACTACTACGACAGCTCCGATGTGAAGCGCATTGGCAGCAGCAAGGAAGTGTCGGGACGCGGCGGCCATTATCTGCTGATCGACCAGGCCGTATGGAACGACCCCACGTCGCCGGGCCGCAGCCTGCATGCCTTCGGTCAGTATTCGGCATCGAGCAAGGCGGCCTCGCCGTTCACCAAGTGGTATGGCACTGGCGTTGTGCTGTACAAGCCGTTCGCAGGCCGCCCGAAGGATACCGTGGCGCTGGGGTATGGCCGTGCGGTGCCGAACCCGCGTAGCCGGGATGTGCTGGAAGACGCCGCATTCGATGCCGGGCAGGACTTCCCCAACCTGGACAGTGCCGAGCAATTGATTGAACTGAGCTATGGCTACCAGGCCACGCCTTGGCTCAACCTGCGACCGGATGTGCAGTACATCGTCGAGCCGGGGGCGTTTTCCGGGAAAGAGATCGATAACGCGCTGGTGGTGGGCCTGCAGGTCAAGGCCACTTTCTGACTTTCAGGCCTCATTCGCGGGGCAAGCCCGCTCCCACGGGTTAGACCCTTCCTAGAAGTTGGACACCAATCCAACCCTTGGGAGCAGTCCAACCCGTGGGAGCGGGCTTGCCCCGCGATCTGTCCATCAAGCCGTGCGCAAGTACTCCGCCAACCTGACCAGCATCGCATCACACCCGCGCAACTGCTCCACGCTGACAAACTCATCCGGCTTGTGTCCCTGGTCCATGCTCCCTGGCCCACACACCACGGTGGGAATACCGGCCTGGTCGAACAGCCCCCCCTCGGTCCCGAACGCCACCGTACCGAAGTCATCAGAGCCACTGAGCAGTGCCACCAGCCGCGCCGCCTCACTGTCGGCCGGCGTCGCCAACCCCGGGTACGCGCTCAACGGCTTCAGGCGTATGTCACTGCCTGCACTCACCGCCCGCATGCGCGGCAGCAACTCGGCCTCGGCATAGGTCTGCAAGCGGTCAGCCACCGCCTGCGCCTCGAACCCCGGCAAGGCCCGCACCTCAAAATCGAACTCGCACTCCTCGGGCACGATGTTCAACGCCCGTCCGCCCTTGATCACCCCGGTCTGTACCGTGGAGAACGGTGGGTCGAAGCGCTCGTCATGCTGCTCGGGCCGCGCCAGCTCGTCGCCGATTTCGCCCAGCTTGCCGATCAGCCGCGCGGCATACTCGATCGCATTGACCCCATAGGGCGCATACGCCGAATGACAGGCCGCGCCATGCACCTGGCAACGCATGGCCAGCTTGCCCTTGTGGCCAAGCACCGGCTTGAGCTCGGTGGGCTCGCCGATCAGGCACAGCCTTGGTTTGTGTGGCCGCTGCTGCAGTGCCTCGAGCATCGAGCGCACGCCCAGGCAACCGACTTCTTCGTCATAGGAGAACGCCAGGTGCACCGGCAGCTTCAACGGTTGCGCCAGAAACGCCGGCACCGCCGCCAGCACCGAGGCGATGTAGCCCTTCATGTCGGCGGTGCCGCGACCATACAGCCGGCCATCACGCTCGGTCAGCTCAAAGGGCTCGACGGTCCACGCCTGGCCGTCCACCGGCACCACGTCGGTGTGCCCGGACAACACCACGCCGCCGCGATCGGTCGGGCCGATGGTGGCGAACAGGTTGGCCTTGGTGCCCTCTTCATTGAGGAACAGCTCGCTGTCGACCCCAAGCCCGGCCAGGTAGTCACGGATGAAGCCGATCAGCTCCAGGTTCGAAGCGCGGCTGACGGTGGCAAAGCCCACCAGCCGCGCCAGCAACGCCTGGCTGGACAGCTCATTCATCGCCCGGCACTCCGTAGCTCGGCGCGACGGTGGGGTTGAGTGCACGGGTCACGTAGTCCTGCATCTGCGGGCGATAGGCCTGCCACAACTTGTCCAGTTCGCCGATCGGGTCCTGCTCGGCCCAGTCCACGCGCAGGTCAACCAACGGCCAGGTCAGCTCGCCGGCGATCTTCATCGCCGCCGAATGCACCGGCCCCGCCTCGCCGCCGGCGGCCATGGCCGCATGCATCGCTGCCAACAGGCGATCGGCCAGGTGGCCGCCGGCCTGTTCAAAGGCGGCGACCATCGCCTCGATCACGGCCTGCGACGACAACAGGTTGCCCGCCGCCGCGCATTGCTCGCCAGCCACCGCGTTGTGCACGCCCAGGGCCTCCTTGCCGGTGAACAGCGCCACCTGGCCACGGCTGTCGATCACCGTCACCTGGCGGTACTCGCTCCAGCCGTTGGCGCTGAGCACCTGGTCCAGCACTGCGGCAGGCGGCAACTGCCCCTGCTCGAGGGCATCGAGGATCTGCGGGCCGAGCGCCGGCAAGGTGATGTTCTGGGTCGCGACTGCGCCCACGCCAGCCCGCACCCAGGGGCAGCGGGCGCCCACGGCGATGCTCGACGAACTGATGGCGATGCCGACCTGGCCGGTGTCCTGGCAGCGGCCGATGATGGAGAAGGTCATGGGTGCAGCTCCTGTCTGGGTTTGCCTGCATTCTCGGCAAGCCCTGGCAGGTGCGAAACGAGCATTTTCATGGGCATTGCACAGGAAAAAACTAATGGGCCTGTTGGCAAAGTATCGTGGGAGCGGGCTTGCCCCGCGATCATTCTTACATCCTGCAACGCTCTCTCCCGCAGCCTCTGCGGCATCCTCTGCCATACTCCCCGCGTACACAGTTTGAAATAGTCGACCGGTTGAATCCGCCAGGCCTCCCCCTTATATACCCCCGCAGTACGCAACAATCTTATCCGTCAGGAGAACGTGACAACCATGATGCGCATTCTGTTGTTTGTAGCCACCAACCTCGCGGTGGTGCTGGTTGCAAGCATTACCCTGAGCCTGTTCGGCTTCAACGGGTTCATGGCCGCCAACGGGGTTGACCTCAACCTGGGCCAGTTGCTGGTCTTCTGTGCCGTGTTCGGTTTCGCAGGTTCGCTGGTCTCGCTGTTCATCTCCAAGTGGATGGCGAAGATGAGCACCGGCACGCAGATCATCAGCCAGCCACGCACCCGCCACGAACAGTGGCTGCTGCAGACCGTCGAGGAGCTGTCCCGCGAAGCCGGCATCAAGATGCCCGAAGTGGGGATCTTCCCGGCCTACGAGGCCAACGCCTTCGCCACCGGCTGGAACCGCAACGACGCGCTCGTCGCCGTTTCCCAGGGCCTGCTCGAGCGCTTCTCGCCCGATGAAGTGCGCGCGGTACTGGCCCACGAAATCGGCCACGTGGCCAATGGCGACATGGTCACCATGGCGCTGGTGCAAGGCGTGGTGAACACCTTCGTGATGTTCTTCGCCCGCATCATCGGCAACTTCGTCGACCGGGTGATCTTCAAGAACGAAGAAGGCCACGGTATCGCCTACTTCGTGGCGACCATCGTCGCCGAGCTGGTACTGGGCATCCTCGCCAGCATCATCGTCATGTGGTATTCGCGCCGCCGCGAGTTCCGCGCCGACGAAGCCGGCGCCCACCTGGCCGGTACCGGCGCGATGATCGGTGCCTTGCAGCGCCTGCGCAGCGAACAGGGCCTGCCAGTGCACATGCCCGATACCATGAAGGCCTTCGGCATCAACGGTGGCCTCAAGCACGGCCTGGCCGGCCTGCTGATGAGCCACCCGCCACTGGAAGACCGCATCGACGCACTGCGTCGCCGCGGCTGATTCAGGGCTTGAGCGAAAAGGGCGACTTCGGTCGCCCTTTTTCATTGCCGATACCGGCCTCATCGCGGGGCAAGCCCGCTCCCACGCTGAGCGATGTGGCGCTAGGGAATCGTGGGAGCGGGCTTGCCCCGCGATGGCTTCAGCGCCGAACACTGTATGCTCGCTCCAGCAATCTTCCGACACCTGCCTTCATAAACTTCGGGCTCTCGCCCAGAATCTCCCGCCCCTCGACCTCATCGACCTGCCACCCGGAAAACCCGGCACGCACTTCGGCATCTCCCACCGAAAACGGCGGCCCGTCGATCAACAACTGGTCGTAGTCCAGCGTCACCAGCAAGCCCTTGGCCGTGGGTAGCAAATCATCCAGCAACGCCATGTAGCGCTCGCGCATCCGGGGCGGCAGGGCAATCAGCGCCGCCCGGTCGTACAGCCCGGTGCAGCCGGCCACGTCCTCGGCATTCAACGCGAAGATATCCCCGCACCACAGCTCGATCTCGCCACAGCGCCACACCTCGAAAGCGCCCCGCTGCGAAACCTCGGCCTCCAGCCCATGCTCGGCAAAGAAGTCTTCCACCGCCCGCCGCGACAGCTCGACGCCAAGCACTCGATACCCCTGCGCAGCCAGCCACAGCAGGTCCAGGCTCTTGCCACACAAGGGCACCAGCACCTGGGCCCCGACGGCAAGGCCCAGCGCCGGCCAGTGCGCTTGCAGGTAAGGGTTCACCTGGGGCTGGTGAAAGCCGATCTGGTTGTCCGCCCACCGCTTGTGCCAGAACGCTGGCTCCATGATTCCTCCCGGTTTTTCGATATTTAGCCGTAAAAACTTATATTGGATCTCGATCGTTTCCTGACCGAAGATGACAGCATCTTACCTGCCAGGAACTCGCCATGCTGCCCAGCCTGTTCATCTCCCACGGATCGCCCATGCTCGCCCTGCAACCTGGCGCCAGCGGCCCGGCCCTGGCCACACTGGCCCGCGCCCTGCCCCGCCCGAAGGCAATTGTGGTGGTATCGGCGCACTGGGAGAGCCGCGAGCTGCTGGTGACGGGCAACCCCCAGCCACAGACCTGGCATGACTTTCACGGCTTCCCGCCGGCCCTGTATGCCGTGCAGTATCCGGCACCGGGCGAGCCAGCCCTGGCCAGCCGGGTTGCCGACCTGCTGGGCGCCAAACAGGACGACAAACGCCCCTTCGACCATGGCACCTGGGTGCCGCTGTCGCTGATGTACCCGGCGGCAGACATCCCGGTGATCCAGGTGTCGCTGCCGAGCCAGGCCGGCCCCGCCCTGCAACTGAAGGTCGGCCAGGCACTGTCGGCACTGCGCGGGGAAGGCATCCTGCTGGTCGGCTCGGGCAGCATCACCCACAACCTCGGCGAGCTCGACTGGCATGCCGGACCGGATGCGGTCGAGCCCTGGGCCCTGGCGTTTCGTGATTGGGTGGTGGAACGGCTGGAGGCAGGGGACCAGGATGCGCTGGTGGACTATCGTCGGCAGGCGCCATTTGCAGTGCGCAATCACCCCAGTGACGAGCACCTGTTGCCGCTGTACTTCGCCATGGGGTCGGGTGAACGGTTCGGCATCGTGCACCAGGGCTTCACCCTGGGGGCGCTGGGGATGGATATCTATCGGTTCGACTGAAGGGCCTCTTCGCGGGTAAACCCGCTCCCACAGGTATTGCGCCAAGTTCAAATCCGGCGCAATACCTGTGGGAGCGGGTTTACCCGCGAAGAGGTCGGTGCAGGCAAAAAAAATCCCCGACCAAGGCCGGGGATTTTTTCAGTGCAGCGCCAGGATCAATCCTCGCGGTAGCGGCGCAGCTTCAGCTGCTTACCGGCTACGCGGGTGTCCTTGAGCTTGGTCAGCAGACGCTCCAGGCCATCTTCCGGCAGCTCGACCAGGCTGAAGCTGTCGCGTACCTGGATGCGGCCGATGGCGTCACGCGCCAGGCCACCTTCGTTGAGGATCGCGCCCAGCAGGTTCTTGGCGGCGATACCGTCACGGGCACCCAGGGCAGTACGGCAACGCACGCGGCCTTCGGCCAGCGGCATCGGCGCACGACGCTCGCGGTCACCACTGCGCTCGCTGCGCTCACCACGTTCGCCACGCTCACCGGTGCTGCGCTCGCGCGGGGTGTGGGTCGGCACCAGCGGCTGCTCGCGCTCCACCGAAGCCAGGTCCAGGGCTTGGCCATTGGTGGCCTTGCGCAGCAGGGCCGAAGCCAGTGCACGCGCGCTGCAACCCAGGTCGGCGGTCAGGCGGTCGAACAACTCGCCGTGGCTGGCCTCGGACTCGGCCACCAGCGGCGCCAGGCTCTTGGTCAGCTTCTTGATGCGCGCATCCAGCACGGCTTGCGGGTTAGGCAGGCGGGCTTCGGCGACTTTCTGGCCGGTAACACGCTCGATAACCTGCAGCATGCGGCGCTCACGCGGGGTAACCAGCAGCAGCGCACGGCCTTCGCGACCGGCACGGCCAGTACGGCCGATACGGTGCACGTAGGACTCCGGGTCGTACGGCATGTCAACGTTGAACACGTGAGTGATGCGCGGTACGTCCAGGCCACGGGCAGCGACGTCGGTGGCGACGACGATGTCCAGGCGGCCATCCTTGAGCGAGTCGATCACGCGCTCACGCTGGTTCTGGGCGATGTCACCGTTCAGCGCGGCAGCCTTGTAGCCCTTGGCTTCCAGCGCGGCGGCCAGGTCCAGGGTGGCTTGCTTGGTACGCACGAAGGCGATCAGCGCGTCGAACTCTTCCACTTCCAGCAGGCGCAGAACAGCCGGGATCTTCTGGTCGGCATGGACCATCAGGTGGGCCTGGTCGATCGCGGTGACAGTCTGGGTCTTGCTCTGGATCTTGACGTGCTTCGGCTCGCGCAGATGGCGCTCGGCGATCGAACGGATCGAAGACGGCAGGGTGGCGGAGAACAGCACGGTCTGGCGCGAGGCCGGGATGGCGTCGAAGATCACTTCGAGGTCGTCCATGAAGCCGAGCTTGAGCATCTCGTCCGCTTCGTCCAGTACCAGGTACTGCACGGTGGACAGGACTTTCTCGTCGCGACGCAGGTGGTCGCACAGACGGCCAGGGGTAGCGACGACGATTTGCGCGCCGTTACGGATGGCACGCAGTTGTGGGCCCATCGGGGCACCACCGTAGACGGCCACCACGTTAACGCCCGGCATCTGCTTGGCGTAGGTTTCGAAAGCGGTAGCAACTTGCAGCGCCAACTCACGGGTTGGCGCCAGGATCAGGGCTTGCGGTTCGCGCTTGCTCACGTCGATCTTGTTGAGGATCGGCAGGGCGAAGGCAGCGGTCTTGCCGGTGCCAGTCTGCGCCTGGCCGATCATGTCGTGACCGGCGAGGATGATCGGGATCGACTGTTGCTGAATGGCCGACGGCTCTTCGTAGCCGGTGGCCACGACGGCAGCAACAATATTCGGATTGAGATCGAGAGCGGCGAATCCGCCGGTTTCCTGGGTCATGGGTCTGCCTCTAGGTGCATCCGCAAAGACCCATGCTCCAAAGCTGCACATGCCTTGAAAGACCAAACGGTCACCCAGGCAGCTTTGGCGGCGGGGATTTGCGAAAACGATTGAAAATGGGAACGTCTTGGGAAAGTCCGACTAGCGGACGCGCAGCCGAAGCTGGGTTCGGAGGATTTGCACCACCTGATTTGCGGCCCGCTAAAAGACCGGCGCGTACTATATACGAAATTGCCTGGAACCGTGAGAAATATTTCAGCGGAAAAGGCCAGTATCTGGCCATTGCCTCGCCCGGGCTGAAACGTTTCCTTCACACGGGCCATCGCGGGGCAAGCCCGCTCCCACGAACCCTTCCCTTAAATATCCCAAGGGGCAGTCCAAACCCGATGAACGCGTGGGAGCGGGCTTGCCCCGCGATGCTTTCAGGTTGCCGGCCTTACCGCCTTGATCAGGTATTCCAGCGAGTAGCCCAAACGAGGCGCCAGCGCCTCGGCCCGGGCGCGCAGGCCATCGATGTCCAGCTGCTGATCCAGATCGGCGGGCACCAGCAGGATCACGTTGCCCTCCTTCACCGGCAGTTCCCAGTAATGCCGGTGGTACAGCCCGCGCAGCAAGGCGGCACCCAGTGGCCGGCCGTCATCGCTGGCCCACTGGTTGATCACCAGCCAGCCACCTGGGTTGAGCTGCTTCTGGCAGTTTTCCAGGAACGTCCAGGCCAGGTGGCCGACACCGGGGCCATGGTCGGTGTAGAGGTCGACGAAGACCAGGTCGGCCTTTTCCGCCGTCGGCAGCAGTTCGATGGCATCCCCCACCCGTACGTACAACCGCGGGTCATCGTCCAGGCCCATGAACTCCATGGCCAGGCGCGGCACGTCGGGGCGCAGTTCGATGGCCTCGACATCGTCCAGCGGCAGGTATTTGAGACAGGCTTGGGTCAGGGTGCCGGCGCCCAGACCGAGGAACAGCGCACTCTCGGGCTGTGCATGGCACAGCGCGCCGACCAGCATGGCGCGGGTGTAGTCGTACTCCAGCCAGCTGGGGTCGGCGGTGAAGGTGCAGCTCTGCTCGATGGCATCGCCGAATTCGAGGAAGCGGTAGTCTTCCACCTCATACACGCTGATGACGCCAAAGGCGTCCTCCACCCGTGCCAGCAGCCGCTCTTCCCGCTCCGTCGCCATCCCACCACCGCCTGCGCAAAACGCGCATTGTCCGCCAATGCCGGTGGTGCAACAAGCACGTCGGCGGCTGTACCATGGCAGCTACGCCTGAACCGACACTTATAGATAGAGCCCGTGATGACCCAACCCTGGAGCCCTGACAGCTGGCGCGCCCTGCCGATCCAGCAGCAACCCGTCTACCCGGACGCCGCCCACCTGCTGAAGGTGGAGCAAACGCTGGCCAGCTACCCGCCGCTGGTGTTCGCCGGCGAGGCCCGTGAGCTGCGCCGGCAGTTCGCCAAGGTCACTCAGGGCCGGGCGTTCCTGTTGCAGGGCGGCGACTGTGCCGAAAGCTTCGCCGAGTTCTCGGCGGCGAAGATCCGCGACACCTTCAAGGTGCTGCTGCAGATGGCCATCGTCATGACCTTCGCCGCCGGCTGCCCGGTGGTCAAGGTCGGGCGCATGGCCGGCCAGTTCGCCAAGCCGCGCTCGGCCAACGACGAAACCATCGGCAACGTCACCCTGCCCGCCTACCGCGGCGACATCGTCAACGGCATCGGCTTCGACGCCGCCAGCCGCGTGCCCGACCCCGAGCGCCTGTTGCAGGCCTACCACCAGGCCACGGCCAGCCTCAACCTGCTGCGCGCCTTCGCCCAGGGCGGCTTCGCCGACCTGCACCAGGTGCACAAGTGGAACCTGGACTTCATCGCCAACTCGGCGCTGGCCGACAAGTACCACCAGCTGGCCAACCGCATCGATGAAACCCTGGCGTTCATGCGTGCCTGCGGCCTGGATACTGCGCCACAGCTGCGCGAAACCAGCTTCTTCACGGCCCACGAAGCGCTGCTGCTCAACTATGAAGAAGCCTTCGTGCGCCGTGACAGCCTGACCGGCGACTATTACGACTGCTCGGCGCACATGCTGTGGATCGGCGACCGCACCCGCCAGCTGGACGGCGCCCATGTCGAGTTCCTGCGCGGTGTGCACAACCCGATCGGGGTGAAGGTGGGGCCGAGCATGGACCCCGAAGAGCTGATCCGCCTGATCGACGTGCTCAACCCGGACAACGACCCGGGCCGCCTCAACCTGATCGTGCGCATGGGCGCCAGCAAGGTCGGCGCGCACCTGCCGGGGCTGATCCGTACCGTCGAGCGCGAAGGGCGCAAGGTGCTGTGGAGCTCGGACCCGATGCATGGCAACACCATCAAGGCCAGCAGCGGCTACAAGACCCGCGACTTTGCGCAGATCCTCGACGAGGTCAAGCAGTTCTTCCAGGTGCACCAGGCCGAGGGCAGCCATGCCGGCGGCATCCATATCGAGATGACCGGGCAGAACGTCACCGAATGCATCGGCGGCGCCCGGCCGATCACCGAAGACGCCCTGTCCGATCGCTACCACACCCATTGCGACCCGCGCATGAACGCCGACCAGTCGCTGGAGCTGGCCTTCCTGATCGCCGAAACCCTCAAGCAGGTGCGCCGCTGAGCAATGCCTGACGCAGCCGGCTGCCCTCGACGCGAGGGCAGTTGAGCTGTACCTGCTCAAGCCCCAGCCAGCCGGCCAGGCGCCGCAACTCTACTGCCAGCGCCCGATAGCCCTCCTCGTCCAGCCCTTGATCTTCTTCATGCACCGCGTGCACCGCCAGCCGCCCCTGGCCACGCTCGGCACGCAGGTCCAGGCGCGCGGCAATGCGCTCGCGGTGCAGGAAAGGCAGCACGTAATAGCCGTACACCCGCTTGTGCGCCGGGGTGTAGATCTCCAGCCGATAGCGGAAGTCGAACAACCGCTCGGTGCGGCTGCGCTCCCAGACCAGCGAATCGAACGGCGACAGCAAGGCGCTGGTGTGGATACGCCGGGGGATGCGCGGCGTGCCCGCCAGATAGGCGGGTTGCTTCCAGCCCTGAACCGAACAGGCCTGCAAGCGCCCGTCCGCCAGCAATTCGGCCAGGGCCGCCTTGCTGTGCTGGGGTGACAGACGAAAATAATCGCGCAGGTCCTGCTCGGTGGCCACGCCGAGCGCGTTGGCGGCATGCAACATCAGCCCTTGATGGGCTTCGGCCGCGCTGGGTACCGGCTGGTCGAGAAGGGTCGAAGGCAGCACCCGTTCGGGCAGGTCGTACAGGCGCTCGAAACCGCGACGCCCGGCCACCGTCACCTCGCCTGCGGCGAACAGCCATTCCAATGCGTGTTTCTCTTCGCTCCAGTCCCACCAGGGGCCGGCGCGCTCCTCGCGGGTCGACAGGCTGCCAGCGCCCAATGCGCCGCGCTCGGCCACCGCCGCCAGAACGCGCTCGATCACCTCGGGACGCTCACGGCCAAAGGCCGCGAGCTGCCGGTAGATGCCCTGGCCTTCACGGGCCTGGGCCATGCGCCAGCGCATCAGCGGGTACAGCGCAAGCGGCAGCAGCGAGGCTTCATGGCCCCAATACTCGAACAGCCGGCGCTGGCGGCGCGTGCCCCAGGCGAGTTGGTCGAGCGACGCCTGCGGGTAATCGCCCAGGCGCGAGAACAATGGCAGGTAGTGGGAGCGGACCAGGGCATTGACCGAATCGATCTGCACCACACCCAGGCGCTGGAAGGTGCGATTGAGGCTGGCCGGGGTGGCCGGGGTATCGGGGGGCTTGCCGAAGCCTTGGGCGGACAGCGCCAGGCGGCGGGCCTGGGCGAGGGACAGGCTGAGGGACATGAAGTGGGCTCCGTCTGAGGTTCAGACAGTAAAGACGCTATCGCGGGGCAAGCCCGCTCCCACGTGGGAGCGGGCTTGCCCCGCGATCTGTTCAGCCCATTCAGTCAGCCGGCTGCTTGAACACATAGAACAGGTTCGGCTCACTGACCATATAAAGGGTCCCGGCGTCGTCCATCGCAATCCCCTCTGCCTGCGGCACGGTCTGCTGCAAGCCCTGGAACCCTTTGCGCAATGACATCGTGCTCAGCGGCCTGCCCTTCACGTCCAGCTCCAGCACCAGCCGCGACTCGTCCGACAGCGCCAGCAGATGCCCGCTGCGCTCGTCGTACTGCAGGCTCGACAGGTCCCTCACGAACAACCGCCGGTCACGCTTGCGGTCCTGTACCACATGCACGGCGTAGGGTTTGTCGGGGTTGTCATGGGGAAAGCCATGCACCTCGTAGATCACCATCGGGTCGCGCTCCTTGGCCACAAACAGGCGCTTGCCTGCCGAGTCATAGGCCAGCCCCTCGAACCCCTTGTTGCCATTGAGGCCGATACCCAGACTGAGCTGCTCGGCATCGTTGGCGTCGAGGAACAGGGTGTCGTCGTCCAGGCGCACACGAATCAGGCGCTGCTGGCGCTCATCGGTGATCACATAGGTGCTGGGGCCCACATACTCCACCGCTTCGGGGTCACCGAAGCCGGTCAGGGGAATCCGCCGCAGGATGCGCCCGTCCAGCGACAACTCGATCAGCTCGGACTTGGCATTGGTGACGGTGAACAGGCTCTTGCGGTCGGGATCGTAGGTCAGCGCCGAGACGTCGTCGTCCAGGCCGACGACAGGCTGGGCCTCGAGCACCACCTGGTAACGGTCCAGGCCCATGCTCTGTTGCGCGGGCTGCCACCAGGTCTTGAGGTTGAACCAGCCGCGCTCGAACAGGCGGAAGTGGTGCCCTGCCACGCCGGCGAAAAGCAGCAGAGCAAGGGCGATGACAGCACAAATCAGACGGCGACTAGGGCGCATGGGGGCAAACTCGGCAAAATGAGCACGAATCTAACCACTACCAACTGAAGCAAAGCTTAATGCCAGCGTAGGACTTTTCTGAGCGCCCGTCAGTGCTTCTTGAAGCGATAGAACAGGTTGGGCTCGCTGACAAAATAGAGGTTGCCCTGCTCGTCCATGGCCACGCCCTCTGCCCGAGGGATGCGCTCCTTGAGGCCATTGAAACCGCCGAGCAGGGTCATGAAGCTGACCTGCTCACCCTTTTCATCGAGCTCGAGCAGCATGTTGGAGTCCGCCGACAGCACCAGCAGGTGGCCGGTGCGGGGGTCAACGCCCAGCGCAGAGAGGTTGCGCAGGTCGAGTTCGTCACTGGCCAGCGGCTGCTTCTCGCCCTTCAGCGGGCTGCGCCCATCGGTGCTCCAGACGTAAAGCTGCGGCGGCCGTTCTTCGCCAATCACCAGGCGCTGGCGCATCGGGTCCCAGACCACCGCTTCGAAGCCCTTGTTGCCATTGCTTTCATCACCCAGGTTGTAACTGTGGAAGTCGGCGCGGTTCAGCGTCGTGGTGCCGGCGTCCACCTTGACCAGGGTCAGGTCATGGTTGCGCTCGTCGACGATGGCGATCTGGCCATCCTCCAGCACCGCTACGCCCTCCGGGTTCGACCAACCTACCAGCGGCATCTTGCGCAGCACATCACCATCAAGCGTCAGCTCGACCAGGAAGGGGTGCTTGCCCATCACCGCGAACAGGGTGCGAGTGTGCGGGCTGTAGGCCAGGTCAGAGGCCTCGTCCCGCTCCATGCCCGGTAGCGGTTTGGCATCGATGTCCACCACATAGTCCGGCAGCCAGATGCTTTCCTGGCGTTCGGCCTGGGTCTCGAAGCGCTCCTTTATCCACAGCAGCCCTCGGTCATCCCAGTGCATGGCCACGGCCAGGCCATAGCCGATCAGTGCCAGTGCAGCGAGCCAGGCCGGCCAACGCAGCAGCGCATGACGTTTACGGGTGGGCGGAACAGGAGCGGTGGACGGGATAGCCATTGGCGAGGTCCTGATGGTTGGCCGTAATGTCTTCCTTAACGTCGGCAAATGAACATGAAACTGCGCATTATCCGGATCGTTTGTGAAAAAAACGACAAATGCCATCAGGTGATGGCCACACGACGGCAGCAGGGCTGCCGTCGCTTCTACGGAGTCAGAGCACGCGGCCTTCGAACCGGCTGACGCCCGGAAGTTCCAGCACCAGTTCGTCACCGACATTGAACGGCCCCACGCCCGCCGGGGTGCCGGTGAGAATCACGTCGCCCGCCTGCAGCGAGAAGTTCGCCGCCATGTGCTGGATCATCGGCACGATCGGGTTGAGCATCATCGCGCTGTTGCCGTCCTGGCGCACTTCGCCATTGATGGTCAGACGGATGCCGATGTCGGTGAGGTCCTCGAAGGTACCCGCCGACACGAACGGCGGCAGTACGCAAGCGCCGTCAAAACTCTTGCACAGCTCCCACGGCAGGCCCTTTTCCTTCAACTTGGCCTGCAGGTCGCGCAGGGTCAGGTCCAGCGCCGGGGCAAAGCCGGAAATGGCGTCGAGCACTTCTTCTTCGGTTGGATGGGGCGACAGCGACTTGCCCAGCAACACGGCGATTTCCGCCTCGTAGTGCACCGAGCCGCGCTCGGTCGGGATCTTGAAACCACCCTCGAGCGGCACCACGCAACTGCCCGGCTTGATGAACAGCAGCGGCTCGCTGGGGATTGGGTTGTCCAGTTCCTTGGCATGCTCGGCGTAGTTGCGGCCGATGCACACCACCTTGCCCAGCGGGAAGTGGATGCGCGTGCCGTCTACGTACTGGTGCTGGTAACTCATGGCCGACTCCTGTGAACACTGCTTTTTATTCGGGAGCGAAGATCTTACCCGGATTCATGATGCCGTTAGGGTCGAACACCGCCTTGATTGCCTTCATGCAGGCAATTTCATCCGGTGAGCGGCTGTAGCCCAGGTAATCGCGCTTGGTCATGCCCACGCCGTGCTCGGCGGAGATCGAGCCGTGGTAGCGCTGGACGATCTCGAACACCCACTTGTTGACCTTGGTGCACGAGGCGAAGAAGTCGTCCTTGCTCATGTGGTCAGGCTTGAGGATGTTCAGGTGCAGGTTGCCGTCGCCGATGTGGCCATACCAGACCACCTCGTAATCCGGGTAGTGCTCGGCGACGATGGCATCGATATCGCGCAGGAACGCCGGCACCTTCGACACGGTGACCGAGATGTCGTTCTTGTACGGGGTCCAGTGGGAGATGGTCTCGGACAGGTATTCGCGCAGCTTCCACAAGTTCTTCAGCTGCGTCTCGCTCTGGCTCATCACCCCGTCCAGTACCCAGCCCTGCTCGACGCAGTGCTCGAAGGTGGCGAGCGCTTCGTTGGCTACCTGCTCAGTGCTGGCTTCGAACTCCAGCAAGGCATAGAACGGGCAGTCCGTCGCGAAGGGCGCGGGCACGTCGCCACGGGCCAGGATCTTGGCCAGGCCCTTATCGGAGAAAAACTCGAACGCGGTGAGGTCCAGCTTGCCCTGGAAGGCGTGCAGTACCGGCATGATCGCGTCGAAATCCGGCGTGCCCAGCACCATCGCCGTCAGATTGCGCGGCGCGCGGTCCAGGCGCATGGTTGCCTCGACCACAAAGCCCAGCGTGCCTTCGGCGCCGATGAACAGTTGGCGCAGGTCGTAGCCGGTAGCGTTCTTGATCAGGTCCTTATTGAGCTCGAGCAGTTCGCCCTTGCCGGTGACCACCTTCAGCCCGGCGACCCAGTTGCGGGTCATGCCGTAGCGAATGACCTTGATGCCGCCGGCGTTGGTGCCGATATTGCCGCCGATCTGGCTGGAGCCACTGGAAGCGAAGTCCACCGGGTAATACAGGCCCTGGTCCTCGGCGAACTGCTGCAGCTGGCGGGTAATAACGCCTGGCTGGCAGACCACGGTGCGGTCGAACTCATTGAAGGCGAGGATCTGGTTCATGTTGTCGAAGGCCACCACCACTTCGCCGTTGGCAGCGACCGCGGCACCCGACAGGCCAGTGCGGCCGCCGGACGGCACCAGGGCAACCTTGTGCCGGTTGGCCCAGGCGACGATGGCCTGCACTTGCTCGATGGTCTTGGGAAAAACGATGGCGCTCGGCGCGGGCGGGTAATGCTTGGTCCAGTCCTTGCCATAGGCGTCGAGCGAGGCCGGGTCGGTAAGCACCTTGCCTGGGTCGACCAGGGTCATCAGCTCTTCAATCAATGCAGGCTGGGTCATCGCTGGAACCCTCGACTTATTCATAGTCACCCTGAGTACTCTTCACCTGTCGGGATAAGCTCAGATTGAGTCGCGTATGCTAGCATAGCCCTCCCGTTGTTCGTGCTAAGGCCGACACCGCGCCGCTTCACCCCCCCTCGCCATTTTTCTCCGGGATACAGGTTTACGCAGATGAGCAAGACTTCTCTCGACAAGAGCAAGATCAGGTTCCTTCTTCTTGAAGGCGTCCACCAGAATGCGGTGGATACCCTCAAGGCTGCCGGGTACAGCAACATCGAATACCTCACCGGCTCGCTGCCGGACGCAGAACTGAAGGAAAAGATCGCCGATGCCCACTTCATCGGCATCCGCTCGCGCACTCAACTGACCGAAGAGGTCTTTGACTGCGCGAAGAAACTGGTCGCGGTCGGCTGTTTCTGCATCGGCACCAACCAGGTCGACCTGGGCGCAGCCCGCGAACGCGGCATCGCGGTGTTCAACGCACCGTACTCCAACACCCGTTCGGTCGCCGAACTGGTGCTGGCCGAAGCCATCCTGCTGCTGCGCGGTATCCCTGAGAAGAACGCTTCCTGCCACCGTGGCGGCTGGATCAAGAGCGCGGCCAACTCCTTCGAGATCCGAGGCAAGAAGCTGGGCATCGTCGGCTACGGCTCGATCGGCACCCAGCTGTCGGTACTGGCCGAGAGCCTGGGCATGCAGGTCTACTTCTACGACCCGCTGACCAAGCTGCCGCTGGGCAACGCCACCCAGATCACCAGCCTGAACGAACTGCTGGGCCTGGCCGACATCGTCTCGCTGCACGTTCCCGAGCTGCCATCCACCCAGTGGATGATCGGCGAGAAGGAAATCCGCGCGATGAAGAAGGGCTCGATCCTGATCAACGCCGCCCGTGGCACCGTGGTCGAGCTGGATCACCTGGCCGCCGCGATCAAGGACAAGCACCTGATCGGCGCCGCCATCGACGTGTTCCCGGTCGAGCCGCGCTCCAACGATGAAGAGTTCGAAAGCCCGCTGCGTGGCCTGGACAACGTGATCCTGACCCCGCACATCGGTGGTTCCACCGCCGAAGCCCAGGCCAACATCGGCCTGGAAGTGGCCGAGAAGCTGGTCAAGTACAGCGACAACGGTACTTCCGTGTCGTCGGTCAACTTCCCTGAAGTGGCCCTGCCGGCGCACCCAGGCAAGCACCGCCTGCTGCACATCCACGAAAACATTCCGGGCGTGCTCAGCGAAATCAACAAAGTGTTCGCCGAAAACGGTATCAACATCTCCGGTCAGTTCCTGCAGACCGACGAGAAAGTCGGTTACGTGGTGATCGACGTCGACGCCGAGTACTCGGACCTGGCCCAGGAAAAACTGCAGCACGTCAAAGGCACTATCCGCTCGCGCGTACTGTTCTGAGTTTGCTGGCTGCATGAAAAAGGGAGGCCCTGGTGGCCTCCCTTTTTTTATGGCGATTTGAACCCAATCCTGCGGGCCCGGCGCCAGCCTTACTTGACGTTGACGGTAATCTTCTGCGATTCAACGCTCGGCTTGAACGGCACGTGATACTTGTCGCCCAGCACCAGTTGCAGGGTGTGCTTGCCCGGTGTGAGGGTAATGGTCGCCTCGGTCTGTGCCTTGCCGAAGTGCAGCACCTGCGGGCCGGCCGGCAACGGGGCATTGTTCTCGGGCATCAGGCTGGTCGGCAGCGGCATGTCAGCCACCGGCGCCTTGTCGACATCCACCAGCAGGTGGTGATGGCCGCTGTGCGCGGTCTGGTCACCGGCAGGTTTGAGGGCAATGCCCTCGATGCCGAACTTGACGGTGAAGGTCTTGTCGACCGTGGCGCCGTCGGCGGGGGAAACGATGAAGACCTTGGCGCCTTCCGGTGGCTGCTCGCTCTTGAGTGCATCCGCAGCACTGGCGAACACCGACGCCCCCATCAGCAGACCGGCAACGGCAGCACGCGAAAATAGGCTTTTCATTCACTTCTCCTGTCATTCACTTCAATTGACCGCTATCACTAAAACCAAGCAAAGCGGTTATTCACCATAGTTCATCTGCGCCGGCGAAGGTTCAGAAAAACGCTACAGAAATAGTTGCTAATGACGTTAAACATTACCCAGGTCCTGGGGTCATAGGCTGCGTTCGACCGGGCGAGGAGCAAGCTGCGGCGAATGACATTCATCTGCCATACAAATAAGGGGCTTTCATGCGTTTGACCATTGGCGTACTGCTGGCAGTACTGTTCTGCCCATTGGCCCAGGCCGAACTGATCGACGAAATCAACGACCGTGGCGAACTGCGCATTGCCGTGTTGAGCGACACGCCACCCTATGTGCTCAAAGAAGACCAGCGCCTTACCGGCTTCGAAATCGAGCTGGGCCAGGCCCTGGCCAAAGAGCTGGATGTGCGCGCCGAGTTCGTCGAAGCCACGGCTGAAGATGTCTTGCCGGGCGTGGTCAGCGGCAAGTACGACATTGCCTTCAACAAGCCTCAACCTGAACTGGACCCTGAACTGGTCACCAGCCAGCCATTCAGTACCTCGCACCTGGTGATCCCCTTCCAGAAAGGCAATCCGGCCTTCGAGAGTGCCGTGAACAATGCCCTGAAGCGGATCGAGAGTGATGGCCGGCTAGCCGCGCTTGAACAGAAATGGCTGCGCAGCGAAGCGCGCAAGTGAGTACCTGCTGACGCTGGCGCCTATTGCAGGCTTGCCAGCGCCCGTTCGGCCTCGTCCAGCTCCAGCTCGCTGAACACCTGCACCCCTTCACGTCGCAACAACGCCGTGGTGACGCCCTCGCCCGCTACTTTCACCCCCGTGAAAGTGCCGTCGTAGGTCTGCCGGTTACCGCACGACGGGCTGCCGGACTTGAGCACCGCCACCCGGATGCCATGCCGGCGAACCAGCTCCAGCGCCCGTTGCGCCCCGGCCATGAACGCCGCGCTGACATCCTCGCCGCTAGCCGTCAGCACCTGTGCCTGTGCGTCCAGCACCTGACCACCCTGCCCGCCCGGGATTTCCGCCGCAGGCCGGGGTGTCGACAGGCCGCCGGCCACTTCCGGACACAGCGGCACTACCCGGCCCTCGGCCTGCCAGCGCTGCAGCAGATCGGGGTGTCCGCTGGCACGCCCGTCGTAGCGCACCGGCTGGCCCAGCAGACAGGCGCTGACCAGGACTCTCGGCGGCTCAGAAGGGGTCATTGCCACGGCGGCGGAACCAGCCCGTCAGCGACAGGCGCTCGCGCCCGGCCGGCAGGACTTCATGGGGAATGGCGCCAGACAGGAACACCACCAGGCTGCCGGCGATCGGCTGCACGTCATGCTCGACATCGCCGTCGAGGAACATGCGCAGCTGCCCGCCATCGTCCGGCTGCCAGCCTTCATTGAGATAGAACACCGCAGAAACGGTACGCCGGTCGTCGTCGCGGAAGCGATCCAGATGGCGGCGGTAGAAGGCCCCCGGCGGATACAGGGCAAAATGGCACTCGAAATCCTCGAGCCCGAGGAACAACCCCTGGTTGATGGCCTGGCGCAGGCTGTCCATGGCCCCCAAATACTGGTCGCAGGCCGCGGATTCACCAGGGTCGATCCACTGGATCTGGTCGCCACGGATCGCCTCGCGCACTTCCTGCGCGGCGCCGCGCCCCACCCCGGCAGGGTTGAGTTCGCCTTCGGCATAACGGCGCCGGCACTCGAGCGCGAGCTCACGCGACAGCCCGTCGGGTAGAAAGAGGGTTTGCTGCGACCAGCCACGGGTGGCCAGGTCGTCGACGATTGCCGACAGCATGGGATGTTCGCAAGGATTGTGCATGGCGCATCATAGCCATTCGGCCTGCCCGCGCACAGCGCCACTTGGTCAGGAAGCGCCCCTGGCGACTCGACAAAGCCCCGCCATGCCAAGGACAATGGCGGCCTGACGACAGGAGTCCTGAATGCGCCGTCTGTTTTCCCTGCTTCTGCTGATGATCTGCACCATGCCTGTCTGGGCAGACAACCTTGATCAGCTGTACAAGGCCGCCGGCTGGCCCGACCAGCGAGCCCATTTCAACGATGCCGTGAGCGCCGCCCAACAGCGCTACCGCAACAGCCTGCCGCCTGCGGTTTACCAGGCGCTGGTCAACAACAGCAACCAGCGCTTCCAGGCCCAGGCCATGGACCGCCGCGCCCAGGCGCAGTTGCGCAGCACCCTCAAGAACCCGGCACCGGCCCTGGCCTTCTTCCAGTCGCCACTAGGGCGCAAGGTGGTGGCCGCCGAGCTGCTGGCCACGCGCAAGGACCAGCTGGCCAAGAATGCCAAGGGCTTGCCTAAGATCCAGGCCAGCGACAATCGCCAGCTGATCATCGGCCACCTGGCACAGGCGCTTCCCGCGCGCGAGGCCGGTGCGGAAGTCAGCCTGGCCATCGCCGGGGTGGCCGCCGACAGCCTCAGCTCGATGATCCCCGGCCTGTTCGGTGGAGGTCAGACGCAGAGCCTGCTCGACGGCCAACGCCAGCGCCTGATGAACCAGGTCGGCGAAGACCTCGACAACACCCTGTTGTATGTCTATCGCGACCTGTCGGACGCCGAGCTGGAGCAGTTCTCGACCTTCGCCGAGTCGCCGGACGGCCAGGCCTACTACAAAGCGGCGGTAAGCGCGGTGCGCGCGGCCCTCGCCGTGGGCCAGAATGCCAACGACCTGAACTGATCAGCCCAGGCGCTGGCCAATGAAGTCGAAGTAGCGCCGGCGGATGCCCGGCAGCTCGTTGGCCAGGTGGTGCCGGGCCTCGGGCAGCATCAGGATCTGCGGCTCGGCGAACTTGGCCTTTAGCACCTTGAGGTTGTACGGCCAATCCACCGTGGCATCCGCCTCCCCCTGTACGATCAATGGCCGTCGCGCGCTCTGCGGCGCGGCCTCGATGCGCCTTACCCATTTCATCAATGCCCCGACCCAGGCAGTCGGCAGGCGCCGTGGCTGCAGCGGGTCGGCCTCCAGGAACGGCAGGAACGCCGGATCGTTGGTGTTCTCGCTGAAGCGCCGCTCGATGCCGTTGACGAAGTGGCGCAGCACCCGGTAGCTCAGCTTCGACCAACCCCAGGCGCGCGGGCGCACCAGCGGCGCCAGCAGAATCACCTCGCCGTCGGCCGGGCTCTGCTCGGCGCAATGCAACAGGTGATCGACCACGATCGCACCGCCCGTGCTTTGCCCGCACAGGTGCCAGGGGTGCGGCAGCTCAAGTTGGCGCGCCTGCTCGAACAGTGCATCGAGGGCCTGCTGGTAGATGGCGAAGTCTTCGATGCTGGCCCGTTCGCCGCTGGACAACCCGTGCCCTGGCAGGTCACAGCTGATCACTGCATAGCCCTGCGCCAATGCCCACTCGATGACATGCCGGTACAGGCCCATGTGGTCGTAGTAGCCGTGCAGCATGAACAACGTCGCCACCGGCTGCGCGGGGAGCCAGACCTGGCCGACCAGCTCGAACCCCGCCGCGCGAAAGCCGCCAAGCCAGCTCGGCACGCCCAGCTCCAGGCCGTAATAGCGTTGATAGTCGCGGGCTTGAGCGGACAACGGTTGGCGTTCGGCAAGCGGCGCCAGGCTGGCGCGCAACAGGTCGGGCTTCAAAGCGGCAGGCATCGGTACATCCACAACGAGGCGAGTATTGATCTGGGATATTCAGCTTATGGCAGCGCCATGGCAAGCTGGCGCACGACCCAAGGCCAACTCGTCCCTGTGGGAGCGGGCTTGCCCCGCGATGACCAGATCGCGGGGCAAGCCCGCTCCCACAGGGATTGCGGACTCACATGCGAATTACCAAGACACTGCTTTCGACCAGTATTGCCCTGCTCTGCGCCGCCGCCCTGTGGTGGGCCTACGACAGTTTCCAGGCCCGCTACCTGCGCCCCTTCGACAACCAGACCACACTGTTCGACGGCAGCCAGCTGCGCCTGCCGCCCGAACTGGCCGGCCCCGGCTCGATCCGCGTGGTGCACTTCTGGGACCCAGCCTGCCCGTGCAACGTCGGTAACCAGCAGCACCTGGGCGAGCTGGTCGAGCACTTTGCCCCACAGGGGGTCAGCTTCCACGTGGTGCAACGGCCCGGCAGCCACGGCCAACTGCCCGCCAACCTCGGTGCACTCAAACCCCTGGCCGGGCTGCCCGGCAGCGAACACCTGCCGGCCACCCCCGCCGTGGCGATCTGGGACCGCAACGGCGAGCTGGCCTACTTCGGCCCCTACAGCGAAGGCGCAGTGTGCAATTCCAGCAACAGCTTCATCGAGCCTATCCTCAAGGCCCTGAATGAAGGGCGCCGGGTGCAGGCCAGCAACACCCTGGCCGTGGGCTGCTACTGCCCCTGGGCAGGTTGACGTACCCGTGCCGGGTTACCCACCACTACTGCCCCCGCCGGCACATCGCGGGTGACCACGCTGCCGGCGCCGACCACGGCGTTATCGCCAATGCTCACCCCCGGCAGGATGATCGCCCCGCCGCCGATCCACACGTTGTCGCCGATGGTCACCGGCCGCCCACTTTCCAGGCCGCTGCGGCGCAGCTCAGGGTCGAGCGGGTGGTCGGCGGTGTAGATCTGCACGGCAGGGCCGATCTGGCAGTCGGCGCCGATGCGCACCGGCAGCACGTCGAGGATCACGCAGTTGAAGTTCATGAAGGTATTGGCGCCGACACTGAGGTTGTAGCCGTAGTCGCAATAGAACGGCGGGCGGATCACCACACCGTCGCCGACGCTGCCGAAGTGCTCGACCAGCAACCCATGGCGGGCTTCGTTGAGCAGCTCGACGCTGGCGTTGTAGCGGTGCATCCAGTGCTTGTTGGCGATCTGCTCGGCCTGAAGTTCCGGGCAGCCTGCGTGGTAGAGCTGGCCTTGCAGCATTTTCTGTTTTTCGCTGAGGGACATTGGAAACTCCTTGTTGGGGCTATGCTCAGTGCGCGAATCCGCCGATGATCGGACCACATTTTTCGCTCGAGTGCACAAGGAGTCTCGATGAAGCGCAGCCTGACCCTGCTGGCCGTGGTGATTGCCGTGGCCGCTGCCGGCGCCGGTTACTGGTATGTGCAGGGCAAGCAGCCCCAGCGCGAGGGCGAACTGGCCGTCGCCGGCCTGCAGGCGCCGGTCACCGCCCGTTATGACGCGCGCGGCGTACCGCACCTGCAGGCGCAGAACGAGCAGGACCTGTACCGCGCCCTGGGCTACGTGCACGCCCAGGACCGCCTGTTCCAGATGGAGATCATGCGCCGCCTGGCGCGAGGCGAGCTGGCCGAGGTGCTGGGCGACAAGTTGCTGCCCACCGACACCCTGTTCCGCAGCCTGCGCATTCGCGAGCAGGCCGCGCTGATGGTGCAGCGCCAGGACCGCCAGGCCCCGGCCTGGATAGCCTTGCAGGCCTACCTCGATGGCGTGAACCAGTGGCAGGCCAGCCATCCCAAGCCGATGGAGTTCGACCTGCTCGGCATCCCTCCGCGCCCCTTCACCGCCGAGGACACCCTGAGCATCGCCGGTTACCTGGCCTACAGCTTCGCCGCGGCCTTTCGCACCGAACCCGCGCTCACCTACATTCGCGACCAGCTCGGCGCCGATTACCTGAAAATCTTCGACCTCGACTGGCAGCCCGACGGTGCCATCGCCGCGCCGCTGGCCGCCGCCGACTGGCGCAGCCTGGAGCAGCTGGCGCGGCTCAGCCACGAGGCCTTGGGCGATGCCGGCATCCCCCAGTTCGAAGGCAGCAACGCCTGGGCCGTGGCCGGCAGCCGCACCCGCAGCGGCCGCCCGTTGCTGGCGGGCGACCCGCACATCAGCTTCGCGGTGCCGGCGGTATGGTACGAGGCCGAGCTGTCGGCGCCGGGCTTCAACCTGTACGGCTACTTCCAGGCGCTCAACCCGTTCGCCCTGCTTGGCCACAGCCGCGACTTCGGCTGGAGCCTGACCATGTTCCAGAACGACGACGTCGACCTGATCGCCGAAAAGACCAACCCGGCCAACCCCGAGCAAGTGATGGTCGATGGCCGCTGGCAGACCCTGGAAAAAACCGAGCAGCAGATCGCCGTAAAAGGCGAGCAGCCGGTGCCCCTCACCCTGCGCCGCTCGCCCCACGGCCCAATCGTCAACACGGTGCTGGGCAACAGCGCCGGCGCTGCGCCCATCGCCATGTGGTGGGCGTTCCTGGAAACCGACAACCCGATCCTCGAAGGCTTCTACCAGATCAACCGCGCCGACACCCTGGGCAAGATGCGCGAAGCGGCAGCCAAGGTGCAGGCGCCAGGGCTGAATCTGGTCTGGGCCAACGCCCGTGGCGATATCGGCTGGTGGGCGGCGGCGCGCCTGCCGATCCGCCCGGACGGGGTGAACCCGGCGTTCATCCTCGACGGCAACAGCGGCCAGGCCGACAAGCCCGGCTTCTACCCGTTCAGCGTCAACCCGCAGCAGGAAAACCCGGCCAGCGGCTACATCGTCTCGGCCAACTACCAGCCACCGGCGGTGGTGCCGGTGCCCGGCTACTACAACCTGGCCGACCGCGGCCGCCAACTGGACCGCCACCTGAGCAACCCGGACATCAAGTGGGACACCCAGAACAGCCAGGCCCTGCAGCTGGACACCAGCAACGACTACGGCCCGCGCACCCTGGCGCCGCTGCTGGGCACCTTGCGCAGCGTGGCCCAGGGGGACGAAGAGAAAGAGCTGGTCGAACAGCTGGCCGCCTGGCGCGGCGACTACCCGCTGGACTCCACCAGCGCCACGCTGTTCAACCAGTTCCTCTACGAATTGGCTTTCGCTGCGCTGCATGACGAGCTGGGCGATACCTGGTTCCCGATCCTGATCAGCACCCGCGCCATCGACGCGGCCCTGCCGCGCCTGGCCGCCGACCCGGCCTCACCCTGGTGGAACCTGCGCGGCGGCAATGAACACACCGACCGCAACGCCATCGTGCGGCTGGCTTGGCAGCGCAGCCTCAAGCACCTGGGCGAGACCTTCGGCAAGGACCCGGCCAGCTGGCAATGGGGCAAGGCCCACACCCTCACCCACAACCACCCGCTGGGGGTGAAAAAGCCGCTGAACCTGCTGTTCAACGTTGGCCCCTTCGCCGCCCCGGGCACTCATGAAGTGCCGAACAACCTTTCAGCGAAGATCGGCCCGGCGCCCTGGCCGGTCACCTATGGCCCGTCCACCCGGCGGGTGATCGACTTCGCCGACGCCGGCGCGGCCCTGACCATCAACCCGGTCGGGCAAAGCGGCGTGCCGTTCGACAAGCACTATGGCGACCAGGCAGAGGATTACATCGAGGGGCGCTACCACAAGGCGCGCATGGGGGTGATCCCGGCGCAGAGCACGTTGCGGTTGGTGCCTGAGCGATGATCGTCATGAAAACCTGGCCCCTGTGGGAGCGGGTTTACCCGCGAAGCAGGTGACGTGGTGGATGGCACCGGCTCTGCCGGTGTTCGCGGGTAAACCCGCTCCCACAGGGCCTTGTCACGATTACCAAATTTGCTATCCCCATTCATGAGATAACCCCATGCAAAAACACTTCATCGAAATAGACGGCGCGCGCATGAGCTACGTCGACCAGGGCCAGGGCTTCCCCGTCCTGCTCGGCCACAGCTACCTGTGGTCGGCCGCCATGTGGCAACCGCAGATCGACGCGCTGTCGAAGCACTTCCGGGTCATCGTGCCCGAGCTGTGGGGCCACGGCGATTCCGACGCGCCGCCGGCCACCACCACCGACATGAGCGCCTTGAGCCGCCAGCACCTGGCCCTGCTCGATGCGCTGGATATCCCCAAGTGCCATCTGGTCGGCCTGTCGGTCGGCGGCATGTGGGGCGCGCAGCTGGCCATCGAACACCCGGAGCGGGTTGACCGCCTGGTGCTGCTGGATACCTACCTGGGGGCGGAACCGGAGGCCACGCGGCTGAAGTACTTCGGCCTGCTGGATGCCGCCAGTGCAGCAGGCGCGTTTGTCGACCCGCTGCTGGATATCGTGGTACCGATCTTCTTCCATGCCGGCGGGGAAACCGTGCCCCAGGTGCGCGAGCAGTTTCGTGCGCAGTTGAAGGCAAGCAGCGCCCAGACCATCCGCGAAAGCCTGGACCCGATGGGGCGAGTGATCTTTGGCCGGCCGGATCTGCTGGCACGCCTCGGCGAGCTGCCTGCAGATCGGACCATCGTGATCTGTGGTGATCAGGACATTCCCAGGCCGCCCGCGGAGTCGAACGAGATGGCGCAGTTGATTGGTTGCCTGGCGGCGCAGATTCCGTTTGCCGGGCATATCTCCAGCCTGGAGAACCCGGGGGTGGTGAATGATTTCCTGTTGAACTGGTTGCCGCGCAACGGCTGATATCGCCATCGCGGGGCAAGCCCGCTCCCACGTTGGAACCGTGGGAGSSDTVTCTCCAGCCTGGAGAACSCSCGCTCCCACGTTGGAACCGTGGGAGCGGGCTTGCCCCGCGATCAGATCAACCCTGCCACTTGCCCCCTTCGACAATCACGCTCTCAGGCTTGGTGTCGTCGCTCAGCTCTTTGCGCACGTACTGGTCGTACAGCTTGAGCAAAAACTTCTCCTCACCCAGCTTGGCCAGCTCGGCATTCACCCAGTCGCGCAGCTCGGCATTGCCCTTCTTCACCGCCGGGGCAATCGGTGCTTCCTCGCCCAGCAGTTGCGGCAGCACACGGTAGCCCGGGTTCTGCTTGGCCCAGCTGAACAGGATCAGGTTGTCCTGGGCATAGGCATCGCCACGGCCATTGGCCAGGGCGGCCAGCGACTCGCTGTTCTTTTCGAACTTGAGCAGCTTCCAGTCCGGGTGGTTTTTCGTCAGCCAGATATCGGCCGTGGTGCCGGTGGTGACGATGATGGTCTTGTCGGCCAGCTCGTCGAGCTTCTGCACCGGGCTGCCGTCGGCAACGATGGCCTGCACGGCCACGCGCAGGTTGGGGTTGGTGAAGTCCACCGCCTCCTTGCGCTCAGGGGTGACGGTCATGTTGGCGAGGATCAGGTCGACCTTGTCGCTCTGCAGGAAGGGGATGCGGCTGGCGGGCTCGACGGCGACGAACTCGACCTTGTTCTCGTCGCCCAGCAAGTCCTTGGCGAAACGCCGGCCGATGTCGGTGTCGAAGCCGACGTAGCGGCCACTCTCATCGACGAAGCCGAACGGCGGCTTGTCGGTGAACACGCCGACGATCAGCTTGTCGCGGGCCTTGATGGTTTCCAGGTAGCTGCTGGCGGGCGAGGCGCCAGCGGGCTTGGCCGGTTCTTCGGCCTTGTTGCAGCCGGCCAGCAGGGCCAGGCCAAGCAGTGGAGCGAGCAGTTTGGCAAAGGGTGCGGTGTTCATGACAGTTCCTTGTGCAGTGTCTTGGGCAGGCTTTCGACGAAAGAGAATTTCTCCAGGAACTGCTGCGCGCGTGCGGTCTGCGGTTGGGTGAAGAAGCGCTCGGGGTGGTTCTGTTCAAGGATCCTGCCGGCCTCCATGAACACGATGCGGTCGGCCACCGCGCGGGCGAAGGCCATTTCGTGGGTAACGATGAGCAGGGTCATGCCGTCCCGGGCCAGGCCCTGGATCACTTGCAGCACCTCCTTGACCATCTCCGGGTCGAGGGCGGCGGTGACTTCGTCGAACAGCATCACCTGCGGGTTCATGCACAGCGAGCGGACGATGGCGATGCGTTGCTGCTGGCCGCCGGACAGCTGCCGCGGGTAGGCATCGCGCTTGTCCAGCAAGCCCACCCGCGCCAGCAGTGCTTCGGCCTGGGCCTGGGCTTCGGCGCGCTCGCGCTTTTGCACCTTGAGCGGGCCCAGCAGCAGGTTGTCCAGCACGCTCATGTGGCCGAACAGGTGGTAGCTCTGGAACACCATGCCCACCCGCTGGCGCACTTGGCGCCAGTCGGTGCCTGGGGCCAGCAGCTCCTGCCCGTCCAGGCGCAGGCTGCCGCTGTGGGCCTGTTCCAGGCCGTTGAGGCAGCGCAGCAGGGTGCTTTTGCCGCAGCCGCTGGGGCCGAGGATCACCACCACCTCGCCGGCGCGAACCTGCAGGTCGACGTTGGCCAGCACCTGCTGCTCGCCGAAGAACTTGTTGAAACCGTGGAATTCGATCAATGCGCTCATGAGTGGGCCCAGCGGCGTTCCAGCACGCGCGAGGCGGCGGAAAGCGGGTAGCAGACGAAAAAGAAGAACAGCAGCAGCACGCCGTAGATCAGCGCCGATTCATAGGTGCGTTCGATGATCTGTTGGCCGGCCTTGATCACTTCGACCACACCGATCAGCACCGCCAGCGAGCTGGTCTTGATGATGCGGGTATAGATGTTGATGGTCGGCGGGGTCATGCGCTTGAGCGCTTGCGGCAGCAGCACATGGGCGTACAGCTGCCAGCCGGACAGGCCGATCGATAGCCCCGCCTCGCGCTGGCCACGGGGCAGCGAGCCGAGCGCACCGCGCACCACCTCGCCGACTTCGCTGGCGCCCCACAGGCCCAATACCAGCACCGCGCACCAGAAGCTGGGGATGCTCAGGCCAAGGAAGATCGGCAAGCCGAAGAACACCAGGTACAACCAGACCAGTACCGGGATCGCCCGGAACAGTTCCAGGTAAACCTGCAGCAGCACGTTCAGCAGCCGGTTGCCGAGGGTGGCCAGCACGCCGTAGAGCACACCGCCGAGGGTGGCAAAGCCGATGCCCAGTGCCGAAATCGCTACGGTTTGCCCGGCGCCGGCTGCCAGTTGCGGCAGCGACACCTGCAGCAGTTCAAATGCCGAACTGGCCATGTTGCAGCCTCCTTTCCAGGCGGCGCAGCAGCAGCGACAACGGCAGGAAGATCAGCACGCAGAGCAGGGTCAGTACCGCGAGCATCTCGTAGGTCTTGTAGTACAGGGCGATGTAGTTCTTGGTGGTGTAGAGGATCTCCGGCACCGCCACCGCCGAGACCACGGTGGTCTCCTTGAGCAGGAACACGAAGTTGGCGAACAGTGCCGGCAGGCTGAGGATGCCCGCTTGCGGCAGGATCACATGACGCAGCAGCTGGCCTTCGGACAGGCCGATCGAACGCCCGGACTCAAGCTGTGCCCGCGGCACCGCTTCGACCCCGGCGCGCAGCACTTCGGTGAGGTAGGCGCCGCCCATGAAGGTCATGGTGATGATCGCCGCGGCGAAGCCCGAAATCTTCACACCCACGCTCGGCAGGGCGAAGTAGACGAAGAACAGCTGGATCAGCAGCGGCGTGTTGCGGGCCAGCTCCACGTAGCCCTGCACCAGGCGCCGCAGGTACGGTGTGCGCAAGACCAGGATGGCCGAGTTGAGCAACGCCACCAGCATCGAGGTGGCAATGGCGATCAGGCCGACCTGCAAGGTCACCCCCACCGCCTTGAAGAAGGCCGGCAATGTGCTAAGCATGAAGGCGGTGTCGAAACTCATGGAATGGGCCTCGACACAAGGTTAGGGAGGTACGGCATGGGCAGGTTCCAGGTCGGCACGAGGGTCGCTCGGCGTCATTCAACACATAGTGGCTCTGTGCCGGTAGGCACGATTTATAGACTCTAAAGGTATAAAAATATTTTTATAAATACCTTTATTGCATATCTATATCACCGCCTGTTTTCCTCGGAAATTTCCCGCCTCAGGTTGGGACCTTTCTTACGAATCGCCCCTCAAACAGGTTTCAAACTGTGACTTGCATGGCCCATCAAACTTACAAGGACGAAAACGATGAACAGCCCCTGCTCACCTGCTGCGAATGAACAATTGCTTTGGCTGCTGGCCCTGCGCCGGGCGCTGGGTGGTCAACCCTGATCTGTTGGCAAAGCCGGTGCCATCTACCGCGGTGCTGCAATCGCGGGGCAAGCCCGCTCCCACGTTCCATTCATGCTCGCAAGATAAGACCGACAAAAACAAAAACGCCGACGCAAGATGCGTCGGCGTTTTTCGTTTCAGGCTTGGCTGATACCACGTGTCAGAACGCCGGCAGTACCGCGCCCTGGTACTTCTTGGCGATGAACGCCTTCACTTCCGGGCTGGTCAGCGCCTTGGCCAGTTTCTGGATGGCCTCGCTGTCCTTGTTGTCCGGGCGGGCCACCAGGAAGTTCACGTACGGCGAGTCGGCACCCTCGATCACCAGGGCATCCTTGGCCGGGTTCAGGCCGGCTTCCAGGGCGTAGTTGGTGTTGATCATGTCCAGGTCGACCTGGTCCAGCACGCGCGGCAGCATGGCCGATTCCAGCTCGCGGAACTTGAGCTTCTTCGGGTTCTCGGCGATGTCTTTCGGCGTGGCCAGGGCGTTCTTCGGGTCTTTCAGGGTGATCAGCCCAGCCTTCTGCAGCAGGAGCAAGGCGCGGCCGCTGTTGCTGCCTTCGTTGGGGATGGCGACGGTGGCGCCTTCCTTCAGCTCGGCCAGGGACTTGACCTTCTTCGAGTAGCCACCGAAGGGTTCGACGTGCACGCCGATCACGGTCTCCAGGTGGGTACCTTTGCCTTCGTTGAAGTTCTGCAGGTAGGGCAGGGTCTGGAAGTAGTTGGCGTCCAGGCGCTTCTGGTCGACCTGCACGTTGGGCTGCACGTAGTCGGTGAACACTTTGATCTGCAGGTCGACGCCTTCTTTGGCCAGGGTCGGCTTGATCAGTTCGAGGATTTCAGCGTGGGGTACCGGCGTGGCGGCGACCACCAGTTTCTCGGCGGCAGAGGCCAGGCCTGCAAACGAAAGGGCGGCGGCCAGGGCGGTGGTCAGCAGGGTCTTTTTCATGGTGATCCTTGTTATCGAGCTGGGCCATCGCAGATGGCTACGTCAGGTGCCCATCCGTTCGGGTGGGCGTGAAACGGACGATACCGGGATTTTTTATTCCGGAACAATATCTTTTATTTAGCTGCTTATTCCAAAATCAAATGGCCATCAATGCCTTTGCTTATGAGGCGTCTGGCACCGCTCCAGGTGCGGGCTCGTCCAACTGCGCCAGGCTGTCGCTCAGCAGCTGGCGCAGGGCCCCGAGGGTCTGCGCCTCGCGGCTGCGGCTCAGTTGCCCGAGCTGGCGGGCCAGGCTGGCCAGCGGGCTGGCGTCCGGCAGGTCAAGGTGCTCGGGGAGGATCTCCTCACCGTCGCTGACCAGCAGGGCAAAGTGGATGACGTTCTCCAGCTCGCGGGTATTGCCCGGCCAGGCATGGGCTTCCAGTGCCTGCTGGGCGGCCTCGCTGATCAAGGCCAGCGGCCGGTCCAGGCGCACGCTGTAGATACCGACGAAGTACTCCGCCAACGGCAGGATGTCACCGACCCGCTCGCGCAACGCCGGCAGCTCCAGCTCGCCTTCATGCAAGTAATGGTAGAGCCGCTCGTTGAAACGCCCGGCCTGCACCGCCTTGGCCAGATCGATACTGGAGGCGGCGACCAGGCGAACGTCCACCGGCTGCGGCTGGGCGGCACCGACGCGGGTCACTTCGCGGTTTTCCAGCGCCGCCAGCAACTTGCCCTGGATCGTCAACGGCAGGTCGGCGATCTCGTCCAGGTACAAGGTGCCGCCGTTGGCCGAGCCGAACCAGCCAGCGCGGCTGCTGGCGGTACCGCCTTGGCTACCGGCGCTGTAGCCGAACAGTTCGGCGTCGGCATAGGTCGGGCTGATGGCGGCGCAGTTGACCGAGACGAACAGCCCCGCGCGGTCACTGGCGCGGTGAATCTGCCGCGCCAGCAGCTCCTTGCCGGTGCCGGTTTCGCCACGGATCAATACCGGCAGCGGTTGCGGTGCCAGGCGTTCGAGGGCCTGACGCAGCACCTGTGAGCGCGGGTCGACGAACACCAGCGCCTTGGCGCGGATACTCAGCGGGCTCTTGTCCAGTTCAGGGAAGGTCAGCAGTGGCTGGCCGAAAGGGGTGTGAAAAGTCATGGAAAACTCCCGCCCCGGTCGCATGCAGCCGGGGCTCAAGGCATTCGTGGAACGGCCGGCGGATCAGGCGCGCCGCAGCGCACGCTGGTCGATCCGGGCCTGCAGGCGGAACAGGTAGGCGAAGCCCTGTTCCCAACGCTCGTGGCCGGACTTGACGTTGATATGCCCGGCGTTTGCCAGCAGCCCCGCCTCGGCATCCCAGGCGCGCGCCAGGTGCAGGGCCCGTGGCACGCTCACCGCCGGGTCGTTGTCAGAGCTGACCACCTGGCTTGGGAATGGCAGCGCCTGCAACGGGATCGGTGCGAAGTTGCGCAAGGCCGGCGCGCAGTTGGGCCGCTCGACATCGGCCGGCGCCACCAGCAGCGCGCCACGCACCCGCCGCAGCAGGCTCGGGCTGGCCTGGGCGGCCCAGTGGGCGACCGTGATGCAACCCAGGCTGTGGGCAATCAGAATCACCGGCGAGCATTCGGCGGCGATCGCCTGCTCCAGTGCCTGCACCCAATCGCGCCGCTGCGGGGTGAGCCAGTCCTGCTGCTCGACCCGGGCGCTGTTGGGCAGGCTGCGCTGCCAGTGACTCTGCCAATGGTTGTCTGGCGATCCTTGCCAGCCCGGCACAATCAGGTAACGAATCGACTCATTGCGCATGGGGACGCCTCCGAAAGTTTGCGTGCTTGGGGTGCAAGTATAAGGAGGCAGTTATATCCGTAAAGGAATAAGAAGCTATTTATTAATAACCAAAATCATGAGCCAGTGAACGACGCCCATAAAAAAGGGCCGTCGAAACGGCCCAAAATCCCTGCTATGGCTAAGAGCATTACAACGAGGATTCGTTTAACGATTGGGTTGCGGCGTCAGGCGCAGATAAGGTTTCACCGCCCGATAACCTTTCGGGAAGCGCTGCTTGATTTCGTCCTCGTCCTTGAGCGACGGCACGATCACCACCTCATCACCGTCCTGCCAGTTGGCGGGGGTGGCGACCTTGTGGTTGTCGGTCAGTTGCAGCGAGTCGATCACCCGCAGGATCTCGTTGAAGTTGCGCCCGGTACTGGCCGGATAGGTGATGGTCAGGCGCACCTTCTTGTTCGGGTCGATGACGAACAGCGAGCGCACCGTGAGGGTGTCGCTGGCGTTGGGGTGGATCAGGTCGTACAGGTCGGACACCTTGCGGTCGGCATCGGCGATGATCGGGAAATTGACCACGGTGTTCTGGGTTTCGTTGATGTCATCGATCCAGCGGTGGTGCGAGTCGACCGGGTCCACCGACAGGGCGATGGCCTTGACCCCACGCTGGGCGAAATCATCCTTGAGCTTGGCAGTCAGGCCCAGCTCGGTGGTGCATACCGGGGTGAAGTCGGCCGGGTGGGAGAACAGCACGCCCCAGCTGTTGCCCAGCCATTCGTGGAAGCGGATCTTGCCGGCGCTGGAATCCTGTTCGAAATCGGGGGCGATGTCGCCGAGTTTGAGGCTCATGGAAGCGGCTCCTGTGCTGTGTCTGGCCTGGATGGGTTCAATGTGCCTGCTTCCGAATAAAAATAAAAAGAATAAATATCGATTTATTTATAACCAGAACGCATACGAAATGACAGGCACAAAAAAGCCTCGCACTAGGCGAGGCTTCTTGTTTTGCAGCTACGACTTACATGAAGGCGTAAGTGTAGTTGACGATGAAGCGAGTCTGATCCTGGTCGGCGCTGCTTTCGATGCCTTCACCACGGTACACGCCTTGACGCAGGCTGAAGCCCAGGCCTTTAAGGGTACCTTGCTGGATGGTGTAGTCGACGCGAGCGTCACGCTCCCACTCGTCGTAGGTGCCGTGGCCCGACTTGTAGCGGACATCGTCACCACGCAGGTAAGCGACCGATGCCTTCAGGCCGGGTACGCCCAGCGCAGCGAAGTCATAGGAGTACTGACCGAAGTTGGTGTTCTCGCCAGCACGGGCGAACTGGTTGATCATGCTGTCGGTGAACAGGTAGAAGCTCGAGCCGCCGGCGCCTTCAGGACGGTTGTTGCCGTCGCGCACAGCGCCCTGGTTCAGCCAGACGAAACCACCGTCGTCGCCGACTTGCTGGCGACCCAGCATGAGCGCGTGGCCGCCCAGGGTGTAGGTGAACATGGCGGACCAGGTCTTGTTGTCGACCTTGCCGGTGTTCTTGGCGTAGCCGCCGTTGTTATCGAAGCCGTAGATGCCGACGTCGCCGTTCTTGCCGTCGCTGCTGCTGTCGAAGTAGCGCAGGTCAGTCTTGAACGATTGGTTGTCAGCGATCTTGAAGACGTGGGTCGCACCGAGGAAGTGCTGCTTGTAGAAGTCTTCCAGGTTCGAGTAGTAGTACTGCAGGGTCAGGTCTGGAGTGAGCTTGTAGTCCAGACCGCCGAAGCGGAATTTGTTGCTGTCGGCGAAGGCGCCGGAGACGGACAGACCGGTACGGTTGCTCGAAGCACGGCCCATGGCGTGGGTCAGCTGACCGGCGTTGATGGTCAGGTTGTCGATTTCCTTCGAGGTGACGGTGCCACCTTCGAAGGTCTGCGGCAGCAGACGGCCATCGTTGGCGACCAGGATCGGCAGGTTAGGTGCCAGCGCGCTACCGAAGTGCGCTTCGGTCTTGGAGAAGCGAGCCTTGGCATTGGCACCGACACGTGCCCACTGGCTTACCGAGGAGCCATCGCTGTCGTCTGGGAGGAAGCCAGCCTTGTGGTAGCCCTTGCCGCCATCCAGGTGGATACCCCACACGGCCTGGGCATCGACACCGAAGCCTACGGTACCTTCAGTGAAGCCGGAGATGTAGTCGAGCTTGAAACCTTGACCGGTTTCACGCTGATCCGGGCGCTGGCCGGGCAGACGAGTCGCGGTAGCCGGAGTGCCGTGCGCTTCGCGGTTGTTGTTGTCGAAATACATGGTGCGCGAGCTCAAGGACACTTTGCTGTCCTCGATGAAACCTGCAGCGCCTGCTTGTTGGGCGAGAACCCCCAGTGCCACGGCCAGGGCCAGGCTGGACTTGTACATGTTTTGCTCCTCTACGTTCTAATTTTTGTGCGTCACAAGCGGCGGGATCTTTTGCCCCACTCGCCCGGGATTGGCGATTTAGCACCAATGCGTGACCGCCAAGTCAATGCTCAACGATCGATTCGCGACTTTGGTCTAAGTCGCCGTCCTGCGCTACAGGATAATGACAATCCTATAAATCCAAAATGACCGTTTTATGAATCTGTAAGACTTTTACGGAATAACATTGGAACCTTTACTGCGAAAGGTTGTATCGACGGCGTCAATCATACCTTTAGGTTATGTGCAAACGTTTGGCGACCCCTCTACCGCAAGCCCCCCCGGCCGGGACCGAAAAAGGCTAGCAGCCCTTTTCCATTCCGCCAGCCTCCGCTCCCCTGCCCCTTAAAGCGTTTGGCTCCTAAGCTAATGCAAAAAAGTTATTTATTTCTAATTTCTTAGATCATCTAGTCTTCTCGCCATCCATAACCCAATTGCCTGACGAGAGGCTCACCATGATCCCGCATGCCCCGCTGCGCCTGTTCGCTGCCCTGACCCTCGCCGGCACCAGCTGGCTGGCCCAGGCCGCCGACCTGACCGTCGCCTACCAGACCACCGTCGACCCGGCCAAGGTGGCCCAGGTGGATGGCGACTACGAGAAAGCCAGCAAGGCCAGCATCGACTGGCGCAAATTCGACAACGGCGCCGACGTGATCACCGCAGTGGCCAGCGGCGACGTGCAGATCGGCTACCTTGGCTCGAGTCCCCTGGCCGCCGCCGCCACCCGCAAGCTGCCGGTCGAGACCTTCCTGATCGCCACCCAGATCGGTGCCGGCGAGGCACTGGTCGCCCGTGACAGCATCAAGACCCCGCAGGACCTGGTGGGCAAGAAAGTCGCCGTGCCGTTCGTTTCCACCGGCCACTACAGCCTGCTGGCCGCGCTCAAGAGCTGGAACATCGACCCCACCAAGGTGCAGATCCTCAACCTGGCGCCGCCGGCAATCATCGCCGCCTGGAAGCGCGGCGACATCGACGCCACCTACGTCTGGGACCCGGCCCTGGGCGTGGCCAAGGAGAACGGCAAGGTGCTGATCACCTCCGGCGAGCTGGCCGAAAAAGGCGCGCCGACCTTCGATGCCTGGATCGTGCGCAAGGACTTCGCCGCCAAGCACCCGGACATCGTCAAGTCGTTCGCCAAGGTGACCCTCGACGCCTATGCCGACTACCGCAAAGACCCGAAAGCCTGGCTGGCCAACCCGGACAACGTCGCCAAGCTGGTCAAGCTGTCAGGGGCCAAAGCGGCGGATATCCCGGTATTGCTGCAAGGCAACGTCTACCCGCTGGCGGACGACCAGGCCAATGCCCTCGGCGCACCGACCACCCAGGCGCTGACCGACACCGCCACCTTCCTCAAGCAACAAGGCAAGGTCGATGCGGTACTGCCGGACTACTCGCCCTACGTCAGCAAGCAATACCTGCCCAACTAAGACCGGAGCCCGTCATGGCCTTGCTTGAACTGGAGCGCATCAGCGCACAGTACCCCGGCGCCAGCACTCCGGTGCTGGCCGACATCAACCTCAGCCTGGGCCCGCGCCAGCTGCTGGTGGCCCTTGGGCCATCCGGCAGCGGCAAGACCTCGCTGCTCAACCTGATCGCCGGTTTCGTTGCCCCCAGCGCCGGGCGCATCACCCTTGACGGTGCCGCCGTGCAAGGGCCGGGCGCCGACCGTGGCGTAGTGTTCCAGGACGACGCCCTGCTGCCGTGGCAGGACGTGCTGGCCAATGTCGCATTCGGCCTGCAACTGGCCGGTGTACCCCGTGCGCAGCGTGAGGCCAAGGCCCGCGAGATGCTGGCGCTGGTCGACCTGGCCGGCTTCGGCGACCGGCACATCTGGCAGTTGTCCGGTGGCCAGAAGCAGCGCGTGGGCCTGGCCCGGGCGTTGGCCGCCGACCCTCGGGTGCTGCTGATGGACGAGCCGTTCGGCGCCCTCGACGCCTTCACCCGCGAACAGATGCAGGAGCTGCTGCTGCAGGTCTGGCAGCGCACCGCCAAGCCGGTGTTCCTGATCACCCACGACATCGAAGAGGCAGTGTTCCTGGCCACCGAGCTGGTGCTGCTGGCGCCCAACCCCGGGCGCGTGGTCGAACGCCTGCAGCTGGACTTCGGCCAGCGCTACGCCGCCGGCGAGCCGGCGCGGGCGATCAAGTCCGACCCACGCTTCATCGAAACCCGCGAGCACGTGCTGGCGCGGGTGTTCTCGCAACGCGAATCCGCCCGCCGAGAGGAGTCTGCATGAGCAGCCTGGACCTGCCTGTCGCGGCCAAACGTGACGCCAAACCTGCCCCTGGCAAAGCCCGCCAGCCCCTTTCCACCCGCTGGATCAGCACCCTGACCCTGGCCACCCTGCTGCTGGTCTGGTGGCTGGTGACGGCCGCCGGCTGGGTCGAGCCGCTGTTCCTGCCGCCGCCCGCCGACATCCTGGCCAAGGCCTGGGCCCTGCTCACCCAGGGCTACATGGACGCCAGCCTGTGGCAGCACCTGGGCGCCAGCCTCGGCCGCATCGGCCTGGCGCTGGTGGCCGCGACCCTGACCGCCATCCCGGTCGGCCTGGCCATCGGTTACAACCGCGTGGCCCGCGGCATCCTCGACCCGTTGATCGAGTTCTACCGGCCGATCCCGCCGCTGGCCTACCTGCCATTGATCGTGATCTGGTGCGGCATCGGCGAGCTGTCCAAGGTGCTGCTGATCTACCTGGCGATCTTCGCCCCGATCGCCATCGCCACCGCCACCGGCGTGCGCACCGTCGACCCGACCAAGCTGCGCGCCGCGCAATCTCTCGGCGCGACCAAGGCCCAGCTGATCCGCCACGTGATCCTGCCCAGCGCCCTGCCCGACATCCTCACCGGCGTGCGCATCGGCCTGGGCGTGGGCTGGTCGACCCTGGTCGCCGCCGAGCTGATCGCCGCCACCAGCGGCCTGGGCTTCATGGTGCAGTCGGCGGCGCAGTTCCTGGTGACCGACGTGGTGGTGCTGGGGATCCTGTTGATCGCCCTGATCGCCTTCGCCCTGGAGATGGGCCTGCGCGCCTTGCAACGCAAGTTGGTGCCCTGGCACGGGCAGAGCCATTGATCAATCGCGGGGCAAGCCCGCTCCCACGCGACCCTGCGATCAGACCTACTATCGAGACCGACATGAGCCTGACCATCACCCCTCTCAGCCCGGCCCTGGGCGCGCAGATCAGCGGCGTCGACATCAGCCGCGACATCACCCCGCAACAGCGCGATGCCATCGAGCAGGCGCTGCTCCAGCACCAGGTGCTGTTCTTCCGCGACCAGCCGATCAACCCCGAGCAACAGGCGCGCTTCGCCGCCCGCTTCGGCGACCTGCACATCCACCCGATCTACCCCAACGTGCCGGAAACCCCGCAGGTGCTGATCCTCGACACCGCCGTGACCGACGTACGCGACAACGCCGTGTGGCACACCGACGTGACCTTCCTGCCGACCCCGGCCCTGGGCGCGGTGCTCAGCGCCAAGCAGCTGCCGGCCTACGGTGGCGACACCTTGTGGGCCAGTGGCATTGCCGCATTCGAGGCACTGTCGGCGCCGTTGCGCGCGATGCTCGACGGCCTGACCGCCACCCATGACTTCACCAAATCCTTCCCGCTGGAGCGCTTCGGCACCACGCCGGAGGACCTGGCGCGCTGGGAAGCTACCCGGCGCAACAACCCGCCGCTGTCGCACCCGGTGGTGCGCACCCACCCGGTCAGCGGGCGCAAGGCGCTGTTCGTCAATGAAGGGTTCACCACGCGGATCAACGAGCTGAACGAGTATGAAAGCGAGGCGCTGCTCAAGCTGCTGTTCGCCCATGCGACGCGGCCGGAGTTCAGCATTCGCTGGCGTTGGCAGGAGAACGACGTGGCGTTCTGGGATAACCGCGTGACCCAGCATTTCGCGGTGGATGACTACCGGCCCAATCGGCGGGTGATGCACCGGGCGACCATTCTGGGGGATGTGCCGTTCTGATATCTGGCGATCTGCAGGGGCCTTCGTGGGAGCGGGCTTGCCCCGCGATGGCTGTGGTGAATCCACCATCGCAATCGCGGGGCAAGCCCGCTCCCACGTAGCCTGCGTTGAATCCTCAACGGACCAGATGCAGGTACTGCATGTGCCGCTCGTACTGATCGAGGATGTCGTTGATGATCTGCTCCTTGCTGTAGCCCACCAGGTCGTAGTTCTGGCTGCCCTCGCTCAGGTGCACCTCCGCCCGGTAATAACGGCGGTTCTTCAAGTCCTGGGTACCCAGCCCACCGAGGGCGAACGACGGTGTGAAGTACCCGCGCATCTGCACCTGGTAGATGAACGGCTGCTCATCGCCATGGCCGATCTTCAGGCTGACGTTGTCATGGCTCGGGTCGTCCTGGGTAATCAGCACCAGGCCCTTCTGCTCGAACACCTCGCGCACCTCGGCAATCGCCGGGCGCACCACGTCGTCCATGAAGCGGTACACCTCGTCGCGTGACGGGAAATGCACGGCCTGGCTCAGGCGCTGGCGCCAGCCGCCACGGCCGCGCCGCGACTGGGCGAACGGGGCCAGCGAATGCATCTGTGCGATCTGCCGCTGGCTCTCCAGGTAGAAGGCCTTGTGCAGCCCCCACATCATGCACAACAGGATCAGCGAGAACGGCAGCGAGGTCAGCACCACCGCAGACTTGAGCGAGTCGATGCTGCCGGCGAACAGCAGGGCACTGGTGATCAGCGCAGTCATCGCCCCCCAGAAGATCCGCAGCCAGTTCGGCCCGTCTTCGTCGGCGCCGCCACCCTTGGCCGACAGCGTCGACAGCACCACGGTGCCGGAGTCGGCCGAGGTGACGAAGAACACGAAGCTGATGAACACCGTCACGGCGATCACCGTCTTGCTCCACGGGTAGGTTTCCAGCAGCAGGTACAGGCTCATCGACGGGTCATCCAGTGCCGACTGGCCCAGCGCGGTCATGCCGTGGTTGATCACCTGGTCCAGCGCGCTGTTGCCGAAGATCGACATCCACGCCAGGGTGAAGCCCAGCGGGATCAGCAGCACGCCGAAGACGAACTCGCGGATGGTGCGCCCGCGCGAAATACGCGCGATGAACAGGCCCACGAACGGCGCCCAGGCAATCCACCAGGCCCAGTAGAACACCGTCCAGCCACCCAGCCAGTCACGGTTTTCACCGTAGGCGTACACGTCGAAACTCTTGCGCGGCAAGGCGCCGAGGTAGTCGCCGAGGTTCTGGATCAGGGTGTTGAACAAGTGCTGGGTGGGCCCGGCGAACAGTACGAACAGCAGCAGCGCGCAGGCCAGGAACAGGTTGATGTCGCTCATCACCCGCACGCCCTTCTCCACCCCGGCGACCGCCACGGCCACCGCCGCGCCCATCATCAGGGTGATCAGCAGCACCTGCACCCACTGGCTGTGGCTGATGCCGAACAGGTAGTCGAGCCCGGCGTTCAGGTGCAGCACGCCGAAGCCCATGTCGGCACCCAGGCCGAACACCGTGGCGATGATGCCGAAGCCGTCCACCGCGTAGCCGATCGGGCCGTTGATGCGCTTGCCGATCAGCGGGTACAGCGCCGACCGCAGCGCCAGCGGCAGGTTGTGGCGGTAGGCGAAGTAGGCCAGCGCCATGCCGACGAAGGCGAACACGCCCCAGCCATGCAGGCCCCAGTGCAGGAACAGGATCTGCATCGCCTGGCGCCCGGCCTCGGCCGTGCCCGCCTCGCCCTGGGGCGGCTGGAGCATGTGGGTCAGGGGTTCGGAGACACAGAAGAAGAACAGCGTGATGCTGATGCCGGCGGCGAACAGCATGCCCGCCCAGGACAGGTAGCTGAACTCGGGTTCGTCGTGATCGGCGCCGAGCTTGATCTTGCCGTAGCCGGACACCGCAGTGACCACCACGAACACCAGGTACAGGGTCATGGCCAGCATGTAGTACCAGCCGACGGTGTTGGCCGCCCAGTTCTGCGCCGCCAGCAACCACTCGCCGGCCGCTTGCGGCATGGCGATGACCACCAGGCCGAACAACAGGATGAAACTTGCCGCGAAGTAGAAAACCGGGGGGTTCATGCGGATCTTGCCGTTGGCAAGGCCAGGCGTTGGTGCACTCATCGGGCGTGCACCTCGTCAAAGGACGTGAGGTTCGGATTGTACGGGTTCAGCAAAGGAATCCTCCTGTTGAACACCGGCAATGGACCAGCGTTTTACATTGAACAAGCGTTCAAGTTAAACATGGATCGGATTTCAATGCGACCCGATGCCGCTGGGTGGGGCCTGTGTGAGGGACATCGTGGGAGCGGGCTTGCCCCGCGATTGCAGTGTCCGGCCCACCTTTGCAATCGCGGGGCAAGCCCGCTCCCACGCACCTTACAGCACGCGCCATACACACGATGTTAGAGGGCCTTCTTGCCCTCGCAATCCAACTGCAAATTAGCCTGGGTAATGTTGCTCTCGGCCGGCACGCTGCGGGTCAGCCACACGTTGCCGCCAATGGTCGAGCCCTTGCCGATGGTGATGCGCCCCAGAATGGTCGCTCCGGCATAGATCACCACGTCGTCCTCGACGATCGGGTGGCGCGCCAGGCCTTTGTGCAGGGTGCCCGACTCGTCGCTGGGGAAGCGCTTGGCCCCCAAGGTTACCGCCTGGTAGATGCGCACCCGCTCGCCGATGATCGCTGTCTCGCCGATGACCACGCCGGTGCCGTGGTCGATGAAGAAGCTCGGGCCGATCTGCGCACCGGGGTGAATGTCGATGCCGGTGGCCGAGTGCGCCAGCTCCGAGCTGATCCGCGCCAGCAGCGGCAAGCCGGCCCGGTACAGGTGATGGGCCAGGCGGTGGTGGATGATCGCCAGGATGCCCGGGTAGCACAGCAGCACCTCGTCGACGCTGCGCGCCGCCGGATCACCGTGGTAGGCGGCCAGCACATCGGTGTCGAGCAGCACGCGCAAAGCCGGCAGGGCGGCGGCGAAGTCCTGGACCAGGCGCAGGGCATGGGCGTCGACGTCGGTGACGTCGGTCTTGCCGTGGCGCGCCGCGTAACGCAGTTCCAGGCGAGCCTGGGCCAGCAGCGCGGTCAGCGCGGCGTCGAGGGTATGCCCGACGTAGAAATCCTCGCTTTCCTCGCGCAGGTCCACCGGGCCCAGGCGCATGGGGAACAGCGCGCCGCACAGTTGCTCGAGGATCTGGCGCAGCGCCTCGCGCGACGGCAGCTCGCGGCCGCCCTGCTCGCCGCTGCTGCGGCCATTGCTGCTGCGCCATTGCTCACGGGCGCTGCGCAGGCCGCTGACGATGCCCTGCAGTTGCCAATGGGCTGTTGATGGTTGTTCGCTCACGGTGAATCTCCTGCCAGGCCTTGTGCTGATGCTTGGATTTTTCTGGCGTGGGAGCGGGCTTGCCCCGCGATGGTGCTATCGCGGGGCAAGCCCGCTCCCACGAGTGGATCAACGATACGTCAAATCCCCCCCTTGGAAAAAACAACGCTTTATTCCATCCTGCGCTAAGTCAGGCATAAGCAACGCTGACGGGGTGTCCATTCGTGGCTACCCTCAACCCTGCCATGGGATGGCAATTTGCACGCATGGAATAACAACCGGATTTTTTATTATTTCCAGGCCTATACAGCCCAGCTTTATATTTGCCACCCACTACTTCCACAACAAGCGCGGGGCCACACATGTCCAAATTCGCCAAACCCCTTCTCAATGCCAGCCTGGCGCTGCTGCTCGGCGCCGGCCTGCTCGGCCAGGCCTTCGCCGGCGAGCAACTGAAGACCATCCAGGAAAAAGGCGTGATCAACGTCGGCCTGGAAGGCACCTACCCGCCCTTCAGCTACCAGGATGAAAACGGCAAGCTGGCCGGCTTCGAAGTGGAGCTGTCGGAACTGCTGGCCAAGGAACTGGGGGTCAAGGCCAAGGTGCAGCCGACCAAATGGGACGGCATCCTTGCCGCGCTGGAGTCCAAACGTTTGGACGTGGTGATCAACCAGGTGACCATCTCCGAAGAGCGCAAGAAGAAGTACGACTTCTCCGAGCCTTACACCGTCTCGGGCATCCAGGCCCTGGTGCTCAAGGGCAGCGACAACGAGAAGACCATCAAGACCGCCGCAGACCTCGGTGGCAAGAAGGTCGGCGTCGGCCTGGGCACCAACTACGAGCAATGGGTGAAACAGGACGTGCCGACAGCCGATGTCCGCACCTACGAAGATGACCCGACCAAATTCGCCGACCTGCGCAACGGCCGTATCGACGCCATCCTGATCGACCGCCTGGCCGCACTCGAGTACGTCCAGAAAACCGCCAAGGACAAGAAACCGACCGCGCTCGCCGGCGAAAAATTCTCCAAGCTGGAATCGGGCGTGGCCCTGCGCAAGGGTGAACCCGAGCTGCTGGCCGCACTCAACAAGGCCATCGACAAGCTGAAGGCTGACGGCACCCTGGCCAAGCTGTCCGAGAAATACTTCGGTGCCGATGTCACCAAATGATTGCTGAAAGCCTGCAACTCGTTGCCGATTCCACGCCCTTCCTGCTGAAGGGCGCTGGCTACACGGTGCTGCTCAGTGTCGGCGGCATGTTCTTCGGCCTGGTGCTGGGCTTTGCCCTGGCACTGATGCGCCTGTCGAAGATCCTGCCGCTGGACTGGCTGGCACGCATCTACGTCTCGTTCTTCCGTGGCACGCCGCTGCTGGTGCAGCTATTCGTGATCTATTTCGGGTTGCCGCAGATCGGTATCGAGCTCGACCCGATCCCGGCCTCGCTGATCGGTCTGTCGCTGAACATGGCGGCGTACATCTGCGAAATCCTGCGTGCGGCGATCTCTTCGATCGACCGTGGCCAGTGGGAGGCCGCGGCCTCCATCGGCATGACCCGCACCCAGGCCATGCGCCGGGCGATCCTGCCGCAGGCGCTGCGCACCGCGCTGCCGCCGCTGGGTAACAGTTTCATCTCGCTGGTCAAGGACACCGCCCTGGCGGCGACCATCCAGGTGCCCGAACTGTTCCGTCAGGCACAGCTGATCACGGCCCGGACCTTCGAAGTGTTCACCATGTACCTGGCGGTTGCGGTGATCTACTGGATCCTCTGCAGCATCCTCGCGCACTTCCAGAACCGCATGGAAGCGCGGGTCAACCAGCACGACCAGGAGCACTGACGATGATCGTAGTAGAAGGCCTGACCAAGCGGTTCAAGGGCCAGACCGTGCTCAACGGCATCGACCTCACCGTACAACCGGGCGAAGTGGTGGCCATCATCGGCCCCAGCGGCTCGGGCAAGACCACCTTCCTGCGCTGCCTCAACCTGCTGGAAACGCCCGACGCCGGGCGCATCCAGATCGGCGATATCAGCATCGATGCCAACCGCCCCCTGGGCGGCCAGCAAAGCGCGATTCGCCGCCTGCGCCAGCAGGCCGGGTTCGTGTTCCAGAACTTCAACCTGTTCCCTCACCGCACGGCGTTGGACAACGTCATCGAAGGACCGGTGATCGTCAAGAAGACCCCTCGCGACAAGGCCATCGAACTGGGCAAGCGCCTGCTGGCCAAGGTCGGTCTGGCCGGCAAGGAAGATGCCTACCCCCGGCGCCTGTCCGGTGGCCAGCAGCAACGGGTGGCCATTGCCCGTGCACTGGCCATGGAGCCGGAGGTGATCCTGTTCGACGAGCCCACCTCGGCGCTCGACCCCGAACTGGTGGGTGAAGTGCTGGAGACCATCCGCGGCCTGGCCGAGGAAAAGCGCACCATGATCATCGTCACCCACGAGATGAGCTTTGCCCGCGATGTCGCCAACCGGGTGATCTTCTTCGACAAGGGCGTGATCGTGGAGCAGGGTGAGGCCAAGGCGCTGTTCGCCAACCCCAAAGAGGAGCGTACGCGGCAGTTCTTGCGCAAGTTCCTCGGCACCACTGCCGCGCAAGACTGATCCACCGCAATCGCGGGGCAAGCCCGCTCCCACGCTGATTTGCATGGCGTGGGAGCGGGCTTGCCCCGCGATTTTTTTTGACCCTTGAGTTCTTCTATTGATATTCCCAAACGTTAGTTCATAAAGAATTTACAAACGATTAGGGTATATAAACCGGACCACCGGACCAGCAAACGTCTGCCGACCTCACCCCGAGGCGGCACAGTCAACTTTTGTGAGGTAAGGAATGGTCAGGATCACAATCACCCCAGTGGCCAACGCCAGGGCATTGAGTGCAGCCAAGGAGCGGCACTGATGTCCAGCCAGCCAACTACCCAATCGCACAGCGACACCGACAGCTCGCCCCTGCTGCTGCCCGCCAAGGTGCTGCAGAGCGACCAGGAGGCCCTGCAGGCCGCCCGTGAACTGGCCGAAGTGGCCCGCCACAACGCCGCCAGCCGCGACCAGCAACGCAAGCTGCCGTGGGCCGAAATCGAACAGTTCACCCGCAGCGGCCTGGGCAGCATCAGCATTCCCAAGGCCTACGGCGGCCCGGAAGTGTCGTTCGTGACCATCGCCGAAGTGTTCCGCCTGATCAGCGCCGCCGACCCTGCGCTGGGGCAGATCCCACAGAACCAGTTCGGCATCCTGCAACTGGTGCGCCTTACCGCCACCGAAGCGCAGAAACAGCGGATCTTCCGCGCCGTGCTCGACGGCTGGCGCATCGGCAATGCCGGGCCGGAGCGCGGCACCAAGGACACCCTGACGCTCAAGGCACGCATCACCCGCAAGGGCGACGACTTCAGCATCAGCGGCGAAAAGTTCTACTCCACCGGCGCCCTGTACGCCCACTGGGTGGCGGTCAAGGCATTGGACGACGAAGGCCGCCAGCGCCTGGCGTTCGTGCGCCGTGGCAGCCGCGGCCTGCGCATCATCGACGACTGGTCGGGCTTTGGCCAACGCACCACCGCCAGTGGCACCGTGCTGCTGGACCAGGTGCCGGTGGACGCCGACCTGGTTGTGGATAACTGGCGCCAGCGCGATGTACCGAACATCCAGGGCGCGGCCTCGCAACTGATCCAGGCGGCCATCGACGCCGGTATCGCCGAAGCGGCCATTGAGGACGCGATCACCTTCGTGCGCGAGAAGTCGCGGCCGTGGATCGAAGCCAAGGTCGAGCGCAACAGCGACGACCCTTATGTGATCGCCGACATCGGCCGCCTGAAGCTCGACCTGCATGCCGCCGAAGCGCTGCTGCGCAGGGCCGCCAAGGTGCTCGACGAGGTCAACGCCGGCCCCATCGACGATGCCGCTGCCGCGCGGGCCTCGATCGCGGTGGCCGAGGCCAAGGTGCTCACCACCGAGATCTCGCTGCAGGCCAGCGAGAAGTTGTTCGAGCTGGCCGGCAGCCGCGCGAGCCTGGCCGAGTACAACCTCGACCGGCACTGGCGCAACGCCCGGGTGCACACCCTGCACGACCCGGTGCGCTGGAAGTACCACGCGGTCGGCGCCTACTACCTCAACGGCAGCCTGCCAGCCCGCCATTCCTGGATCTGATTTTCGGCCCATCGCGGGGCAAGCCCGCTCCCACGGTTCAGATGTGGGAGCGGGCTTGCCCCGCGATGGGGCCTTCGGAGAGCACCATGACTGCATCCCTCATCACCAGCGACGCCCAGGCCCTGGCCGTCGCCGAAGAACTCGCCCACCACCTGCGCCAGGACAGCGCCGTGCGCGACCGCGAACGCCGCCTGCCTCACGCCGAACTCGAACGCTTCGTGCACACCGGCCTGTGGGGCATCAGCGTGCCCAAGGCCTTTGGCGGCGCCGGCGTGTCCAGTGCCACACTGGCCAAGGTCGTGGCCCGCATCGCCCAGGCCGACGCCTCGATCGGGCAGATCCCGCAGAACCACTTCTACGCCCTGGAAGTGCTGCGGGTGAACGGCACCCCCAAGCAACAGAAACGGCTTTACGCCGAGGTCCTCGCCGGCCGGCGCTTCGGCAATGCCCTGGCCGAAATCGGCACCAAGAATGCCCACGAACGCACCACGCGCCTGACCCGTGACGGCGAGCATTACCGCATCAACGGCCGCAAGTTCTACTGCACCGGGGCCATTTATGCCCAACGCATCCCGACCTTGGTGATCGACGAACAGGACGCGCAACACCTGGCGTTCGTACCCGCCGACAGCCAAGGCATCGAAGTGATCGACGACTGGAGCGGCTTCGGCCAGCGCACCACCGGCAGCGGCTCGGTGGTGTTCGACAACGTGCCGGTGCGCGCCGAAGACGTGGTGCCGTTCGGCAGCGCCTTCGAGCGCCCGACCACGGTCGGCCCGCTGGCACAGATCCTCCACGCCGCCATCGACACCGGCATCGCCCGCGCCGCCTTCGAAGACGCCCTGCACTTCGTGCGCACCCGCAGCCGGCCGTGGGTCGACTCCGGCGTCGACAAGGCCAGCGACGACCCACTGACGCTGAAGAGCTTCGGCCACCTGGCGATCCGCCTGCACGCCGCCGAAGCGTTGCTGGAGCGCGCCGGCGAAATCCTCGACATCGCCCAGGCCGACAGCACCGCCGACACCCTCGCCGCAGCCTCCATTGCCGTGGCCGAGGCGCGGGCGATCAGCACCGAAATCTCGCTGGCCGCCGGCACCACCCTGTTCGAACTGGCCGGCAGCCAGGCCACCCTGGCCGAGCACAACCTCGACCGCCACTGGCGCAACGCCCGGGTGCACACCCTGCACGACCCGGTGCGCTGGAAGTACCACGCCATCGGCAACTTCTACCTCAACGACGAGAAGCCGCCGCGTCGGGGGACCATCTGATGGCCAAGCAGATCCTGCTCAATGCCTTCAACATGAACTGCATCGGGCATATCAACCACGGCCTGTGGACCCACCCGCGGGATACTTCGACCCAGTACAAGACCCTCGACTACTGGACCAACCTGGCCCGCCTGCTGGAGCGCGGGCTGTTCGACGGGCTGTTCATCGCCGATATCGTCGGCACCTACGACGTGTATGGCCAGTCGCTGGACGTAACACTCAAGGAGTCGATCCAGCTGCCGGTCAACGACCCGCTGCTGCTGGTCTCGGCCATGGCTTCGGCAACCCGGCACCTGGGCTTCGGCCTTACCGCCAACCTCACTTACGAGGCGCCCTACCTGTTCGCCCGGCGCCTCTCCACCCTCGACCACCTGAGCAACGGCCGGGTCGGCTGGAACATCGTCACCGGCTACCTCGACAGCGCCGCCCGGGCCATGGGCCTGGAACAGCAACCCGAGCACGACCGCCGCTACGACCAGGCCGACGAGTACCTGCAGGTGCTGTACAAGCTGCTCGAAGGCAGCTGGGACGACGATGCCGTGGTCGCCGACCGCGCGCAGCGTGTGTATGCGCGCCCGGACAAGGTGCACAAGGTCACCCACCACGGGGAGTTCTACGACGTCGAGGGCTACCACCTCTGCGAACCCTCGCCGCAGCGCACCCCGGTGCTGTTCCAGGCCGGCAGTTCGGCCCGTGGCCTGGCCTTTGCCGGCAACCACGCCGAGTGCGTGTTCATCAGCGGCCAGGACAAGGCCGCCACCCGCGCCCAGGTCGACAAGGTGCGTGCAGCGGCGCAGGCCGCCGGCCGCGACCCGCAGGCGGTCAAGGTATTCATGGGCATCACCGTGATCGTTGCCGCCTCCGAGGACCAGGCCCGCACCCTGCACGCCGAGTACCTGCACTACGCCAGCCCCGAGGCCGGTGTGGCGCACTTCGCCAGCTCCACCGGCATCGACTTCTCGCGCTACGGGCTGGACGAGCCGATCGGCTTCGCCAAGGGCAATGCCATCCAGTCCGCCACCCGCCAGTTGCAGGACAGCGCCTGGACCCGCCGTCGTCTGCTGGAGCAGCACGCCCTGGGCGGGCGTTACGTAACCCTGGTCGGCAACCCCGAACAGGTCGCCGTGCAACTGATCGGCTGGCTCGACGACACCGGCCTGGACGGTTTCAACCTGACCCGCACCGTCACCCCGGAAAGCTTCGAGGCCTTCATCGACCTGGTCGTCCCCGAACTGCAGCGCCGTGGCCGCTACAAGACCACGTACGCCGAGGGCACCCTGCGCGAAAAGCTGTTCGCCAGCGACCACCCGCACCTGCCCGCCGACCACCCCGGATCCACCTACCGCAACACCCACACCCCTGCCCCGACTGGAGCCCTGCACCATGCTTGAGAAACTGTTCCGGCCCGTCGCGGCCATCGCCCTGGGCCTCGGCCTGTCCGCCGCCGCCTTCGCCGCCGAGCCACTGAAGATCGGCACCACCGCCGCCTTCGCCATCCCGCTGGAAGCGGCTGTGGCGGAAGCCCATAAACAAGGCCTGGAAGTGAAGCTGATCGAATTCAGCGACTGGATCGCGCCGAATGTCAGCCTCAACAGCGGCGACATCGACGTGAACTACTTCCAGCACATCCCCTTCCTGGAAAACGCCAAGGCCGCCGCCGGCTTCAACCTGGTGCCCTACGCGCCGGGGATCATCAACAACGTCGGCCTGTACTCGAAAAAGTACAAAAGCTTCGCCGAATTGCCCGAAGGCGCCAGCGTGGCCATCGCCAACGACCCGATCAACAGCGGCCGTGGCCTGCAGCTGCTGGCCAAGGCCGGGCTGATCACTCTCAAGCCAGGCGTGGGCTACAAGGCCACCGAAGACGACATCATCGCCAACCCGAAGAAGATCAAGATTCTCCAGGTCGAGGCGGTGCAGCTGGTGCGCGCCTATGACGACGCCGACCTGGTGCAGGGCTACCCGGCCTACATCCGCCTGGCCAACACCTTCGACGCCACCTCGGCGCTGCTGTTCGACGGCCTGGAGAACAAGGAATACGTGATCCAGTTCGTCATCCGCCCGCAGGAGAAGAACGACCCGCGCCTGGCCAAGTTCGTCGACATCTATCAGCACTCGCCCGCCGTGCGCGCAGCCCTGGACAAGGCCCATGGCAAGCTGTACCAGGCCGGCTGGGAAGGCTGACATGAGCCAGGCCAGCGCCCTCAGGGCGCTTCCCACCCAATCAGTACCGCCCAGGGCACCTGAACAAGTGCTGCGCCCGGAGGTGAACCAGGCCCATGTGCGCTTCATCGGCCTGGGCAAGACCTACCCGGGCCAGGCGCAACCGGCGCTGCAAGGCATCGACCTGAACATCCGCCGCGGCGAGATCTTCGGCATCATCGGCCGCAGCGGCGCCGGCAAGTCGTCGCTGCTGCGCACCATCAACCGCCTGGAGCAGCCAAGCCAAGGCCGGGTGCTGATCGACCAGGTGGACATCGCGCCGTTCGACGAAGACCGCCTGGTGGCCCTGCGCCGGCGTATCGGCATGATCTTCCAGCACTTCAACCTGATGTCAGCCAAGACCGTGTGGCAGAACGTCGAGCTGCCGTTGAAGGTGGCCGGCGTGAGCAAGCCCGAGCGCCAGCGCAAGGTGCGCGAGCTGCTGGAGCTGGTGGGGCTGGCGGAAAAACACCACGTCTACCCGGCGCAACTGTCCGGCGGGCAGAAGCAGCGGGTCGGCATCGCCCGGGCGCTGGTGCACGACCCCGAGATCCTGCTGTGCGACGAGGCCACCTCGGCGCTCGACCCGGAAACCACCGCATCGATCCTCGAGCTGCTGCGCGACATCAACCAGCGCCTCGGCCTGACCGTGGTGCTGATCACCCATGAGATGGCGGTGATCCGCGATATCTGCCAGCGCGTGGTGGTGCTCGAGCGCGGCGAAGTGGTCGAGCAAGGCGAGGTGTGGCAGGTGTTCGGTTCGCCACGCCACGAGGTTACCCGCACCTTGCTCGCGCCCTTGCAGACGCGCCTGCCCGCCGCCTTGCAGGCCAGCCTGCGGGCCAGCCCGGCCAGCCGTGATGCGGCCGTGGTGCTGCGCCTTCAGCTGGTCGGTGAACCGGAGCTGAGCACGCTGCTCAGCGACCTGGGTGGCCGCGTGCGCCTGCTTCAGGGCGGCATCGAAACCATCGGCGAGCATGCCCTGGGGCAGCTGGTCCTGGCCGTGCGCGGCTCAGCGCTGGACACTCATCAATTGCTCGAACGCGCCCGGCGCTGGGCAGCGGATGTGGAGGTACTGGGCCATGTGGATTGATCGCCTGCTGCAAGGCTTGCTCGACACCCTGCTGATGGTCGGCGTGTCCTCGCTGGTGGCGCTGCTGGTGGGGGTGCCGATGGCGGTGCTGCTGGTCACCAGCGACAAGGGCGGGATCTTCGAGGCGCCGGCGCTCAACCGGGTGCTGGGCGCCATCGTCAACCTGTTCCGCTCGATCCCGTTCCTGATCCTGATGGTCGCGCTGATCCCCTTCACCCGCCTGGTGGTCGGCACCACCTACGGCGTGTGGGCGGCCGTGGTGCCGCTGACCATCGCCGCCACGCCGTTCTTCGCGCGGATTGCCGAGGTCAGCCTGCGCGAGGTCGACCATGGCCTGATCGAAGCGGCCCAGGCCATGGGCTGCCGGCGCTGGCACATCGTCTGGCATGTGCTGCTGCCTGAGGCGTTGCCGGGGATCGTCGGCGGTTTCACCATCACCCTGGTGACGCTGATCAACTCGTCGGCCATGGCCGGGGCGATCGGCGCGGGCGGGCTGGGGGATATCGCCTACCGCTATGGCTATCAGCGCTTCGACAGCCAGATCATGCTGACGGTGATCGTCATGCTGGTGGCGCTGGTGGCGGTGATTCAGCTGGGCGGGGACCGCTTGGCCAAGGGTTTGAACAAGCGTTGAGCCCATCGCGGGGCAAGCCCGCTCCCACGACCCACCGTGGGAGCGGGCTTGCCCCGCGATACGATCTCAGCCCCAGTGCAGCTCCGCCGCCGGCACCGGCCGCCCGAACCAGTACCCCTGCCCCAACTGGCACTGCTGCTCCAGCAGGAAGCGCGCTTGCTCGGCCTGCTCGATGCCTTCGGCGTGCACCTGCATGCCCATGCTGCGCGCCAGGGCGATGATCACTCGCACGATGGCAATGTCGTCATCGTCGAAGGGCAGGCCCGCGACGAAGCCCTGGTCGATCTTCAGCTTCTGCACCGGCAGGCGCTTGAGGCGCAGCAACGAGGAGTAGCCGGTGCCAAAATCGTCGATGGCCAGGGTCAGCCCCAGCTCGCGCAGGCGGTGCAACTGCTCCAGCGCCACTTCCGGGTCTTCCATCACCGCGCTTTCGGTGACTTCCAGCTCCAGCAACGACGGGTCAAGTCCGGTGTCGTGCAGCACATCGGCTACCTGCCGGTACAGTTCACGCTGGCTGAACAGGCGGCTGGAAATGTTCACGGCGACGAACGCCAGTACCCTGCCGTCCTGCTGCCACTGCACCATCTGCCGGCAGGCCTGGCGCAACACCCAGGCGTCGATCTCGGCGATCAGCCCGGTGCGCTCGGCAATCGGAATGAACTCCCCCGGCGGTACCAGGCCGCGCTGGGGATGCTGCCAGCGCACCAGCGCTTCGACGCCGATCATCTTCGCGTTGAACAGGTCGTGCACCGGCTGGAAGAACACCCGCAGTTCTTCCTGTTCCAGCGCCCGGCGCAACTCGCCGGCAGTCTCGACCCGGTGCTGGGCGTGAGCGGTCAGTTCTTCGGTGTATAACGCGTAGCAGGCGCGGCCATTGCTCTTGGCCTTGAACAGCGCCGAGTCTGCGTTGCGCAGCAACTGTTCGGCGCTCAGCGCATCACTGGGGAACAGGCTGATGCCGATGCTGGCACTGATGAACAGGCGGTGGTCGTCAAAAGCGAAGGGTTCACGCAAGCGCTCGATGATGCCCTGCGCCAGCTTGCCGGCCTGGCCGACCTGCTGGCAGTTCTCGGCCAGCACGCCGAATTCGTCGCCGCCCAGGCGTGCCAGGGTGACGCCATTGCCCACCAATTCGCGCAGGCGCTCACCCACCAGCTTGAGCAACTGATCGCCGATGGTGTGGCCAAGGCCGTCGTTGATGCTCTGGAAATGATCGAGGTCGAGCAACAGCAAGGCGCAACCGCGTTTGTTCAGTTGCGCCGCGGCCAGCGCCTGCTGGGCACGGTCGTTGAACAACAGACGGTTGGGCAGGCCGGTCAGCGGGTCGTGATGGGCCAGGTAGGCGAGCTCCTGCTCGGTGTGCTTGATCGCGCTGATGTCGCTGAACACCGCCACATAGTGGCTGAGGTCGCCGCTATCGTCGCGAATGGCGCAGATCGTCTGCCATTGCGGGTAGATCTCGCCGCTTTTTCGGCGATTCCAGATCTCGCCGCTCCACTCGCCCTTGGCGTTGAACGCGGCGTAGATCTGCTGGTAGAACGGCGCGCCATGGCGGCCAGACTTGAACTTGCTCGGGCGCTGGCCGATGACCTCGTCCTGCTGGTACCCGGTGATGCGCATGAAGGCCCGATTGACGTGCACGATCAGGCCGTTGCGATCGGTCACCAGCACACCTTCGAGGGTGCTGTCGAACACCGCCGCGGCCATGCGCAGGCGTTCGCGGTCTTCACTGCGCAGGCGTGCACCGATGCCGATGAAGTTCAACAGCCGGGCGCGCGAGACGAAGATCAGCAAGGCACTGAGCAGCACCCAGACCACCACGTTGATCTGCCGGCCCACGGTCAGCGCCAGCGGGTCCTCGGACATGCTCTGCAAGACCAGCTCCGACAACGTCAGCCAGAGGATCGAAAGCAGCAGGTAGAGCCCGGCCATACGCAAGGCGTCGCGAACGGAAACAGACATGTCGGGTCGGTGAGCCCATGGAAAATGAGGGGGCATTATAAAGGCTGAAACACCCTGTGACTTCCTATCAAAAAGGCCGACTGGTTTTATTTGCCTGCCAAGGGATAATGCCAGCGCTGTTCCCCTGTGTTTGCGAGGGTCTTTCCCGCTATGTGGTACTACGGTTTACTCGATCTGTCGGCCTGGCAACTGGTCGCCGTCACCCTGCTGATGACCCATGTCACCATCGTCAGCGTTACCATCTACCTGCACCGCTACTCCGCGCACCGGGCGCTGGAGCTGAATGCGGGGCTCAAGCATTTCTTCCGTTTCTGGCTGTGGCTCACCACTGCGCAGAACACCCGCGAGTGGACCGCCATCCACCGCAAGCACCACGCCAAGTGCGAAACCCCTGACGACCCGCACAGCCCGCTGCACAAGGGCCTGGGCACAGTGCTGCGCAAAGGCGCCGAACTCTATCGTGAAGAGGCGCGCAACGAAGAGACGCTGCGCATCTATGGCAAGAACTGCCCGGACGACTGGATCGAGCGCAATCTCTACACGCGCTACAAGCTCGGCGGCATCGCCCTGATGGCGGTCATCGACCTGCTGCTGTTCGGCACCATCGGCATCACCATCTGGGCGGTGCAGATGATGTGGATTCCGTTCTGGGCCGCCGGCGTGGTCAACGGTCTCGGCCATGCGGTGGGTTACCGCAACTTCGAATGCCGCGACGCCGCCACCAACCTGGTGCCCTGGGGCATCATCATTGGCGGCGAAGAGCTGCACAACAATCACCACACCTACCCCAACTCGGCCAAGCTCTCGGTACGCCGCTGGGAGTTCGACATGGGCTGGATGTGGATTCGCCTGCTGAGCATGCTGCGCCTGGCCAAGGTGCAGCGGGTAGCGCCCATCGCCCATCGGGTCGAGGGCAAGGCATCGCTGGACATGGACACCGCCATGGCCATCCTCAACAACCGTTTCCAGATCATGGCCCAGTACCGCAAGCTGGTGATCGGCCCCTTGGTAAAGCAGGAGCTGGACAAGGTCGACGCCTCGGTGCGCCACCGCTTCCGCCGCGCCAAACGCCTGCTGTCGCGTGAGACCAGCTTGCTGCAGGACCGTCATCACGTGCGCATCGAATCGATGCTGGAACACAGCCAGTCACTCAAGACCATCTACGAGAAGCGCCTGGCGCTGCAGCAAATCTGGGCGCGCACCAGCGCCAACGGCCACGACATGCTCGCCGCCATGAAGGACTGGGTGCACGAGGCCGAGGCCAGCGGTATTCAGTCACTGCGTGATTTCGCCGCCCAGCTCAAGACCTACTCGCTGCGCCCCACTGGCGCCTGATGGCCGTTGATCGGCATGCCCCGCAATGGGGCGTGCCGCCCGGAACTTCCCTCTTCGATACCACTCCAACGCGGCACATCGTCCGCGTGGCGGGCCGGTTCGTGGCCGCACGCCCCACGTCGAGAACCGTTCCGTGCACATGGCCAAAGACCTCCCGCCCACGTTTACCGACCCGCCCCGCCCCGAAGCGGCCCAGACGCTGCTCGCCCTGCTGCATGCCCAAGGCGAAGTGGCCCGCCTGAGCGAACGCGAACAGCTTTATTCATCGCTGCTCGACAGCGTCAACGCCGTGCTCTGGGCCTTCGACTGGGAAACCCGTCAGGTGCTCTATGTCAGCCCGGCCTACGAGCGCCTGTTCGGTCGCCCGGCCAGCCTGGTGCTGGCCGACTACAACGAGTGGCGCGACGCCATCTACCCGGACGACCTCGAATACGCCGAGCGCAGCCTGGCCCAGGTGCTGGTAAAAGGTACCGTCGAAGACCGCGAGTACCGCATCCTCAATGGCGCCGGCGAAGTGCGCTGGGTCAGCGACAAGTGCTACATCAACCAGCAGCGCGAGGGTGATCAGCGGGTGATCATCGTCGGCATCGCCGAGGACATCACCGAAAAGAAGCAGCTCGAAGGCGAGTTGCATCGCCTGGCTACCACCGATGTGCTTACGCAAAGCAGCAATCGCCGGCACTTCTTCGAATGCGCCCAACAGGCGTTCGACAATGCCCGGGCAGACGGCACGCCGTTGGCATTCCTGCTGTTGGACATCGATGACTTCAAGCTGATCAACGACAGTTACGGGCACCAGGAAGGCGACCAGGTGCTGCAGCACATCGCCGACAGCGGCAAGGCCGTGCTAAGGCGTGGCGACCAGTTCGGGCGGATCGGTGGTGAGGAGTTCGCCGCCGTGTTCCCCGGCTGCACTGCGCAGATGGCCGAGCAGATCGCCGAGCGCCTGCAGCGGGAAATCCAGCAGTTGAGCTTCAGCCACGGGCAGCAGACTTACGGCGTAACCGTTAGCCAGGGGCTGACCGGGCTGACCGATGAGGACGAAACGCTCGATAGCCTGTTCGCCAGAGCTGATGCGGCGATGTACCAGGCCAAGAGGCAGGGAAAGAATCAAATCGTGACAGGCTGACCGGGCCACCTGTGGCGCCCGGTGCGCACTGCAAACGCTTCAAGGGTTGTGCGGGTTACTTGTAGCTGATCGGGCCGCTGCGTGGCCCTGCCAGTATGCCACCCGGCTCCTTCTGCAGACCTTCCTTGAGACCGACTTCGATAAAGTGCCGCTGCTGATCGGTGACTTCACCGGCCAGGGCAATGGCTTCGGCGGTGTACCGCTTGATCAACGCAGCCTTCCTGGCGTCTTTCGCATAGCTCATAAGCACCTCTGATATCTGTAAAGGACTTTGTCGGGTAGTCGACCCAACGGGGATCACCAAACGCCCGGCTGAATCGCGGCTGAAACCCAGTGATTGGTACAGGGGCTCAGCACCCGGCTCTGGTTGTTGAACCTCGATGTGCGAGTACTTGAGCATCCTTGCGTACTCAGCAATCGCCAAGAGCGACAACGGCGCCACCAAGCCTCGCAATAGGTTGGCCGGGCCTGAGTTACCCTCCAGCAGAATGATCTTGATACAACGCCTGCTCTGCCGGGGACTGGCATAGCAAAGACCGCACAGTTCATTTTCTGCCCATAACGACAAGTCGAACCCTTTGAAGTCCCGCTCCGTCCACAATGGGACTTCTTCCCATGGGAAGAGGTGGGTCTGTTCATCCCACCGCTGCATCGCTTCAACAGCCTTGGGGCCTATGGGTTCGAAACGTACCTTGTCGACATCAAGCCCTGGCCTGGGCGGGTGGGGACTGTCGCGGAATGCTTCATGCCCCAGCCTTCGCGCCAAGGAGCGATAGACCTGATAGCGCAGGCCACGGTATCTGTACGTACTCATCCTCAGGCGCAACCTCCCTGCCATTCCGTTGGTGGAGTGGCTGGAAAACTACGCCTGAAGTACTTCCGAGGATACGAACGGACGTCCGCAATGCCTGTAGGACCGATCCCAAGCCTGATGCACCACCGCCGCGCGGCTCAGGCCTGGCGATCTTCTCCGTCCACGGGCTCGGCATCTGCCGGGGGAGCCACGAGCACATCGACCTCCGGCTCGCTTTCAGCATCCTGTGCCGCCTGGCGCTCAGCCTCCTCGCGGGCCAGCGCTTCAGGGTCCACCTTGCGCAACCGCGTCAACTCCGGCAGCCCGACCTTGAGCAAGCGTGCCGTCTTGCCGCTGGCGACCTTTTCCAGCCCTTCGCTGGGCCTGAGCCGCGCCAGCTGGCCGGCCAGGCTCATGGCCAGGATCTCCCGCGAGTAGACACCGCCGCCCAACTGATACACCGCAGCGATCAGCTCGCGCAGGTTCAGCGGCAAGCGCCAGCGGGTGCGTAGCGCCGAGCCGAACGGCGCGCCGAATTCGTTGAGCGACAACTGAACCTGGTCTTCATCCAGTTCGCCGCCCGCCAGGCGCCATTCCTGCAAGGTGCGCAGCACCGCCAGGTCACCCAGGCAATGCAGCAGCCCCGCGCAGTAACAACGGCCTTCGTCCACCTCGAGCATGCGTGCCAGGGTGCGGCCGTACTCGGCGGTGTGCAGGGAAAAGTCCCAGTAACGGGCAGCGTGCCGCGCCAGCAAGGGGTCGCTCAAGCGCGCACTGCGCTTGAGGGTCAGGCCCAGAATGAGGTTCATGCTCTGGGTGCTGCCGAGCTTGTTCAGCGCTTGCATCAACGTCTGCACCGGCGCATCGCGGTGCATCGCGGCACTGTTGGCGGCGGCGATCAGCACCCCGGTGATCTGCGGGTCGTTGCGCACCTCTTCCTCGAGCACCTTGAGGTTCAGGCCCTCGGGGTTGAGGGCGCGCTTGATCGCCACCTGCACATCGGCGAACAGCGGGCCGCCGTCGGCGGTAGCGCGTCGCTGCTCTAGGAAGGCCGAGAGCTTGAGCCCCGGCGGCAGCACCGGGACCGGGCAAGCAATCTGCTCGCCGACATGCACCAGCAAGTCTTCCAGGCGTTTACGCAGGTTGTCCAGGTCGAGCGGTTTGCTCAGGTAGGCGGTGGGGTGCAGTGGCAGCGCCTCGCGCACGCTGGCGGTATCGGTGCGGTTGCTCATGAGGATGAACGGCATACCCGACTGTTCACCCTGCTTGCGCACCTTGCGCAGCAGGTCGAGGCCATCGAGCCCGGCGAGTTCGCGGGCGGCGATGATCAGGTCGGGCTTGGATACCAGCGCGCTCAGCGCCTGGGCGCCATCGGCACAAACGTGCAAGCGTGCATCGCAACGCACGCTGAGCAGCATTTCGCTGAGCATGTCACGCACCCAAGGATCGCCCTCGGCAATCAAGACACAAGGCGGGATGGGGTCGGCGGCGCTCATGAGCGAGTCTCCTGTAATGGCGCGCGATCCTTCGCAGCTTCCACGGAATCCTCGTACAACCTTAGCGTCTGAAGCCGACAAACGGCATAAAAAACCCGCCTAGGCGGGTTTTTTCTGAAGCGTGTCACATTCAGGCGAGTTCGGCGAAGCACTCTTCGATGATCGCCAGGCCTTTGTCCAGCAGTGCATCTTCGGCAGTCAGCGGCACCAGGATGCGCAGGACGTTGCCGTAGGTACCGCAGGACAGCAGGATCAGGCCCTTGTCACGCGCCTTGGCGACAACCTGGCCAACGGCGGCAGCGTTCGGGGTGTGGGTACCCTTCTCGAACACTTCCACAGCGATCATCGAACCCAGACCGCGTACGTCGCCGATGATCGGGTGCTTCTTCTGGATTTCGCGCAGGCCAGCGGTCAGGCGCTCGCCGACAGCCTTGCTGCGGTCCAGCAGTTTCTCTTCCTCGAACACTTCGATCACGGCCAGGGCCGCGGCGCAAGCGATCGGCGAACCGGCGTAGGTGCCACCCAGGCCGCCCGGGGCGATGGCGTCCATGTACTCGGCCTTGCCGCACACACCGGCCAGCGGGAAGCCGCCAGCGATGGACTTGGCGAAGGTGGTCAGGTCAGGCGCAACGCCCATCTGCTCCATGGCGAAGAAGGTGCCGGTACGGCCAGCGCCGGTCTGCACTTCGTCGGCGATCAGCAGGATGCCGTGCTGGTCGCACAGGGCGCGCAGGCGCTTCATCAGCTCTTTCGGCGCTGGCAGGAAGCCGCCTTCGCCTTGTACCGGCTCGAGGATGATCGCGGCGATGTCGCGCGGCTCGGCGTCGTTCTTGAAGATGCGCTCGACCGAAGCGATGGCGTCGTCAACGCTGACACCGTGCAGCTCGCTCGGGAACAGGGCGCGGAACACGCCGCCCGGCATCAGGCCCATGCCAGCGGAGTACGGCACGACCTTGCCGGTCAGGCCCAGGGTCATCATGGTACGGCCGTGGTAACCGCCGGTGAAGGCGATCACGCCAGCGCGGCCGGTGGCGGCACGGGCGATCTTGACGGCGTTCTCGACGGCTTCGGAGCCGGTGGTGACCAGCAGGGTCTTCTTGTCGAAGTCACCTGGGACCAGCTTGTTGATCTTCTCGCACAGCTCGACGTAGGGCTCGTAGGCCAGCACCTGGAAGCAGGTGTGGCTGACCTTGGTCAGCTGCTCTTGCACGGCCGCGACCACTTTCGGGTGCAGGTGGCCGGTGTTCAGTACTGCGATGCCGCCGGCGAAGTCGATCAGTTCGCGGCCTTCAACGTCGATCACCGTCGAGTTCTTCGCGGTATCGACGAAGATCGGGTGAATCTGGCCAACGCCACGTGGGACGGCGGCGACACGGCGTTGCATCAAGGATTCGTTGGTCTTGCTCATAATGCCCTCATTCGCGCCGACTCTGACGGCGCTTTGATTCGGGGGTGGCTGGGTGTGTTCACGTTCAGTATTCGTTGATCGACTGTCGTGAACGCCCTGGCCACCAGGTACTGCGGTGTCAAAAAGACCAGCGAGGCGTCGCTCTCGCGCCCCGCTGGCAGAGGTAAATACTGCTCTGTCAGTCAGCGATCAGACGCTGATGCACAGGTATTTGATTTCGAGGTAGTCCTCGATGCCGTACTTGGAACCTTCGCGGCCCAGGCCCGAGGCCTTGATACCGCCGAACGGCGCGACTTCGTTGGAGATCAGGCCGGTGTTGATACCGACCATGCCGTATTCCAGGGCCTCGGCAACACGGAACACACGGCTCATGTCGCGGGCGTAGAAGTACGAGGCCAGGCCGAACTCGGTGTCGTTGGACATGGCGATGACTTCGGCCTCGTCCTTGAAGCGGAACAGCGGCGCCAACGGGCCGAAGGTCTCTTCTTTAGCGACAGCAGCGGTCTTCGGCACGTCGACCAGGATGGTCGGTTCGAAGAAGTTGCCTTCGATCAGCTTGCCGCCGGACAGCACCTTGGCGCCTTTGGAGACGGCGTCTTCGATGTGTTCCTGGACCTTGGCAACAGCCTTGCCGTCGATCAGCGGGCCGGTGGTGGTGCCTTCTTCCAGACCGTTACCGATCTTCAGCTTGGCCACGGCGGCCTTGAGCTTCTCGGCGAACGCCTCGTAGACGCCGTCCTGCACGTAGATACGGTTGGCGCAGACGCAGGTCTGGCCGTTGTTGCGGTACTTGGAGATGATCGCGCCCTCGACCGCCTTGTCCAGGTCGGCATCGTCGAACACGATGAACGGCGCGTTGCCGCCCAGCTCCAGGGAAACCTTCTTGATGTCCTTGGCGCATTCTTCCATCAGCTGGCGACCGATTTCGGTCGAGCCGGTGAAGGACAGCTTGCGTACCAGGGAGTTGCCGGTCAGTTCGGAGCCGACTTCGCCGGCGCTGCCGGTGATCACGCTGAGCACGCCAGCCGGGATGCCGGCACGGGTGGCCAGTTCGACCAGGGCCAGGGCGGAGTACGGGGTCTGCGAAGCAGGCTTGAGCACCATGGTGCAACCGGCGGCCAGGGCCGGGCCGGCTTTACGGGTGATCATCGCGGCCGGGAAGTTCCACGGGGTGATGGCGGCGGTGACGCCGATCGGCTGCTTGATGACGATCAGGCGCTTGTCTGGCTGGTGGCCTGGGATGACATCGCCGTAGACACGCTTGGCTTCTTCGGCGAACCACTCGATGAACGAAGCGGCATAGGCGATTTCGCCCTTGGCTTCGGCCAGCGGCTTGCCCTGCTCGGTGGTCATCAGGCGGGCCAGGTCGTCCTGGTGCTCGATCATCAGCTCGAACCAGCGACGCAGCTTGCCGGCACGCTCTTTGGCGGTCAGTGCGCGCCAGGCCGGCAGCGCCTTGTCGGCGGCCTCGATGGCGCGGCGGGTTTCAGCGGCGCCCATCTTCGGTACGGTACCGATCACTTCGCCGGTGGCCGGGTTGGTCACCTTGATGGTCTGACCGCTGTCCGCATCCAGCCATTCACCGTTGATGAAGGCTTGCTGGCGGAACAACTGAGCGTCTTTGAGCTGCATGTCGGCTTCCCTTAACTGCGCTGCGGCACGGCGCGGCGCGAATTATTGATTGTTGAAAAGGCGCCCCCATGCGGGGGCGGCCGTCAGGAATTCGTGTACCCGGGTGTTCGATGCCTAGGCGCTGAGCGTTTGAAATCTCAAACGGAATGCTAAGCGGGGGCTGGGGTGTTGGACAATAGGCTGTTCGAAAAAAAGAACGAATGGTTGAACACCCCGTCTGAAAACCGCATCGCCCATTCGCGGGTAAACCCGCTCCCACAGGTACCGCACCGACCTTGAAATCAGCGCAATACCTGTGGGAGCGGGTTCACCCGCGAATGGCCCTGACAGGTTAGACGAGTTGGCGAATGCCAAAAGTAGGGAGGACCGACGGCCCTCCCGGCAGGATGCCTCAGAACGCCTTGTCGAGATCGATCACCAACGCCCGATAGCCCACGCTCCCCGGCTGGCGGCTGTGCACTTTCAACTCCACCACCACCTCCTGGCTGCCTCGGCGCACCTCATTGAGCACCGTGGTGGTGAGCTTCTCGGGCGTCAGGTAATTCACCGACGCGGAATAGATGAACTGGGTGTCGGTATCCGCCCGGTAGGCCACCACCGAAGTGATCGGGCTGTACCACTCATCCCCTCGCTCCTTGCCGTACTGCCACACCTGCTCGACGGTACCCTTGGCCTCGTCGACCTTGTACTCCACCGCCCGGCTGTAGTTGCCGCTGAGTTTGGTCAAGGCAAAGTCCCGGCCCCAGCCATTGTCGAACACGGTCAGCGTGCCGTAGCCGGTCAGCCAGGCGGTGTGCTGGGTCCACGACCATTCGAAGCCCTCGCCCACCGGCTTGAGCACTTTGTCCTGCAGATGCGTCGGCCAACCCTAGGGCGAGGCGAGAATCCACTTCACCTGCTTGTCGCGGCCGATCTTCACCACACCCTGGTGGCGTGCTGAAACGATGATGCTGTCGTCATCGGCGTCGTAGTCGATGGCATTGACGTGCGCCCAGTTGCGCCCGGTACCCACCCCCGGCGTGTCGCCGAACGGCAGGTCGCCCTCGGCCAGTTCGTTGGCCAGGCGGTCGTCCTGTTTCTGTACCCCATCGGGCAGCTGAATCGCCGCCTTGCCCAGGGTTTCCAGGAGCTCGCCGCGGTACGGGTCGAGGATCTGGTTCAGGTCCCAGAAGTCCAGCACGTCACCGGCCTCGTTGACCTCGATGATGTGGTCGCGGATCGAGCGCACGCGCTTGCCGTCCGGGCGCCGGTAGTCGCTGGTGCCTACCCGCAGCAAGTAGCTGCCGTTGGGTGTCTCGCGGATCTCGTGGGAAAAGTCGGCGAACTTGTCCGGCAGATTGCGCTGCCAGATGCGCCGGCCGAGCAGGTCGTACTTGGAGTAGGTCTGGCCCTGGCCCCAGATCAGTTTGCCGTCGCGGGTCTGGTGGAAGCCCATGGTGCCGCCCAGGCCATCGCGGTGGTTGGAGTCGTGGATCTGCTCGATGTCCAGGTACCAGCGCACATCGCCGTTGCTGTCGGCGATCCAGTTGTTGCCCACCGAATCCCACTCGGCGGCACCGCCCAGGCCGTTCCACTTGAACGCGCGCCCGCCGGGGATGTCCGCCAGCAGATGGTTGAACAGGTACAGACGCTGCTCGAAGCCTGGGGCCACCGTGACCGGCTCGACCTCGGGCAGGGGCGCCGTCTGCTTGGCCACCACCGGCAGGCGTACGGCCGGGGCGTAGATTTCATAACGTTCGCGGATGCGCTCACCGTCGAGCTTGTAGCTCACTTCCACCTGGTTGACGTGGTCGGGGTACAGGCCAAATACCGGGATGCCGCCGTAGGTCCATAGCGAGCGGTCGGAGACGTCATAGCTGATAGCCACACCGCGCTCGCCTCGCCCCAGCACTCGCACATGGGCGGCACTCAGACTGCGGCCACCATCGCGCACGATGGCGGTCAGCGGCGCCAGGCGATACGGGTTGACCACCACGTCGCCAAGCAGGGTTTCATCACGGGCGGGCACCCGTGCGGTGACACAGGCGCCTTCAGGCAGGTCGTGCGGTTGGGTCTTGGCATTCATGGCAAAGCTCCTTGTGCTCAAAAGTCGTAACGGGCGGTGGCGCCCACGGTGCGCGGCGTGCCCAGCACGCCGGCATAGCCGCCATTGGCGGAGTTCCACAGGCTGGTGAAGTAGGTCTTGTCGCCGGCGTTCTTCACCCACAGCGACAGGTCGAGCACGCCGTCGCCCTGGTCCAGGCGCACGCCGGTGGAGAGGTTGACGATGCCGTAGCTGGGGATCTGCCCGTAGTCGGAGTCGTCGATGGTGCCCACCGCTTTCGAGCGGAAGGCGTAGCTGGCGGTGACGTAGGGTTCGATCCGCTCGCCGAGCTGCCACTTGTACTGGCCGTTGAGGTTGGCGATGTACTTGGAGGCGCCGACCACCTGGTGGCCGGACAGATCGCAAGTGGCCGTGGCGCTGGCCAGGCTCACCTCCGGCGGGCACGGGGCATCGTCGTACTCGGTGTAGCGCACGTCGTTCCACGAACCGTTGAAGTTGAGCGTAAGCCCGCGCACCGGCAGGGCCGTGGCTTCGAACTCCAGGCCCCGCGAGCGGACGCTGCCTGCGTTGGCCAGGTATTGCACGCGGTTGATCTGGTCGTAGACGTTGGCCTGGTAGCCGTGCACCTCGGTCCAGAACAGGTTGCTGTTGAGCTGCAGGCGGCCGTCCAGCAGGGTGCTCTTGACCCCCAGTTCGGCGTTGTTGGCGCGCTCGGTGCCCACCAGCAGCGAATCGGTGCCCAGCCGTGGCGCCGCGCCAACGGTGAGGTTCACCCCGCCGGACTTCTCGCCGTGGGACAGGCTGGCATAGCCGAGTACTTGATCGTTGAAGCGATAGCTCAGGCTGAGCAACCCGGAGGGGGCGAAGCTGTACTGGTTGAGGTCACCCGAGTCATAGGCGCCCACCCTGCCCTGACGGGCCGCAGCCGCCGCACCGGTAACCGCCGCGCCACCGAAGGGTGCATCGCGGGTCACCCAGGCGCTCTTCTCTTCATAGGTGCCGCGCACCCCGGCGGTGAAGTCCAGGCGCTCGGTGAGGTGCCAGGTGCCCTGGGCAAACAGGGCATAGCTGTCGGTGTCGATATGGCCGTTGCCGATGGTGGTGACGTTGGCCAGGGCGCCGGCCGGCGTCAGGTTCCAGATATCCGCCTGCGGGCCGTTGTAGGTGAACGACTTGTTGTCCAGGTCCTGCTTGAAGTAATAGGCGCCGAGCACGTAGTCGAAGAAGCCGCCCGTTGGCGAGGCCAGGCGGATTTCCTGCGAGTACTGCTTGTCGCGCACCGACACCCCAGCGTTGTAGAACACCGGCACGTTCAGGCCGTCATCGTTGCGCGGGGTGAAATCCCACCAGCGGTAGGCGCTGATGGAAGTCAGGGTGAAGTCGTTGGGCAAGGTCCAGTTGGCCTCCACCGATGTGCCGCCCTGGAACACCTTGACCATTTGGTCCGAGTCGAAATTGACCTTGCGGTCCTTGCCCGATACCAGCGTGGCGCCGGCCTGGCGGGCCAGGCTTTCGTAGCGGTTGACCCCGTTGATGGTCGGCCCGGTGCTGTACAGGCTGAGCACGCCGTTGTCGGAGTCCTCTTCGTTGTACTCGCCGATCCAGCGCAGGTTGAAGGTTTCGCTGGGCTTGAACAGCAACTGGGTACGAAAGCCCTGGCGCTTGCCGCCGTTGAGGTCGTGGCCGTTGTAGATGTTCTTCACATAGCCGTCGTCCTCGGTGTGGTAGGCGCTGATACGCCCGGCGAGGGTGTCGGTCAGCGGCCCGGAGAAACTGCCCTGGGTCTGCCAGTAGCCGTCCTCGCCCAGCGACGACTGCACGCTGCCCTCCTGGTGGAAGGTCGGCTTGCGGGTGGTGATGTTCAGCACCCCGGCGGTGGTGTTCTTGCCGAACAGCGTGCCCTGCGGGCCACGCAGCACCTCAAGCTGCTCTACATCGAGCAGGTCGAACACCGCCATGCCCGGGCGCCCAAGGTAGACGTTGTCCAGGTACACGCCGACGCTGCCTTCCAGGCCATCGCTGGCTGGGTTGTTGCCCAGCCCGCGGATGGAGATGCTCGACTGGCGCGCATGCACATAGGACACGTTGGTACTCGGCACCAGTTGCTGGATGTCCTGCACCCGGTAAATACGTTGGGTTTCCAGGGTTTCACTGCTCAGCACGCTGATCGGCGTGGGCACGTTCTGCGCGCTCTCTTCGCGGCGGCGGGCATTGACGGTCACGGTGCCAAGCTTGGCGTCCGGCTTGGCGATGGGGGTGGCCGTGACCGGCTCTTCGGCAAAGCTGCTGCCGGCAGCGGCCAGCAGCAGGCCGGCGGCCAGGGGTTGCAGGGCGAACAGCGACGCGCGTAGAGGCCTTGGGGAAAGTCGGGACATGCAAATGCTCCTGGAGGCATGGGCCCTGGCGAGCATTTCCGTTGGCGGAACCGAATCGCGGTCAGAGGGGCTTTATTCTTTTAGGTGATATAAATATTTGTAATTCATATTTTGTGGAATAAGTGACTCCCTTTATAAGGTTCACAACCCTTCCCAGCAATTGCATTCCACCGAAAGTTTCCATGTAGAAAATGCATATCGACCTGCGCCAGCTCCGCCACTACATCGCCCTTGTCGAGCACCGCAGCTTCGTCGCCGCGGCGGCCGCGGTGAACCTCTCGCAATCGGCGTTCAGCCGCAGTATCCAGACGCTCGAGCACAACGTCGGCTGCCGCCTGGTGGACCGCGCCAGCAAGGAGCTGGCGCCGACCCGCCAGGGCCTGCTGGTGCTGGAGCACTCACGGCGGCTGGTGCACGGCGCGCACAACCTGGTCAACGAGATCAATCAGTTCAATGGCGCCACCACGGGCGTGGTGCGCTTCGGCTCGGGGCCTGCGCCGGCGGGCGGGCTGGTGCCCCGGGCGGTGGCGCGCTTCGTCGCCGAATACCCGGCGGCACGCACCTGCTTCCAGGTAGATAACTGGCAGGCGTTGAACCGCCGCTTGATGGCCGAGGAAATCGAGTTCTTCGTCGCCGACACCCGCCAGTTCGAAGCCGACCCGGATTACCAGGTGCACAAGCTGACGCCGCAACGCTGGCATTTCTGCTGCCGCGCCGGGCACCCGCTGACCGCACAGGCCGAGGTGCGTGCGCGGGACTTGTTCGACTACCCGCTGGCGACGACTTTCCGCCCGCCGAACATCCGCAAGATCCTCAGCGACCTCAGCGGTCGGCAGGATTTTTTACCCAGCGTGGAATGCGAGCATGGCTACGCGCTGCTCAACGTGGTGCAGCACTCGAACACCATCGGTATCGCCTGCAGCGCCAACCTGCAGCCGTACCAGCGCGAGGGGGGGCTGGTAGCGCTGAAACTGTCGGACCTGGCGCCCGAGCAGGAAGAGGCGTGCTACACCCGCTATGGGGTGGTCAGCCGGGTGGGGTATGGCTTGTCACAACTGGCGCAGGGTCTGGTCAGGCAACTGATTGCCTGCGACAGCGCCATGTGATCAGCGCTTGGCCAAACGGCCGAGGATTCGATCCAGCGCGTTGGCAAACGCCTGCTTTTCGCGCTCGCCATAAGGTGCCTGGCCACCGCCCACCTGGCCCTGCTCGCGCAGCTCGGTGAACAGGTTGCGCACCGCCAGCCGCTCGCCCATGTTGCGCTCGTCGAACTCGCGCCCGCGCGGGTCAAGCGCCGCCACGCCCTTCTTGATCAGGCGGTCGGCCAGCGGCACGTCGCTGCAGATCACCAGCTCGCCCGGCACGGCATTGTCCACCAGATAATCGTCGGCCGCGTCCATGCCGCTGGGTACCACGATCAGCCGCACGCAGGCGAAGGCCGGCTTTATCTGCGGCTGGCCGGCCACCATCACCACCTCCAGCTTGCGCTTGAGGGCGAACTTGACGATCAGGTCCTTGGCCGCCTTGGGGCAGGCGTCGGCATCGATCCATATACGCATGGGGGTTGTTCCTGTGGGTCTCGGACTGGGATTGTCGCAGGTTCGGCCTCTTCGCGGGTAAACCCGCTCCCACAGGGATGGCGCAGACGCAAGGACGACGCTGTACCTGTGGGAGCGGGTTTACCCGCGAAGAAGCCAACACCTATTTCAGTTGGCTGTCGCCCTGCGCTTCTCGGCCAACCGGCTACGCCCATACAGGAACACGATCGCCAGCAACGCCAGCGCCTGCGCACCCAGCGAGTAGGCGTCGGCATGAATCCCCAGCCAGTCGAACTCGAAGAACGCCACCGGGCGTGTACCCAGCACACCGGCTTCCTGCAGCGCCTTGACGCCATGCCCGGCGAACACCACCGACAGCGCACACAGCAAGGCCGCGTTGATGCTGAAGAACAGCGCCAGCGGCAATTTCGCCGAGCCGCGCAGGATCACCCAGGCCAGGCCCACCAGCAGCACCAGCGCCGTGGCACCGCCCGCCAGCACCGCCTGGTGCCCGGCAGGGCCGGCCTGCAGCCACAGGGTTTCGTAGAACAGGATCACTTCGAACAGCTCGCGGTATACCGAGAAGAACGCCAGCAGGGCAAAACCGAAGCGCCCGCCACCACTCACCAGGCTGCTCTTGATGTAGTTCTGCCAGGCGGCGGCGTGGCGGCGGTCGTGCATCCACACCCCCAACCACAGCACCATCACCGAGGCGAACAGTGCCGTACAGCCTTCGAGCAGTTCGCGCTGGGCGCCGCCCACGTTGATCACGTAGGCCGCCAGGGCCCAGGTGGCGAAGCCGGCAACCAGCGCCAGGCCCCAACCGATGTTGACGCTGCGCACCGCCGACTGCTGGCCGGTATTGCGCAGGAAGGCCAGGATCGCCGCCAGCACCAGGATCGCTTCCAGGCCCTCGCGCAGCAGGATCAGCAGGCCGGAGATGTAGCTCAGCGACCAGCTCAGGCCATCGCTGCCCAGCAGTTTTGAGGCCTGCGCGAGCTTGGCCTTGGCTTCGGCCAGGCGCTGTTCGGCCTGAGCCAGGGGCAGGCCGTCCTGCAGCGACTGACGGTAGGCCATCAGCGACTTCTCGGTGTCCTTGCGTACCTGGGCGTCGATGTTGTCGAGGGAGCTTTCGACCAGTTCGAAGCCTTCCAGGTAGGCCGCCACCGACAGGTCGTAGGCCTGGTCGTGGTCGCCGGCGCGGTAGGCCGCCAGGCTCTTGTCCAGGGTGCTGGCGGTGTAGTCGAGCAACTGCGCTGGGCCGCGTTTGACCTGCGGCGGCTTGGCACGCTGGGCACGGAAGGCGGCCACGGCATCGGGGCCCTCGCTGGCGGCCACTTCGGCGGGCGTCTGCCGGGCCAGGTCGGCAATGTTCCAGGTCTTGTCGCCCATGGCCACCTCGGGGTCTGCGCTGAAGCTGGCGACATAGGCCGCCACGTCCCAGCGCTGACGCTCGTCGAGCTGGTCGGCGAACGACGGCATCTCGGTGCCTTCGATCCCCAGACCAAGAGTGTTGTACAGGTCGTACAGGCTCAGCTGATCCAGCCGCGCAACGTTGCGCAGGTTGGCCGGCGGCGGCTCCAGGCCCAGGCCGGCCGGGCCGTCACCCAGCCCGGTGTCACCGTGGCAGATCGAGCAGTTCTGCGCGTACAGCGCCGCGCCGCGGGCCGGGTCGGGGGTGATGATCGGCGCCTGGCTGACCTCGTAGGCCACCGCCAGGCGGGCACCCAGCTGACGGGCCTGGCGAGCGACACCAGCACCCTCCTGGCGCTGGTCGATGGCCTGGCGCAGGCCCTGCACACCCTGTTCCAGCGCGGCGCGCTCGGGGTTGTCCGGCAGGCCTTTGACCAGCTCGGCCAGTACCCCGCTGAACTCCTGCTGCTCGCGGTATTCGCTGCTGTCCACCACCTTGCCGTCACGCACCGTCGGTGGGTAATCGGCGCCAATGTAGTCCAGCAGATGCAGGGCCTTGGTCGCATCGGCGGGGGCCTCTGCCTGCGCCAGGGCGCTGCACAGCAGCAGCACCGGGGCGAGCAGCACGGCAAGCAGGCGGGAACGGGAATTCATGGCCAGTCTCGATGTAAATACGAAAGTGAACATTGTTCACTTCCACTCTGCGTCCCTCAAGCTTCAGGGGCAGATTTCATGAAAAATCTTGCTACAAAATCTCCCGGCCTCCTCGCCGTCCTCGTCAGGATCTTTACGACGGCGGGCCTGTCACAAGGGCAGTAAAGGCACATGGCCATTAAAACGCCGTCACTTTGCGTATAATGCCGCCCATTCGTAATAGCCATTGGCGATCAATGTGCCTTTACCCAAAGGATCTGGCCCGGCCAGAGGGCCCCGCCGCCCCGCTACAGCGGCAGCAACATGCTCCAGGGAATGAAAACCTCCGATGGCAACCCGCGTCCTGATCCTGGCAACCCTCTTCACCCTCCTGCAACTCAGCGGCTGCTCGGTGTTTCGCAGCTACGACAGCGAAATGCAGGCAACCAACCAGCAACTGGCCGCGGGCAATGTCGACGCCGCGCTGGCCCTGCTTGAAAGCCACAACACGCGCGAACAGAAGGACCTGCTCTACTACTTCGAGAAGGGCGAACTGCTGCGCTCGAAGGGCGACCTGGCCGGCAGCCTGGCAGCCTGGCGCTCGGCCGACAGCGTGGTAGTGCAATGGGAAGAGGCGGTGCGCCTGGACACCGACAAGTACCTCAGCCAGTTCGGCAGCTACGTGGTCAACGACAAGATCCGCCGCTACGAAGGCTACGACTACGAAAAAGTCATGCTGACCACGCAGATGGCCCTGAACCTGCTGGCCCAGAACGACTTCGACGGTGCCCGCGTGGCGATCCGCAAGAGCCACGAGCGCGAAGCGATCATCGCCGAGCTGCGCGACAAGGCGTACCTCAAGCGCGAAGAGCAAGCACAGGAGGACGGCATCAAGACCGAAGTCGCCGACCTCAAGGGCTATCCGGTCGCCACCCTCGACGCCCCCGAGGTGGTCAACCTCAAGAACAGCTACCAGAGCGCCTTCAGCCACTATCTGGCCGGCTTCGTCTACGAGGCCCTGGGCGAAAAAGGCCTGGCCGCACCGGGTTACCGCATGGCCGCCGAGCTGCGTCCGAAAACACCGCTGCTGGAGCAGGCCCTGCTGCAGCTGGACGGCAACAGCGCCACCGCCGCAGAGAGCGACGTGCTGTTCGTGGTGCAGAGCGGCCTGGCGCCAGCCCGCGATTCCATGAGCATCCCCCTGCCCCTGGTGATCGATGACAACCTGGTGATTACACCGCTGTCGTTCCCGATCATTCGCGAAGACCACTCCACCGCACAGCTGGATGCCTTGCAGCTCGACGGCAGGCCCCTGGCCCTGACTTTGCTCAACAGCACCAGCGCCATGTCGCGCCGGGCCTTGCGCGATGACATGCCCGGCATCATCCTGCGCACCAGCGCGCGCGCTGTCTCCCGCACCCTGGCGCAGAAGAAGCTGAACGAGAAGGATCCGCTGGCCGGCCTGATCTTCGGCATCGCGTCGATGGTGCTGGAGAATGCCGATACCCGTACCTGGCGCACCCTGCCCGACCAGACTCAAGTGGCCCGCTTGCGCCTGAAGCCCGGCGAGCACCAGCTGAGGCTGCCGGCGGCACTGGGCGGGGCCTCGATCAACGTGAAGATCGATCGCCCCTATCAGGTGGTCAGCCTGCGTGTGGTCGGCAACCAGGTGTTCGCCAGCGGCCCGGCCGTCCAGGTCGCGCCCACCAACCCGGCCCCCACCGTGGTCAGCCTCAAGTAACTTCAAGGATCGAACATGCGCAGAACCTGCCTCGCCCTGCTCACCGCCGCCTTGCTGGCCGGTTGCTCCAACACCGAAACCGCCGCCAGCAAGGTCGTGACCATGGGCCAGTTGGACGATATCGAAGTCCATCAGATGCGGGTCGCCCGCGAGAATGGCTTCCTCACCGTCAACGTGGCGCTGAACAACACCAGCCGCAGCAACCAGACCCTGTTCTACCGCTTCGCCTGGCTGGACGACAGCGGCTTCCCGGTGGCCGACGAAGAAAGCTGGAAGGCCCTGCCGCTGTATGGCAAGCAGGCCAAGTTCCTGCCCGCCATCGCGCCGACGCCCAAGGCCACCGACTTCCGCTTCGAAGCCCACACCCGGTAACCCCTTTCAGGAGCACCCTGCATGTTTGCACGCCTTTCCCTCGCCGCCGTCGCCATCGCCCTGGTCAGCGGCTGCAGCACCCCGTCGCCGGTTCTCGGCGGCAAGAACATCAGCTACGGCGACAGCAAGGCGGTCGAGCTGATCACCAACGAATTCGGCTCCACCGACCTGCAGATGATCGCCGAGAGCATGACCCGTTCCCTGGCCCAGTCCGGCGTGCTGCGCGGCCGCCCGGTGGTGCAGGTGTACGACGTGAAGAACAAGACCAGCGAGTACATCGATACCCGCGAGATCACCACCACCATCAAGACCCAGCTGATGAAGTCCGGCACCGCCCGCTTCGCCAGCGACAACACCGACATGCAGAGCCAGGTCGACCAGCTCCAGCTGCAGAACCAGAGCGGCCTGTACAAGAAGAGCACGGTGGCCAAGACCGGCAACATGATCGCCGCCCGGTATCGCCTGGAAGGCTCGATCAGCTCCATCGTCAAGCGCAGCAGCGACTACAAGGACGTGTTCTACAAGTTCAGCCTGCAGCTGGTCGACGTGGAAAGCGGCCTGGCCGAGTGGATGGACGAAAAAGAAATCCGCAAGACCACGGAGCGCTGACCGATGCGTGCATGGATGGCAGTCATTGGCCTGGCCTGCGCCTTCGGCGCGCAGGCGGCCCCCAAGGTGGCGGTGACCGACCTGGCCTACGAGGCCCAGGTGGAGGAGTACATCCACAGCGTCAACGCCCAGAACAGCGGGCAGTCGAGCATGTACAACGCCAGTCAGTCGTCGAGCTACAGCGAGTACGAAAGCAATAAGAGCTACATCCAGCAGACCGAGCTGCGCAAGTTTGGCGGCGACATCAAGGGCGAAATCCTCAAGACCGGCATGTTCGAGCTGATCCAGGGCAAGCCCTACACCGCCGAGGCCGAGGAAGACGTGTACGACGTGATCCGCCGGATCAAGAACGGCGCGTTCGAAGGTGCCGACTACGTGCTGTTCGGCACCCTGTCGGATATCGACTTCCAGGAGGACGTCAACGCCCTGGCCCACACCGACAGCTATTCGAAGGTGCTGGGATTGAGCGTGGTCGCCGACTTCAGCCTGATCGATACCCGCACCTTGCAGATCACCTCGGCGTTCACCGCCATGGGTGAGGGGCAGGACACCAAGCTGATGAAAAGCCAGGACCGCCGGGTGACTCTGAACCGCCCGAAGGTGGTGCGCGAAGTGTCGAAAGCGCTGGGGGAAGATGTGGCGCAGCAGTTGGCTGATCAGTTGGGCGGTGTGGGGCCAGGCCAGCCACGTCCGCCGCGGGTGCGGGACAAGCTGCCGCCGGATGAACCGGCGCGGATTTTGAACTGAGCCCTCTGTTTGAGTGAACCAAACGCCCGGCGCCATACGGCCCCGGGCGTTTTTTCTGCGCGCTGGCTCATCGAAACATGATGAAACTGCTCAATAATTACGCAAATGTCAGAAACTAAATTATGCTTCTGACATTCTGCCGTTAGGTTGGCAATGGCGCTCATGAAGAAACTCCCCGAACAGATCCTCGAATTCAGCCAGGCATCACCGGAAGGTGAACTGATCTCGCCTAAACAATTCCTGCATGCGGGCAGCCGCGCCGCTATCGACCAGGCACTATCCCGCCTGGCCAAAGCAGGCCTGCTGATGCGGGTATCCCGGGGCCTGTACGTGGCCCCGGTGAAGAGCCGCTTCGGGACTCGGGCACCAGAGCCGGAGCAGGTGATCGACTCGCTGGGCAGGCGGCTCAATGAAGTACTCACACCCAGCGGTGCCGGTGCAGCCAATGCACTCGGGCTCACCCAGCAGGTCCCCGTGCGCCAGGTGTTCTTGACCAATGGTCGCCAAAGGACCCTGACGATAGGAAATGCCAAGGTTGCCATTACCCACGCACCGCGCTGGGCAACGAGCTTGGGCGCAACCGCAGCGGGTGATGCTGTTCGGGCCCTGGCTTGGTTGGGAGAGTCACAGGCCGCCCCGGCCGTCGCCCAACTGCATGAGCAGCTGGCGCACAGCGACTGGCAGCAACTGGTCTGCGCCATACCTTCCCTGCCTTGCTGGATGGCCGCCCTGATCGGCAAGGAGGCGGCACTTGGCTGAGCACTTCTTCAGCCTTCCAGCGGCAGACCAGAGGGACGCGCTGTTGCAAGCGGCCTCCGATCTGGGTCGCCCTGCCTATCTGCTTGAAAAGGTTGTATGGGTTGTACGCCTGTGCAGCACTCGAGGCACGACTGAATGCCACACAGGTTTGAACCTTCATTACTGAAGGGTTGAGTGAGGCACTTCAGCTGCCTTTGCCAACACTGATCAGCCAGACCTGTTCACCCCCAGCTCTACATCGTTGATCAGCGCCTTGGCCATATCGCTCAAGATACGGGCCGCACTTCCCGCCAGCAGGTCCCCTTCCATTTCCGCCTCGGTGGACAGGTGGCGGATACAGCCGAGCAACACCGAGATCTCATCCAGTACCCGCACCAGCGGAATGCCCGGCTGCACACGGAACAGTTCCAGACAGGTTTCGCGGCCCTCGGTGGTGCAGGTTTTCAGGTCGTCGCTCATGGGCGTGGCTCCTGGGCGCAGTCGCAACGAGCCATCGTGTGTTCGACAAGGGCACGCGCCATATCGGCGGCGTAGGCGGCGTTGCTCAGCATGTGCAGGCCAAGGTCACCGGCGTGCAGCCGGCAGTGTTCGTCCAGGGTCTCGCTCACGCCGCGCAGCAGCTGGCTGGCGTGGGCCAGGGCGTCGGGGGTGGGCAGGTCGGTTTGGAGGGTGAAATAGGGGATGAAGCGAGGTGGGTCGGGGACGCGTTTTTTCATTGTTGGAATCTCACGTGGGCCTTAAGGAACTGCCTTCCTCCTCGTCTCACTGAGTTGGGTGGCAGTCGTACGCAGATGTGAGACCCGGGCCACATGAGAAACCCGACCAGGCGAAGCCTGCCCGCGTACGACCGCCATAAACGGTGTACTTCTCAGGTTGCCGGGGGTCTCAATCCCGATCGCCCGAAAGCGACCCGAGGACGTTATTCCTGAGGCATTCCACCGACAACATAGAAGCTTCCGCAAGGCGCGTAGGATACGTCCCAAGCCATGCGGAGCTGTAGGATTTGGTTTCATTTTCGGAAATGTCGCACGGGTTTCTGGCCATTCCTCGCGCTGGACCGCATCAAGGCCACCAGGTGCTCGCCGAAAGCCTTGCAGCGCCTTTGAGATCGAGCGCCGCGCGGGCGGCGCTCGATCTCAAAGGCGCTGCAAAGGTTGTGGCGAGCACCTGCATGCCCTGATGCAACCTACAGCCAGGCCCCTATCCCCTCGGGGGAGCGGGCTTGCCCCGCGATTGGCCTGCCCTGAAAACCACGCAACATGGCACTGGCTACGCCAGTGATCGCGGGGCAAGTCGCATCGGCGCACCGCCGCTCCCACGCAGCCTACACACATCAGTTGCTTGAAGATTGCCGCAGAGACTTGCCCTCGAAGACCTGCGCAGCGCCTCAGCATGGATGAGCACCTGACAATTTTGCCAGTTGCCACCCCACAGCAAGTTATCCACAGTCAGGCCAATGCCAGCCTCCACGGATCAGTGACGTCATGGACACTCGACTTTTCTATCAAAAAGAGAATCTGTACACGCTGATTCGCAGCAACACTGCCTGTTCACTGCTTCACGCTGCCGGCCGCGCCCATGCCGAACACCAAAAAAATGCCTTGGGCTCACAGTCACTATTGATGGCTACCAATGAACCTGGTTCCGTGCTTCAAACCTGCACCACCAACGGCCAAACTCACTCGCTGAGTTATAGCGCTTATGGTGACGCCGCAGTGGACATGCCGGTTACGCCAATGATGATGTTCAACTGCCAATGGTATGAACCGCTGACAGGCTGTTACCCGTTAGGCAATGGCTATCGTATGTTCAGCCCGCAACTGATGCGATTTTGCTCAGCTGACAGCCTGAGCCCATTCGATGCCGGCGGTATTAACACGTATGCATATTGTTCAGGAGACCCAATCAACAAGACAGACCCAAGCGGTCGCATGAGAAACCCCACCTTCAAGGTACCGCTGCCTAGACCAAGACCTTCAACCCCTCAGTCACGCTTTACTCATCCATCTCAGACCGCGCAATCCAGCCTGCGCCACGACATTCAACCCCAGCAACACTCTGCTCGCGATGTGCACGAATCCTATTTTTTAAATCGGAAGCCAGTAAGTCCTGTCAAAGCACGCAAAGCGAGGATTAAACGGCTGAAACAGCTTTATAAAAGAACCGTCGAGCTTCGCCCGTTAGACACTCACGAAACGGACATCGAAGCACTTACTTCAGAACGCTGGCGCATTTTTGAGATGGGCGTGCACCTCGATATCAATGGTGATACTGAGGCGGCTGCTTTTGCATGGGGTTATGCTCATCATTTAAGCCCTCTCACAACCGACGAGCGCTTAAAAATAGGTCTTAATAATCACCCTGAGATACACGCTGAAATCTATAAGCCACCAAGTTTTTATGAAGGAGCTCACACTCGTCAATTGATTGGGCGGCTAGCCTCTCGCTTGCGAGCGAAATAGTTCCGCACCTAGTTTGCTCTCATTGAAAGCGGCGCAACCTTCAAGGTTTACGTGGTCCTCCCTTCCACCCTCCACCCAACGCCAGAAACACCCCAATCTGCCCCATCGCCACCTGGCTGTTCGCCGCCGCCAGCTGCGCCCGCACATCGGTATAGGTCCGCGTCGCCTGCAAGTCAGCCAGGAACGACTCACGCCCCACCTGATAACGCAGATGCGTCTGATCCGCCGACTCCTTCGCCGAACGCTCAGCCTCGGCCAGCGCATCACGCCGGTCGAGCAAGGCGCTGTACTGCGCCAACCGCGTCTGGGTCTCTCGAATGGCGTTCAGCACCACGCCATCGAACTGCGCCAATGCCGCCTGAGTCGAAGCTTCCGCCATGCGAATACGCGCACGGGTGCCATTGGTGGGGATGTTCCAGCTGATCTGCGGCCCAAAGCCCCAACGGTTGGTGGAAGGCTCACCGAAGTTCTCGAGAATGCCGATGGTCCCCACCTGCGCACCAATGCTGATGTCCGGATAAAGCGCGCCAGTGGCCACGCCGATATTCGCGGTCGCAGCCGCCAACTGGCGCTCGGCCTGGCGCACATCGGGTCGGCGTTTGAGCAAGGCGGCGCCATCACCCACCGGGATCAGCTGCGCAAGATGCGGCAGCTCGGCGCAATCGGCAGTACCCGCCGGCAACTGCTCGACCGGTTTGGCCAGCAGCGCAGCCAAGGTGTACAAGCCAGTTTCACGCTCGGCTTTGAAGCGCGGCAGTTCTGCCCGCAGCGACTTGAACTGGGTCTGCGAGCGGGTGACCTGGGTCTCGTCGCCACGGCCAGCGTCGCGCAAGCGCTGCGTCAACTGCACGCCCTGCTGCTGCAGGTCCAGCGACTCACGGGCAATGTGGTACTCCTCATTGGCCGAACACACCTGGGTGTAGGCCTTGACCACATCGGCCACCAGGGTGATGCGCGCGGTATCGGCAGCGGCCTGCACCGCGTCGGCATTGGCCTTGGCGGCCTCGGTGCCGCGTTTGAAGGTGCCCCACAGGTCGAACTGGTAGCTGACGCTCAGCAGCGCCTCGCCAATGTTGGCCACCGGCACTTTCTCCGGCAGCAGGAAGGCCTCGCCGGACTCCTGCAAGCGCTGGGCACCGGCCTTGATGCCGCCATTGAAACCGCCCTGGGACTCGGCCACTTCCACCTGGGCACGGGCCTTGGCGATGTTGGCGGCGGCCACGCGCAGTTCGGTGTTGGCGCTCAAGGCCTGGCGCACCAGTTCGTTGAGGCGTTGATCCTGGTACAGCTGCCACCAGTCCTCGGGCACCGGTGCCGACACCACGCTGTCGGCATCCTGGCGCAACGGGCCGTTCAGGTCGCTGCGCTGCACGGCGGCGTCCTTGGGCTCTTCGTAGTTGGGGCCGACCATCATGCAAGCGCCGAGGGACAGGCTAAGCCCCACCAGGATCAGCTGTTTCATGGGCGCTGGCCCTCGATGATCGACACCGTGGCGGTGCGCCCGGCGATCATGCGAAAGTCCGCCGGCACCTCGTCGAAGGTGATGCGCACCGGGATCCGCTGGGCCAGGCGCACCCAGCTGAACGCTGGGTTGACGTTGGGCAGCAGGTTGGCGCCGCTGCTGCGGTCACGGTCCTCGATGCCGGCGGACAGGCTTTCGACACGGCCGCGCAGGCGGGTGTTGTCGCCCATCACGCGGATGTCCACGGCGTCGCCGATATGGATGCCACCGAGCTTGGTCTCTTCGAAATAGCCATCGACGTGGTACGAGGCGCTGTCGACCACCGACAGCACCGGGCGGCCGGCGCTGACGAACTCGTGGGCGCGCGGGGCGCGGTCGTTGAGGTAGCCGTCCACCGGGCTGCGCACCACCGAGCGGTCGAGGTTGAGCTGGGCCAGGTCCACCTGCACCTGGGCCTGATTGACCGCCGAGCGGGCGCGGGCCTCACGCGACTGGCTCTCTTCCAGCTGCTCGGCCGCCACCAGGTTGCCCAGCTTGCGGTTGCGCTGCGCCTCGCGGGAGGCCTGGGCCAGGGTTTCCTGGCGCTCGGCCAGGGTCGCCTTGGCCTGGCGCAGGGCCAGGCTGAAGCGGTCCTGGTCGATGGTGAACAGCACGTCGCCGCGCTTGATGGTCTGGTTGTCGCGCACCTCGACCTTTTGGATCAGCCCGGACACATCCGGAGCGATCTGGATCACGTCGGCACGGATGTGCCCGTCGCGGGTCCAGGGGGCGAACATGTAGTACACCACCATCTGCCACACGAGCACGGCGGCGAAGGTCACTACCAGCAAGGTCAGGACCACGCGGCCCAGGGTCAGCAAAGGTTTTTTCATGGCAGCATCAGGCTTCGGCAAAAGTGGTCGACCGCGCCCAGCAGCACGGCATACAGGGCAACGTTGAACAGCGCCCGGTGCCAGACCAGGCGGTAGAAATGCACGCGCACCAGCACCGCGTGCACCCCCAGGAACAACAGGTAGGTCGCAAACATCATCACCAGCAGCGTGGGCAGGAACACCCCGCTGATATCCAGTTCACCGATCACAGGGGCGCTCCATCGAGCCCGGGGGGCAGTTGCGTTTGTTCAGTGGGTTCGAGCATCACCTCCACCCCCGGCAACAGCGCCAGGCGCAGGCCGCTCAGGGCGTGCAGCAGGTGGGTGCGGGCATCGCCGCGCTCGTACAGTTCGTCCAGGTTCAGCGCCAGGCGCGCCCGCTCCATGTTGCGAAGCAGCGCCGCCGGGGCATGCAGGCGTTCGCCGGCGCGCAGGCAGGCGGCGTAGTGGCCGCCGACGTCTTCGATCACCGTCTGCAGGCGCTCGCGGGCCTGGCTGCCGGCGCGCGGCAGGTAGGCCAAAAGGTCGAGCAGGTTCAGCCCCACGCGCAGGTCGCGCAGCGCCACGCCGCTGTCCTGGCCGGTCTGCGACAGGCGCGGCAGGTGTTGCATCAGGCGGTCGAGCATCTGCACGCCGACCTGGCGGTGTTCGGCCAGGCTGGCCGGCGCGGTCATCTCGACGATGTCGCGCCAGGCGAAGCGGGTCATGCGCTTGGCCGCCAGCTCCACGCCGAACGGGCGCACCACGATGGTCCAGAGGAAGGCGAACAGCAGCCCCACCGGCCCCGCCAGGTTGGCGTTGAGGAAGGTGAAGAAGTCGGCGTCGTAGGCGCCCTGGATGCTGATGAAGGTCGAGGTGTTGACGATGGTCAGCAAGGTGCCCAGGTAGAAACGCGGCTGCACGGTGAGGGTGCCGACGCAGATGAACGGCACGGCGAAGGCCAGCACCAGCATGGCGAAATCATGCAGGTTGGGCAGTACCAGGAACAGGTACAGGCTGGAGAAGATCACCGACATCAAGGTCCAGAAGAAGAACCGGTAGATCTGCGGCGCCGGGTCGTCCATGGCGGCGAAGAAGCTGCACGACACGGCGGCGAGGATCACCGCGCTGGCGCCGTCGTTCCAGCCCAGGCCGATCCACAGGCCGCAGGCGACGACGATGGCGGTGACGGTGGAGAACACCGAATAAAGCATCAGCCCACGGTCGAAGAACGGCGTCAGCCGGCCTAGCCGCCAGTGCCGATACACCGCGCGCCACGGCTTGGCATCGTCAGTGCGCAGGGCGTGCTGCAGGGTGCAGCAGTCCTGCCACAGGTCGGCCCACTCGGTCAGGCGGTAGAGGGCGTTGGACAGCAGCAGCTCGGCGCGCTGGTCCAGGGCGGCGGCGCCGGGTTGCAGGCGGTCGATCTGCTCGTGCAGGGCGGTCCAGCGTGCCACCGCGACGCTGTCGGCGGTGCCCTTGAGCCATTCGCGGGCGGCCGCCAGCACCGGCTGCAGCTGGGCGAACTGCACCGGGGCACGGCCTTCGAGGGCGATCAGGGCGTCGTCGAGGGCGTCGATCACCGGCAGCAGGTGGATCATCCGCCCGCGCAGTTCGCGGGCGTTCTTCAAGGTGTGCGGGCCGGCGCCTTCGTGGCCGAGCTGGCCGATCATCAGCTCCAGCGAGTTGAAGGTGGCGACCATCGCCCCGCGCATGCCGCCGACCTGGTCGGCACTGGCTTCGCGGGCCAGGTAGGTATCGCTGTAGCGGATCGCCTCGCCGAACCAGCTGCCGGTCGCGCCCACCACCACCGGCGCCAGCCGCCGGGGCCAGAACACCGCGCCGACCACCGCCGCGCAGACGATGCCCAGGCAGATTTCCTGGGCCCGGGACGAGGCCACGTCGAACACCGCCAGGGGGTTGTCGACCACGGCCAGGGCGATCATCGGCATGGTGTAGCCGGCCAGCATCAGCACGTAGTTGTTGGCGGTGCGCAGGTTCAGCGAGAGGAACAGCAGGGTGCCGGTCCACAGCGCGACGGCAATGCTCAGCAGCAACGGCGACTGCACCAGCAGCGGCACGAAGAAGATCGCCGCACCCGCGCCCAGCAGTGTGCCGAGTGCACGGTACAGCGCCTTGGAGGTGGTGGGGCCGAGGAACGGGCTGGAGACGATGTACACCGTGGCCATCGCCCAGTACGGGCGCGGCAACTGCATCAGCAGGGCGATGTACAGGGCGATCATGGACGCGGCGAAGGTGCGCACGCCGTAGAACCAGTCGCGGGCCGGGGGCACCGAGCTGAAGAAACCGTTCATGGGGTCAGGCCCGCGTCTTCGAACACCCGGATCACCCGCAGGGTGGCTTCCAGGTCGGCCTGGTCGATGCCCTGCAGCAACTCGCGGCGCAGGCGCACCAGTTCGCCTTCGATGGACTCGGCCAGGGCGCGGCCTGTGGCGGTCAGGCTCAAGGCCTTGGCGCGGCGGTCCAGCGGGTCCTCGCTGCGCTGCACCAGGCCCGCCTTGCACAGCTGGTCGAGCAGGCGCACCAGCGACGGGCTCTCAAGGCCGGCGGCCTGGGCCACCGCCACCTGGTGCACGCCGTCGCCCAGGCGCACGATCATCAGCAACGGCACGGCGCAGGCTTCGGAGATGCCATAGCCGGTCAAGGCGCCCTGGCACAGGCGACGCCAATGCCGGGCGGCCACGACCATGCCGCTGCTGATTTTCATGTGCAGTGCGTCAAGTGACATAGGAGGAACCGAGGATATTCATAGTTTGCTAACTATCAATATACGCCCTGCCCTCCCCCTGCCGTCAACCGGGCCTGACGGCAGGCGAAGATGAAAAGTTGTTCATCCTCGCGGCAAACCCGCGCCGTCAGGCCATGTCGCTGGTGGCGAATTCCTCGGCCAGGTGGTCGATCAACGCGCGCACCGACGGCAGCAAGCCGCGCCGTGACGGGAAGATCGCATGGACGATGCCGCAGCGCGGGTGCCATTGCGGCAGCAACTCCACCAGCCTGCCCGCCGCCAGGTCCTCACGCACCGACACCCGTGGCAGGTGGGCGATGCCCACTCCGGCCACCACGAAATGGCGCAGGGCAAACAAGTCGTCGCTGACCATGCGCGGCCTGTGCGGGATGACCAGGCTGTGCTGCTGGTCCTCGCCCTGGAACAGCTCCCACTGGTATTCGCGCTGGGCGCCGCCCCAGTGCAGGCTGGGCAGCGTACCGAGTAGCTGCGGGTCGAAGCCCGCCGGCAGTTGCTCGAGGAACGCGGGGTGCCCGACCAGGCACTGGGTGCTGTTGCTCAGCACCTTCATCACCATGTCGGTGTTCTCCAGCGGCGGGAAGCGCACCCGCAGCGCCAGGTCGAAGCCTTCGTGCAGCAAGTCGACGCGGCGGTTGGTGCTCTCGATGAACAGTTCTACCTGCGGGTACTTGAGCATGTAGCGGGTGAGCATCGGCCCCACCCAGGAATTGAGCAGGGTGGTCGGGCAGCTGATGCGCACCAGCCCGCGCGGCTCGCTGCGGTTGCGCTCGATGATTTCGGCGGCGCCCTCGGCCTCCACGCGCATGGCCAGGCAACGGTTGTAGTAGGCCTGGCCGATCTCGGTCAGCGAACAGTGCCTGCTGGTGCGGTGCAGCAGGCGCACGCCCAGGCGCTCCTCCAGGTCGGCGATGCGCCGGCTGAGCTTGGACTTGGGCATGTCCAGCGCCCGCCCGGCCGGGGCGAAGCCGCCGTGCTCCACCACCTGGGTGAAGTAGTACAGGGAGTTGAGGTCTTCCATTGATCGTTCACCAAATAGAACGCTAGAGGCAATTTTTGCAGTCTACCGCGCCAAAGGTGATGAATCTAATCTTTGCACATCAACGCGAAACACCCCACCCAGTGAACGACACACCCTAAGGAGCACGACCATGGCTAACTTCAAATACAACCGCCTGAACAAAGACGACGCCGCCGTACTGCTGGTGGATCACCAGGCTGGCCTGCTGTCGCTGGTGCGCGACATCGAGCCGGACCGCTTCAAGAACAACGTGCTGGCCCTGGCAGACCTTGCCAAGTACTTCAACCTGCCGACTATCCTCACCACCAGCTTCGAGCAAGGCCCCAACGGCCCGCTGGTACCGGAACTCAAGGCCCTGTTCCCCGACGCCCCGTACATCGCCCGCCCTGGCCAGATCAACGCCTGGGACAACGAAGACTTCGTCAAGGCAGTCAAAGCCACCGGCAAGAAGCAACTGATCATCGCCGGCGTGGTGACCGAGGTATGCGTGGCATTCCCGGCGCTGGCGGCCCTGGAAGAAGAGTTCGAAGTGTTCGTGGTGACCGACGCCTCCGGCACCTTCAACGAAATGACCCGCGACGCCGCTCACGACCGTATGAGCCAGGCCGGCGCGCAACTGATGACCTGGTTCGGCGTGGCCTGTGAGCTGCACCGCGACTGGCGCAACGACGTCGAAGGCCTGGCCGCGCTGTTCAGCAACCACATCCCCGACTACCGCAACCTGATGACCAGCTACAACACCCTGACCGCCGGCAAGTAACCCGCCAGCCGCCTGGCGCCCTCGTGACGCCAGGCGGCGCAGCACACCCCGTCAACGCAGCTCACGCCAGGGACCGCCGATGAACACGCCACACAACCGCAACGTCGTCACGCTGGTGATTCAGCACAAGGTCCGCGCCCAGGCGCTGGCGCCCTACGAGGCTTGGCTCAAGCATGCGGTGAGCACCGCGCGCCAGCAGCCCGGCCACCTGGACGTCAACGTGATCCGCCCGGACGACGGTGGTCGGCAGTTCACCACCATCGTGCGGTTCGCCGACGCCGGCCTGCTGCAGGCCTGGGTCAATTCGGCCGAGCGCCAGGCGCTGGTCAGCGAAGTGCTGCCACTGCTTGAAGAGGGCGACCAGACCCAGGTGCATGACGACCCGGAGTTCTGGTTCACCCCGCCCAGCACCCGCGCCGCACCACCGCCGCGCTGGAAGCAGGCCGTGCTGACCTACCTGGTGATCTGCCCCATGACCCTGCTGATCCCGCAACTGCTGGCGCCGCTGTTCGCCCGCTACCCGCTGCTGGGGGGCCCGATCAGCGGCAACCTGATCACCAACCTGTTCGTCATCCTGCCCGTGGTGTTCTACATCATGCCCTGGGTGACCCGCCGCTGCGCCGCCTGGCTGCGTGGCTGAAAGCTTTCTCACTGCCTCACTCGAATTTCAGGAGATACCGACATGAGCACACTCGTTACCCGCGATGGCACCACGATCCACTACAAGGACTGGGGCAGTGGCAAACCCGTCCTGTTCAGCCACGGCTGGCCGCTGGACGCCGACATGTGGGATTCGCAGATGGAGTACCTGGCCAGCCGCGGCTACCGCACCATCGCGTTCGACCGCCGTGGTTTCGGGCGTTCCAGCCAGCCTTGGAGTGGGTACGACTACGACACCTTCGCCGATGACATCGCCCAGCTGATCGAACACCTCGACCTGCGCGAGGTGACCCTGGTGGGCTTCTCCATGGGCGGTGGCGACGTCAGCCGCTACATCGCCAGGCACGGCAGCGAGCGCGTTGCCGGCCTGGTGTTGCTGGGTGCGGTAACGCCGGTGTTCGGCAAGCGCGACGACAACCCGGACGGCGTCGACCGTGCGGTATTCGACGGCATCAAGGCCGGCCTGCGGGCAGACCGGGCGCAGTTCATCGCCGACTTCGCCGCGCCCTTCTATGGCATCAACCATGGCCAGCAGGTGTCCCAGGGCGTGCAGACCCAAACCCTGAACATTGCATTGCTGGCGTCGATCAAAGGCACCTTGGACTGCGTGACCGCTTTCTCCGAAACCGATTTCCGTCCGGACATGGCCAAGATCGACGTGCCGACCCTGGTCATCCACGGTGACGACGACCAGATCGTGCCGTTCGAGAGCACTGGCAGGAAAGCTGCAGAGCTGATCCGCGGTGCCGAGCTGAAGGTGTACGAAGGGGCGCCGCATGGCTTTGCCGTGACCCATGCACAGCAGCTCAATGAAGACCTGCTGGCCTTCCTCAAGCGCTGACAGCATCGCGGGGCAAGCCCGCTCCCACAAAGCACTTGCTCACTGCGTGGGAGCGGCGGTGCGCCGATGCGACTTGCCCCGCGATAGGCCAGGCCAGGCAACACAAATCCCCCTGGTTGCTAACCTTCACCCGCCTGCCGCCGCCCGATGGAGAACACCATGTCCCAGGACCCGAACGACAAGAGCCGCCGCCAGTTCCTCGCCACCAGCAGCGTGCTCGGCGCCGCCGGCGCACTCTGGTCGGCCCTGCCCTTCAGCGGCTACGCCACTGCATCCACCCAAGGAGGCTCCATGACCGCCGACCTCATCCTGTTCAACGGCAAACTGCACACCGTCGACCGTGAAAACCCCACTGCCACCGCCGTCGCCATCAAGGACGGCAAGTTCATCGCGGTGGGCAACGATGCCCAGGCCATGGCCCATAAAGGCGCCGCCACGCAGATCATCGACCTCAAACAGCGCACGGTGATCCCAGGGCTCAATGACTCGCACCTGCACCTGATCCGCGGTGGCCTCAACTACAACCTGGAACTGCGCTGGGAAGGCGTGCCATCGGTGGCCGACGCCCTGCGCATGCTCAAGGACCAGGCCGCCCGCACGCCGACTCCGCAGTGGGTACGGGTGGTCGGCGGCTGGAACGAATTCCAGTTCGCCGAAAAGCGCATGCCCACCCTGGAAGAAATCAACCAGGCCGCCCCCGACACCCCGGTGTTCCTGCTGCACCTGTACGACCGTGCGCTGCTCAACCGCGCCGCGCTCAAGGCGGTGGGCTACAGCAAGGACACGCCCAACCCGCCGGGTGGCGAGATCCAGCGCGACAAGTTCGGCAACCCGACCGGCATGCTCATCGCCCGTCCCAACGCAATGATCCTCTACGCCACCCTGGCCAAGGGGCCGAAGCTGCCGCTGGAGTACCAGGTCAACTCGACCCGCCAGTTCATGCGTGAGCTAAACCGCCTGGGCCTGACCAGCGCCATCGATGCCGGCGGCGGCTACCAGAACTTCCCGGACGACTACTCGGTAATCCAGGAACTGGCCGACAACAACCAGCTCACCGTGCGCATCGCCTACAACCTGTTCACCCAGAAGCCCAAGGAAGAGCTGGACGATTTCAAGAAGTGGACCGCCAGCGTCAAGCTGCACAGCGGCACCGACTTCCTGCGCCACAACGGCGCGGGTGAGATGCTGGTGTTCTCCGCCGCCGACTTCGAGGACTTCCTCGAACCGCGCCCGGACCTGCCGCAGACCATGGAGCAGGAGCTGGAACCGGTGGTGCGCCACCTGGTGGAACAACGCTGGCCGTTCCGCCTGCACGCCACCTACAACGAATCGATCACGCGCATGCTCGACGTGTTCGAGAAGGTCAACCGCGACATCCCGTTCAATGGCCTGCCGTGGTTCTTCGACCATGCCGAGACCATCACCCCAGAGAACATCGAGCGTGTGCGGGCGCTGGGCGGCGGCATCGCCATCCAGGACCGCATGGCCTTCCAGGGCGAGTATTTCGTCGACCGCTACGGCGCCAAGGCGGCCGAGCAGACCCCACCGATCCAGCGCATGCTCGACATGGGCGTGCCGGTGGGTGCCGGTACCGACGCCACCCGCGTGTCCAGCTACAACCCGTGGACCTCGCTGTACTGGCTGGTCAGCGCCAAGACCGTGGGCGGCATGGCGCTGTACCCCGAAGGCCTGAGCCGCGACACCGCGCTGCAGCTGTTCACCCAGGGCAGTGCCTGGTTCTCCAGCGAGCAGGGCAAGAAAGGCCAGATCAAGGTGGGCCAGCTGGCGGACCTGGCGGCGTTGTCGCTGGATTTCTTCAGCGTCGATGAAGAGGCCATCAAGGGCATCGAGTCGGTGCTGACGGTGGTCGATGGCAAGGTGGTGTACGGCGCTGCCGAGTTCGACAAGCTGGGCCCGCCACAGGTACCGGTGCTGCCCGAGTGGTCGCCGGTGGCCAAGGTGCCGGGGCACTGGCGCGTGGGTACGCCATCGCTGGCGGCCGCCGTGCACCAGTGTTCAGGGCCATGCGGTGTGCATGCACACAGCCATGAACAGGCGCGCCACTCCAAGGTGCCGGTCAGCGACTTCCAGGGGTTCTGGGGGGCATTGGGTTGTTCGTGCTTTGCGTTCTGAGGTGACGCAAGCCTGGGTTGCGATTTTGGGCCGCCCTGCGGCCATTTCGCCGGCAAGCCGGTTCCCACAGGTACAGCGCATGTCTCAAGTTTGATGCGATTCCTGTGGGAGCTGGCTTGCCAGCGATGGGCTACCCCCGTGCCTCAACGCTGAACCTGGTCCTCCAGTTTCATGGTCAGCGCCAGGGTGCTGCCCAGCTGGATCGCCTGGTCACGCCAGCCCAGGTAACGCGCCGTGTCGCGGCTGCTGAAATGCACCGCCAGTTCCTCGGCGGCCTGCATCACCCCGGTGGCCGCTGCCAGCTCCAGCCAGTACAGCGCAGCCCGGGTGTCCGCTGCCACGTAGAGCCCATGCAGCAGGCGATAACCCACCTCGAAACGGCAGCGCGTTTCGCCGCGTTGTGCCCCGCGCAGGAACCACTGGTAAGCCTCGAGCGGGTCCACCCGCCATGGCGGGACACCGTCGCACACCTCTTCCTCGTACAGGTCGCCCAGCGCCGCCGCGGCATGCAGCATGCCGCGCTCGAAGGCATGGCGGTAATACTCGGCGGCGTTGGCATACGACACCTCCACGCCCTTGCCGAAATAATGCTGCTGCCCAAGGTTGAACCAGGCAACGGCATTGCCCTGCAAGGCCGCCATGCGCAGCAGATGCCCGGCCAGCGCGGTATCGCCGCGCCAATACTTGCCGTTGAGCCAGATCCAGCCCAGGTCGTTGAGCGCCGCCACGTTGCCGAGCAACGCCTGGCTGCACAGGTCGGCGTACACCGCCTGCAGGTCGGTGGCTTCATCCAGCCGGTCGATCAGGCCGAAGCGTTCACCGCCCTGCACCGCCTGGCTCGGCATGCCGACCCCGACGAACAACCGCTGGCGCTGGCCCGGCAATACCGGTACCGGCGCGATGCGCTCGGGCAGCAGCCGCGCGAGCAGCGAATGGATATTGCTGGCAGCAGACATGTTCATCCTCATTGAACGGCACACAGCTCCAGGCATTGCTGGGATGGGGCGTGATTCTGCGCGACGTCACGACAAAACCTGTCGCGAACGATCCAGGGCCAGGCAACCAATTGTCTGTTCCTTGATCTGAGCAGGCTGTGGCCAATTGCCATGACCTGCCCGTGCCGCCATTCTATGGCGGCAAGCCTAGACAAGGACGTTTCCTTTGCCGTTCGCCACCACCCGCGCCACCCTTAGCCGCCAATGGGCCCTTCTGCGCCAGTTGCCCAGCCGCTCCCCCGGGACCACCAGTGCAGAACTGGTGTGGCGCCTGCGTGACGTGGGCTTCAACGTCAGCAAGCGCACCGTCGAGCGCGACCTCAACGAGCTGTCGCTGATCTTCCCGCTGGAACGCAACGACAAGAGCATCCCGTTCGGCTGGCACTGGTCGGCCAATGCCGGCAGCGAGCTGCGCGGCAATTTCGATCTGCAGGGGTATTTGCGCGGCGATGCGCTGCAACCGGCCCAGGATGAGGGTGTGGAGCTGCAGGCGTGGGTCAGCGACCTGCTGGCGCGCCAGTTGCGTGAATCGCCGCTGACCGGGGATATGCAGCTGACGGCGCTGGAGCAGGGGCACCGGCTAAGGGCAACGGTGATCGATGGCTGGCCGTTGCGCTGGTGGCTGCTGAGTCAGGGGGAAGGGTTGGTAGTGGAAGCGCCGCTGGCGTTGCGTGAGGAAATTGGTCGGACCCTGGCCAATGCGGCGGCGCAGTACCAGGTGTAGTGGCCTGTAGCGGCCCTATCGCGGGGCAAGCCCGCTCCCACAAGGCCTATGCGATACCTGTGGGAGCGGGCTTGCCCCGCGAAAGGCCGGCACAGAAGGACTACCGCTGCATGCCCCACCGCCGCACGGTCAGCCGCTCCAGGGTATTGAACACCAGCCCTTCCACCAGCAACCCGATCAGGATCACCACGGCCAACCCGGCAAACACCTTGTCGGTGTACAACTCGTTGCGGTTCTGGAAGATGTACCAGCCCAACCCACCCTTGCCACTGCTGGCACCGAATACCAGTTCGGCGGCGATCAAGGTGCGCCAGGCAAAGGCCCAGCCGATCTTCAGCCCCGACAAGATCGACGGCAGCGCCGCCGGCACCAGGATATGCAGCACCAGGCGCAAGCCGCGCAGGCCGTAGTTGCGCCCGGCCATGCGCAGGATTTCGGACACGCCGAGAAAGCCCGCGTAAGTGTTCAGTGCCAGCGCCCACAGCACCGAATGCACCAGCACGAAGATCAGGCTGTTGTCGCCCAGCCCGAACCACAGCAGCGCCAGCGGCAGCAGGGCGATGGCCGGCAGCGGGTTGAACATCGAGGTCAGGGTGCCCAGCAAGTCGCGCCCCAGTTGGGTCGACACCGCCAGGCTGGTCAGGCCGAAGGCCAGGACAATCCCCAGCACGTAACCCTTGAGCAGCACCACCAGCGACACGCCGACCTTGGCGAATATTTCGCCGCTGAGCAGCCCCTCCCCTAACGCCATAGCCGTCTGCACAAAGCTCGGCAGCAGCAGGTCGTTGTCGGTGAAGCGCGCCACCAGCTCCCACAACCCTGCCAGCAGCACCAGGATCATCGCCTTGCGCAGCCAGCCTTGCTGCCACAGGCGCTGGGCCAGCGGCAGATCACGTTCCAGCGACACCCCGGGCAGGGGCTGCAACTGCACTTCGTATTCCTGGCGAACAGCTGTCGAAGTCATGCCAAGGCTCCTGTCAGTAGGCGATGCGAATGTCGTTGAAGCCAAGGTCACTGGCCTGAACCGGCGCCTCGTCCTGGTCGAACAGCAAGCGGTGGATGCGCCGGGCACTGGCCTGGAAGTCGCTGCCGCCCAGGCTGCCGAGGTCGTACTGGTGGCTGTGCACTTCAGCCCGCACCCGGCCCGGGTGCGGCGACAGCAGCAGGATGCGGTTGCCCACCACCAGCGCTTCTTCGATGGAGTGGGTGACGAACAGCAAGGTGAAGCGCACTTCCTCCCACAGCAGCAGCAACTCTTCCTGCATCTTGCGGCGGGTCAGGGCATCGAGCGCGGCAAAGGGCTCGTCCATCAGCAGGATCTTCGGCTGGGTCGCCAGCGCCCGGGCGATCGCCACGCGGGCCTTCATGCCGCCGGACAGGGTATGCGGGTAGGCATCGGCGAACGCCGCCAGGCCGACCTTTTCCAGGTAGTGCAAGGCGCGCTCCTCGGCCTCGGCGCGCTTGAGCTGGCCGGACACCAGCAGCGGGAACATCACGTTCTGCTTCACCGTCTTCCACGGCGGCAACTGGTCGAACTCCTGGAACACCACGATACGGTCCGGCCCGGGGCCGCGTACCGGCTGGCCTTGCAGCAGGATCTGCCCTTCACGGGGCTCGATGAACCCGGCCACGGCCTTGAGCAAGGTGGACTTGCCACAGCCGGACGGGCCGAGCAGCACGAAGCGGTCGGCGCGGTCGACTTCGAAGCTGACCTGGTGGGTGGCCCGCACCACGCGCTGGGCGGTGCGGTATTCGAGGCTCAGGTTGTCCACCGCCAGCAGCGGTGGGGTGGCGACACGGCTCAGGTTGCTGGCCGTGTGGCCTGGCAATGGGGCGGTCATGGTCGGTCAGCTCCCCTGCAGCGGGCGTTCATCCTGGAAGAAGTAGTCCTTCCACGACGCGGGTTTGTTCTTGATCGCGCCGACCCGGTAGAGGAAGTCGGCCAGCTTGTAGGTGTTCTTCGGGGTGACGGTGAATTCGTACTGCGGGTTATCGATCAGCTTGATCAGCGCGTCACGGTCGATCTTGGCCTTGGTCACGCGAATATAGGTGTCGGCGGCGGCCGCCTTGTCCTTCTGGGCGAAGTCGGCAGCTTCGGCCAGGGCATCGACGAAGGCCCTGTAGGTCTTGGGGTTGTCCTTGCGGAATTTCTCGGTGGCGAACAGCAGGGTCGGCGAGTTGGGGCCGAGCAGGTCATAGCTGTTGAGCACCACGTGCACGTTCTTGTTGGCCAGCACCTGGTCCTGGAACGGCGGGTTGGAGAAGTGCCCGTTGAGCTCGGTGCCGCCGGCCAGCAGCGCGGCGGTGGCGTCCGGGTGCGGCACGGCCAGGGTGTACTTGTCGAGGCGGTTGTATTCCTTGTCGCCCCACTGCTGGGCGGCAGCGTATTGCAGGAAGCGCGATTGCACCGAGACACCCACCGCCGGCACGGAGATACGGTCCTTGTCGCCGATGTCGGCGATGGTCTTCACGTTGGGGTTGCTGCTGACCAGGTAGTACGGGAAGTTGCCCAGCGAGGCCACGGCCTTGACGTTCTGCCGGCCCTTGGTGCGGTCCCACACGGTGAGCAGCGGGCCGACGCCGGCGCCAGCGATATCCACCGAGCCGGACAGCAAGGCGTCGTTGATCGCCGCGCCGCCCGAAAGCTGGGCCCAATCGACGGCGATGTCGATGCCCTGCTCCTTGCCGTGCTTTTCGATCAGTTGCTGGTCACGTACCACGTTGAGCAGCAGGTAGACGATGCCGAACTGCTCGGCGATGCGGATCTTGCCCTCGGCGTGGGCCACGGTCGGCGCCGCGAGGCTGCCAACGACCAGGCTGGCGCCCAGGCCGATGCTTGCCGCCAGGCGGCTGATGGATTTGCGCATGATGATGTTCCTCAGTCGTCAGTACGGGGCATCGCCCTGGATGGTGGTGCGGTACAGCTTGCGCCGCAGGTGCGCGGGGCAGCCGGTAGCCAGGTGGATCAGCGAGCGGTTGTCCCAGAACACCAGGTCATGGGGCTGCCACTGATGGCGGTAGATGTTCTGTTCGAGCACGCTCAGGGCATACAGCTGCTGCAGCACGTCGCGGCTTTCGTCATCGGGCAGGCCGACGATGCGGGTGGTGAAGCCTTCGCTGACGAACAGCGCCTGGCGCCCGTTCTCCGGGTGGGTACGCACCACCGGGTGGATGACTTCCTGCACCTGGGCCAACTGCTCGGCGCTGAGGGTCGGCCGCCAGTTGCCTTCGAACTTGGTCTCGGCATAACGCGCGGTGTAGGAGTGGGCGGCGTCACGGCCCTTGATGACCTTGCGCAGGGCATCGGGCACGGCGTCCCAGGCCTTGTGCATGTCGGCGAACAGGGTGTCGCCGCCCTCGCTGGGCAGCTCCTGGGCATGCAGCATCGAACCCAGGCTCGGCAGCTCTTTGTACGACAGGTCCGAATGCCAGAACTTGCCGGCATCGCCCAGGCCGATGTTGGCACCGTCCTCGACGATGTTGGACACGATCAGGATCTCGGGGTGGCCGGCCAGCAGGAACTGTTTGAGCACATGGATCTGCAGCTCGCCGAAGCGGCGGCTGAAGGCGATCTGTTGCTCGGGGGTGATGCGCTGGTCGCGGAACACCAGTACGTGGTGGTCCAGGTGGGCGCGATGAATTCGGTTGAAATCCGCAGCGTTGACCGGTCGGGTCAGATCGAGGCCGACGATCTCGGCGCCGACGGCACCTGTGAACGGGCGGATTTCGAAGGTTTGCGGCAAGGCGCTGTCGATGGTCGACAAGGCGTTCGAGGCGGCTGGCATTGTTCACTCCCACGCAAGTGCGCGACTTCCAAGGCGCGCAACGATCAGAAACGCACGGGGATTGCCCGTGTGGGTTCGAGTCGTGCGGCGCGCCGATTGGTCGGCAGGTACGCAGTGGCAGTGACTATAAAGTCATAAGAAAAATAATTTAAATACCTTAAATGCATATGCATATGAGGCTGTGCCGTGGCTGAGGGCCGACACGCCCGGCGAACTTTGCCTATGCTGCTGGCTACCCAAAGGAATCTTGATGACGAGGGACGACGCCATGTTCTACGTGCAACGCGACGCCGACGGCCAGTTGCTGCGGGTAGAAGCAGCCCCCTATCACGGCTACACGGAAATGCTCTCGGCCGACCAGGCGGAAGTCCAGGCATGGCTCGCCGAGGACGCCGTCGAAAACAGCCTGCAGCAGCTCAAGCAGAGCGACCTGGACATGATCCGGGTACTGGAGGACCTGATCGAGGTGCTGACCGCCAAGGGCGTGTTCAGCATCACCGACCTGCCCCCAGGCGCCCAGGCCAAGCTGCTGAGCCGCTCCAGCGCGCGCAAGGCCCTGGGCGGCCTGAACAACCTGATCGAGGAGGATGAACACGGCGGGCTGATCTGAGGATGGCCAGCGCCATGCCCGGCGCTGGGCTCAACGCCAGGGCGCCGGCGGCCCCACCCGCTGCCCCTGAATGCCCTGCACGCCCATCTCGCACAGCACTTTCAACTCCCCCTGGGTTTCCACCCGTTCGGCGATCAGTGGCAGGTCGATGCTGTGCGCCGCCCGTTGGATGGCCTCGATGAACAGCCGCTTGTGCTGCTCGTGGTCGATGTTGCGAATGTAACCACCGTCGACCTTCAGATACGCCAGGCCCAGGTTGGCCAGGTTGCCGATCATGCTGAAGCGCCCGCCGAAACGTTGCAGGGCCAGGCGGAAACCCAGGCTGTGCAGGCGCCGGGTGAACTGCTCCAGTACGGCCTGTTCGGGCAACTGCTCTTCGCCGATTTCGAAGGTCAGCCGCGGCCCCAGCGCGCGGTGCTGGCCCAACTGCGCGTAGACGCGCTGCAAGGCCTGGGCATCGGCCAGGGTCGCGCCTGACAGGTTCAGCGCCAGTGAAGCGTGGTGCCGCGGCAGATGCTTGAGTACCCGCTCCAGCATCAGCGCATCGAGCCGCGCCATCCAGCCGAAGCGCTCCAGCCAGGGCAGGAAACTGCCGGCGGCCAACGGCTCGCCCTGGCCGTCCTGCAGCCGTGAAGTCACCTTGAAATGCAGTATCCGTTGCGGTGCCTGGCAGTCCACCACCGGCTGGAAGTACAGCTCGAACTGCCCTTTGCTCAGGGCCTGGTCCAGGCGGCTGTGCCAGGCTTGCTGGCTGCCGAGGGCCTGGGCTGCCGGCCGCTGTTCCAGGCATACCCAGCTCGGCGTGGCTTGACTCTCGGCCCGGGCAAGGGCCTCGTCGGCCTGCGTCAGCAAGGCCTGTGGCTCATCACCCGGATCAAAGCTGACCAGGCCGATGCAGGCCACCGGGGCAACATCGCTGGCACCGGTCTCGTGCAGGCTCTGCAGGCTGGCTTCCAGGGCCTGGGCCAGCTCGATCGCCTCGTCATGCACCAGGCCCGGCGCCAGCACGGCGAATTCGCCCCCGCGGCTGCGGGCGATCAGGTCATGGGTTTGCGGGTAGCGGGCACAGGCACGACGCAGCTGCTCAGCCACCGCCTGCAGCAACTGATCGCTGCGCTGGCCACCCAGGCGGGCGTTGAGGCCGGCGAGGTCCTGCATGCGCAACAGCAGCAGGTAACCGGCGCGGGCCTCCTCCAGGTTGCTGACCTGGGCACTGAGCTGCATCTCGAAGTACTGGCGGTTGGCCAGGCCCGTGAGGCTGTCCTGGTAGGCCTCGTTGCGCAACTGCTCGCTGCGCTCGGCCTGCTCGCGGAACAAGGCTTCGAGCTTTTCGACCATCTGGTTCATCGCCTGCACCACCCGGCGCAGCTCGGGCGTGCGCGGCAGCTCTGGCAGGCTGAGGAATTCGCGCCGGGCAATGGCGTGGGACTGCGCCACCATGTAATCCAGCGGCCGCAACTGGCGACGCAGCAACAGCGCGCCAAGCACCGCGCTCAGCACGCCGCACAGCAACAGCCAGCCCAGGCTGCCCAGGGCGCTCTGCCAGAGCTTGGCCAGGGCGAACATTGGATGGCTGATCACCTCGACCCGAGCAGCCTGCTGCCAGCCCCGGCTGACGATTGCATCGCCACCGGCCGGCTCCAGGTTGGCCAGCCGGATGAACCAGGCCGGTACACCTGCGCTGTCGGGTACGGCGTGGCGCTCGACCAGCACGGCGTTGGAGCCCTGCTCGATGACCTTGATGCTGGCGTAATAACCGCTGTCGAAAATCGAGCTGACCATCAGCTCGACCATTGCCGGGTCGTCGATGTTCGGCGTCAGCGCCAGCGCCAAGGCGGTCGCGGCATCCTGGGCGTGGGCACGCAGCTGGTTGATGTACTGGCTGCGCGAACTCTCCAGGCTGACCATGAAACTGCCGCTGAAGGCGACCACCAGGAGCAGGCAAATGGCAAGCAGCAATTGTTTGAACAATGACATCTGTGCTCCTTCAGTAAACCGGCTCGGCCGGGAACCCTTCGGCCTGCATTTTCTTCAGCAACCCCTGCCAGCGCGACAGGCGCTTGGTATCGCCGACCTTCTTGTTGCCGCCCGCCCCCGTCAGCCACAAGCCCTCGCCGTTGAAAGCGTACACCGGCAACAGGTCAGTACGCTGGCTGGCCGGCTTGATCGCGTTCATCAGGCTGTCGAGCACCAGTGGCTGGGCCTGTGGGCTTGAATAATAGGTCAGGACCATGTGTGCCCGGTTCTGGCTCAGGGCCTTGACGTAGGTGATGCGCAGTTTGTCGGCGGGAATGCCCAGGCGCCGCAGGCTGAAGTACTTGGCGACGGCGTAGTCCTCGCAGTCGCCGGCGCCCTTGATCAGCGACTGGACCGGCGTGGCCCAATAGTCCACTTCGCGCCACAGGTCGATATCCTCGACATAGCGCAGCTGCGTGTTGAAGAACAGGTTGACCGCCTGCAACCGCTCCAGCTCGCTGCCCTGCTGGTGGGTCGCCAACAGGCGCTGCCAGGCATCGATGCGCCCCTGGCCTGCGCCAAGGGGGCCGTAGAGGGCCTGGGCACGGCTGCTGATCTGCGCGAAGTCCCAGTCCGCCTGCGTGGCACCCAGCAACAGGCAGCCCAGCAGTGCGGCAGCACCGATTCGGCGTACAGTCCTTGTAATGACCCAAGGTATCGCCACTGCGAACACCCGTTCAGAATCAGTTGGAAGCCGCGATGGTGCGGGCAGGCATGGCAAAAGACAATGGCAGGTTATGGCCCGTTTGCCAGCCGTCGGCTAACCCGCTTCGTACAACTTGCGGCCTTTTCGCCGACTTCCCAAGGCCGGCGACTTGCTTCACGATAGCCGCATTCCTTCACCGGCTGCAGGCCTCGCCAAGCAAGCGGTTTGACAAGACCCCCGTTCCCTCACTAGGGTTATTGGATCCAATCTTCATGTTGCCGAGGCAAACCCCGCGTGGCTGAGAAAAGCAAACTCCTGAGCACCGTACTGGGCAGCGAGCAAGTCCCGGCGCACCTGGCCCGCAGTGTGATCGAAGAACGCCTGCGCAGCGCCATCCTCGATGGGCGCCTGCCCCCAGGCACCGCCTTGCGCCAACAGGAACTGGCCTCGTTGTTCGGCGTCAGCCGCATGCCGGTACGCGAAGCCTTGCGCCAGCTCGAAGCACAATCGCTGCTGCAAGTGGTGATGCACAAGGGCGCTGTGGTCGCACCGCTGATCGGCGAGGACGCCGTGGACACCTACGCCTTGCGCGTGCTCCTGGAGACCGAGGCCCTGCGCCAGTCGATCCCGTTGCTCGACGCCGATGACATTGCCCAGGCCCGGGGTTACATCCAGCAGCTGGAAAACGAAACCCGCCACGCCGAGATCGGCCGCCTCAACCGGCTGTTCCACATGACGCTCTACAGCAAGGCGGGGAACCAGAAGCTGCTGCGCCTGATTGAAATCGAGCTCAACGAAGAAGAACGCTTCCTGCGTTTCCACCTGTCCTCCATGGGGCTCGGCAAGCTCACCCAGGACGATCACATCGCCCTGACCGATGCCGCCAGCGACAAGCTGGTGGACGAAGCGGTCAAGCTGCTCGAAGCGCACCTGAACAATGCCTCCCGGACCATCAGGAAGTACCTCGACAGGCAAACTGCCGGCTGATACTGCGGCAGTTGTCCGGCAAGAGGAACGCCCGTGCACGAGCACACTCCACAGGCAAGAGCTCCCGCGCAGCCGCCCGGCATTCGCCTGATCTGCCTGGCCAGCAAGCGCCAGCAGCTTATCCAGTACCGCACCTGGTCCCGTGCCTTGAGCGACCCCATCGAACTGGTCGCCGTCGACATCAGCGCCACTGCGCACGCCGATGGGCCCTACGCTCCACAGTCCCTCCCTATGCTCGCCCGCACCCTGGCCAGCCGGCTGCAACCCTTCCTGGCTCACCCCCACGCCCTGTTTGCCCAGGATGAAGCCACACACCTGGCGCTGGCCCTGGCCTACCTGGCACAGCGCAGCAACCCAGGGCAAACCCGTCGCTTGTTTGTATCCAGCTGTGACAGCCCTGAAGCCACCGAGGGATTCCAAACCGAGCACCTGCAGGTGCCGGTGACCGCGTTCTATCCCCCCGACACGCTAGCCGCCATGCTTGGCTGGCAGCGCCTTGCCCACCGGGAGCTCGAGCTTGTCGAGCTGCCGGCCCAAAGTTGGCCAGGCGACCAACGCCTGATCAACATCCTCAATGCCCACCTTGGGCTTCTCTGTTTCGCCTGACACCACCTGTTTTCACGCCCGTTATCTCGGCACCTGCAACGCCCGGTCCTTCGCAGACCATGGCGGCGCCAGCCTTTTGAGCACACTCTACACACTGCAGCGGCCGTTGATCTTCAAGCGGACCTGGCCGCCCGCAGCCACTTCCACCCGCAGAAGGAGCCTGCCACCGGGGCCAGGGCCGCAGCACGATCAGCCGCCCCTTAATAGTTCAACGTCTTCAACACCCATTCATCAGTGCTCCGAGTGAAGCATTCACTCCTTGTTTGTTTTTCTGATAGTTAATTATCGGAAGGAGCACTTATTGCCAAATTAAAACTTCCGAATAAGTTTTAACGCACCCGCTCAACTTGTAAATTCTCAAACTTTAAAATAATTAAAAAAACAATTGCAGCAAACTTTGTCATTGTTTTAAGTTCTGTCTCGCCCCGAGCAAAAGCGCGGAGGCAACCGTGAACAGCAGCCCGCAACAACCCATGCGGCCTGGGCTTATTGATCTGCAGCGAAACTTTGTTCGGGGTACTTGCTCGCCCTGAATATAGTGAGCGCCGACAACTTGCCACACTTAAACCAACAACCAATGGAGCCTCCATGAGCACATTGAAGCGCACACTCGACCATAAAAAATATGTACTTTCCCAGCACCCGCTGTTTTCTGAGATCGACTCGCTGGAGACCTTGCGACGCTTCATGGAAACCCATGTATTCGCGGTATGGGACTTCATGTCGCTGACCAAGCGCCTGCAGCAGGAACTGACCTGCGTCAGCCTGCCCTGGCTGCCCCCTGCCGACCCGGCCGCCGCACGGCTGATCAACGAGATCGTGCTCGGCGAGGAGTCGGACGACCGCCTCGACCACGGCCATTACAGCCATTTCGAGCTGTACCTGGACGCCATGCGCGAGGTCGGCGCCAACACCCAGGCCATCGAGCGCTTCATCAGCCTGCAGCAGCAAGGCGTCGATGCGCTCAGCGCCCTGGTGCGTTGCGAAGCCAGCGACGCCGCGCAGCGCTTCGTGCGCGATACCCTCGAAGTGGCCCTGCATGCGCCTGCCCATCGGGTGGCCGCGTCCTTCCTGCATGGCCGCGAAAGCGTCATCCCGACCATGTTCCAGCAGATCCTCGACGAGTGGGGCATCGGCAGCGAACAAGCCCCGACCTTCCGTTACTACCTGCAGCGCCATATCGAAGTCGACTCCGAGGACCACGGCCCCGCCGCCGAGCAGTTGCTGGCCCGCCTGGTCGAGCACGACCCGGTGCGCCAGGAAGAGGTCTATGCCGCCGCCATCGCCGCCGTGGAAAGCCGCATGGCCCTGTGGGATCGCCTGCGCGCCGCGCTGCAGGCACCGGTTGCCGAGGTCAGCCCATGAACGCCGTGGACTATCGCTCCTTCGCCGACGCCTGGGAGGCGCGCGCGACCATCCGCACCCGGCCCCGGCGCCAGGTGGAGGACGACCAGCGCCTGATCTACCCCCTGAGCCGCCAGCCGCTGGTGCTGGGTGCCGCCTTCCAGCGCGAATGCCCGCAGCTGCGCGACTTCGTGCTGGTGCAGAGCCTCTACAAGTTCATCAACGACGTGGTGATCTTCGAGACCGAGATCGTCGACCGCACCGCTCGGCGCATCGCCAAGGATCGCTTCGCCGTGCGCTTCCCGTTCGCCTGCCGCTACGACGCGATGACCGTGGTGGTCGACGAGGACTACCACGCCCTGGTGGCCATGGACTTCCTGCAGCAGACCATCGCCCTGACCGGCATCGCGCCGATCGCCCTGCCCCAGGAGATCGAACTCAGCCGGGCGATCCCGGCGGCGCTCGAGCAGGTACCTGAAGCGCTGCGCGACGCGCTTGAGCTGGTGTGCGTGGGCATCGCCGAGAACACCCTGACCGACGATGTCGCGGCGTTCGCCCGGGATGATTCAGTCAAGCCATCGGTCAAGGGGCTGATGGCCGACCACCTGCTCGACGAAGGCCGCCATTCGAGCTTCTGGGCTCGCCTCACACGGATCTACTGGCAGGCCGCGCCAGAGGCCGACCGGCAAGCGATCGCCAAGGTACTGCCGGTGTTCCTCGGCCAGTACCTGACCAACGACATCCAGCAGGCCTTCGACTTCGCCCTGATCGCCGCGCTGCCGGTGGACGAGGCGGTGCGCGAAGCCCTGCGCGAGGAGGCTCGGGGCCTGGCCTACCCGATCAACCACCAGCACCCGCTGCTGGGCAACATCCTGCGTTTCCTGCGCAGCAGCTCGATGCTCGAGTCGGCCTGCGTGCAGGACGCGCTGCGCGACTACTTGCCCTGAGGACCCGATCATGAGACGCCTCGACATACTCCTGGTGGGCACCAGCCCCGCCATCGGCGCCTTTGCCCACCTGCTCGACGAACATGGCCATGGCACCACCACAGCGGACAGCGCGCAGGCCCTGCGCCGGGAGCTGTCGCCCGCCACTGCATTGGTGGTGGACGACGGCAGCCTGGCCCTGGCCAGCGGCGACTGGCAGGCACTGGGCAGCACGCCCTTGCTCAGGCTGCGCCTGGGCGCCCGCTTGGGCGAAACCTTGCCGCACCTGGAAACCCTGTGCTGGTGCGGCAGCGCCAGTGCCCAACGCCTGATCGACAGGCTGGAAGTACAAGCGCCGGATTCGGGCAATGGCCAGCAACTGCACCAGGACACCTTGCAGGCCCTGTGCGATCAACTGGCCCTGCACGTCACCCGCTTTGCCCGCAACCCGCAGTACCTGCAGGAGGCGCCGGCGGTCAGCCCCGGCGCTGGCGAACACGAGCACGGCCTGGGCTGGCTGGAGGCGTTGGCCTACCGGCACCCGTTCAACCGCGCGCTGCGTGCCGACCTGCTGGAGCGCGCCCAGGACAGCCTGGTCGGGCAGCTGGAGCAGAGCCTGCGCCGGCACGCCGCATCCCCGGCCTTGCATTACGCTGGCCAGCGCCACAACTATCGCCAGCTGCACGCCCGCACAGCCGCCATCCAGCAAGCCCTGCTTCCGCTGCTGGACGGCACTGACACGTCCCCGCCGGTGGTGGCGGTGTGCATGGGCAAGTCGCCCGAGCTCTACGCCAGCCTGCTGGCGGTATTGGGTTGCGCCGCCATCTACCTGCCGCTGGACCCGGCCACGCCCGCGGCGCGACGCCAACGCATCCTCGACGATGCCGGCGCCTGCGTGCTGCTGCATGACGGCCAGCTGCCTGCCGCCATCGCCCAACTGGACGTACGTGACATAGCGCCGTTGCAGGGCCCTGCGCTGCCGAGCCTGGTACTGCGCGAAGCGCACGTCGGGCAAGCCTGCGTGGCGATCTACACCTCCGGCACCACCGGCCAGCCGAAAGGCGTGCTGCTCAGCCAGGGCAACCTGATGCATTTCATGGCCTGGTATCGCGAGCACGTGGCACTGGAGCGGTACAGCCGGGTACTGCAGTTTTCCACCATCGGCTTCGACGCCTCCTTGCTGGACATCCTGCCAACCTTCGCCTGCGGTGCCGAACTGGTGCTGCCCAGCGAAGACCAGCGCCGCGACCCGCAGCAACTGCTGGCACTTATCCACAGCCAGGAAATCACCCATGCGTTCCTGCCGCCGGCCCTGCTGAGCATCCTGCCGCGTGACCAACAACTGGGCCTGCAGCACCTGATCACCGGGGGCGATGTGTGCGAGCCCGAGGTGATCGCGCGGCTGGCCGGGCAATGCCGGATGCACAACATCTACGGCCCGACCGAAACCACGGTGCTGGCCACCACGCGAGTGATGGCGCCGCAGGACAGCAACCGCAACCTCGGCCGGCCGATCGCCAACACCCAGGTGCTGATCCTCGATGAAGCCCTGCGCCCGGTGCTGGAGCAGACACCCGGCGAGCTGTACATCGCCGGGCCCGGCGTCGGCCTGGGTTACCTGAACAATCCGCTGCTGACGGCCGAGCGCTTCGTCGAACTGAGCCTGCCCGATGGCCGCTCGCTCAGGGCTTACCGCACCGGTGACATCGGCAAATGGACCGCCCAGGGCATCGAGCTGTGCGGGCGACGCGACAACCAGGTGAAGATCCGCGGCTTTCGCGTGGAGCCCGAGGAGATCGAGCATTGCCTGCGCGACGCCCGCCTGTTCGCCCAGGTGGCGGTGGTGATCGACCCCCAGCGGCGGGTGCTGGCCTTCCTCGCCCACCCGCAAGACGCCGACGCCCAGGCGCTGCTGCGCGAGCACGCCGAAAGCAGCCTGCCCGACTACATGCGCCCGATGTTCTACCAGGTGCTGGAGCAGATGCCCTACACCGCCAATGGCAAGGTCGACCGCCAGGCGCTGCTGTTGCGGCCACTGGCCTTGGCGGCGCAGCAGCACCTGCAACCGCAGACCGCCACCGAGCATCAGTTGCGCGAGGTGTGGAGCGAACTGCTGGAACTGCCCCAGGCAGATATCGCCATCGACGACAGCTTCTTCAACCTGGGGGGCCACTCGATCCTGCTGTCGCGCCTGCTGCTGGAAGTGCGTGAGCGCTTCGGCCAGGGGGTGGCGATCAACCGCTTCATCGAGCAACCGACCGTGCAACGCCTGGGGGCGCTGCTCGACGGTGTCGAGGCCGTGCAGCAGGACCCGCTGGCCCGCCCGGAACAGGATGCGCTGCGCGAACTGGGCCTGCGGGTGCTGCCGGTGGAACAGCTGGGCGATGTGCACAAGGTGATCGTCACCGGCGCCAACAGCTTCGTCGGCGTGCACCTGGTCGAGGCGCTGCTGGATTGGGGCGCCACCGAAGTGGCCTGCCTGGTGCGCCGCGGCGACGGCCTCACGGCTGAGCAACGATTCGCCCAGGCTCTGCATGACAACCAGCTGGCGCTGGACATGGCCCGCGTGCGGGTGTTCGAAGCCGACCTGCGCCAGCCGCGCCTGGGGCTGGCCCAGGCCGACTACGACTACCTGGACGCACACTACGGCGCGCTGCTGCACAACGCAGCGCAGGTCAACCATGTGCTCGACTACCAGGCGCTGGCCGCCGACAACATCGAGCCGCTGTTCGAATGCCTGCAGTTGTGCGAGGGCCGGCGCAAGAAAATCTTCAACTTCGTCTCGACCCTGTCCGCCTGCAGTGCCGTGGACAACGCCGGCCAGGTGCTCGAGGCCGAGCCTGCGGCGACACCGCCGCTGTACATCCGCAACGGCTACAACCTGAGCAAATGGGTCGGCGAACGCATCCTGCAGCGCGCCCGCGCGCAAGGAGTGTGGGTCAACCTGTTCCGCCCCGGCAACATCACCTTCGACAGCCGCACCGGCGTCTGCCAGCCCCACAGCAACCGCCTGATGCTGATGCTCAAGGGTTCGCTGCAGCTGGGCCAGGTGCCGCGCCTGGAGATCGATTTCGACCTGATGCCGGTGGACTTCCTCGCCCGTTTCATCGCCTTCCACAGCAGCCGCCACCAGCCCGGCGAATGCGTGTTCAACCTGCACAACCCCGAGCCGCTGCGCTGGAGCGATTACCTGGCGTCGTTCCGCGAACAGGGCCATGCCTTCGAGCTGGTCAGCGTCGAGCACTGGCAACAGCGCCTGCGCCGGATCGACCGCGACAACGCGCTGTATGACGTCCTCGGTTTCTACCTGGACGGCTTCGGCGAAGACATCGGCGACATCGGCGGCATCGCCCACGACAACGCCCGCGCCGGTGTGCGGCGCATGGGCAGCCATTACCCGAGCAAGAGCCCGGCGCTGCTGCGCCGTGGCTGCCGCTACCTGGCCGACATCGGCTTTATCTGACCTTCACCCACAACCGGAGCAATACCACATGCAAGCACTCAAGCCCGATACCCTGATCCGCAACCCCGAAGGCTGCCGGGTGGTGTCCAGCGTCGACATCGCCGCGCCCGCCGCCAGCGTCTGGAACATCGTCGGCAACTTCGCCGGCTTCCCGGTGTTCATCCCGGCGCTGGCGCACATCGACATGACCGGCAGCGGCGTGCGTTCGGTGCGCAAGAAGCTGTTCAAGGACGGCAACGTGGTGATCGAACAGCTCAACGCCCGTGACGAGCAGGCCATGCACATGACCTGGAGCCTGATCTACACCAGCCTGAACATCGGCAACCTGTGGGCGGCGATGGCCGTGGAGGCGCTCGATGGCGGCCACAGCCGCGCCACCTGGACCATCCAGGCCGAACCCCAGCAAGGCGGGCCCGAGGCGCTGCCAGGCTTCCAGGCGTTCCTGCAGGGCTTTGCCGATGAGGCGATGAACAATGTGAAGAACCTGCTCAGCTGACCCCGCCCAACGACAAAAAGCCGCGCCCCCTGGGGACGCGGCTTTTTGTCGTTGGGCAACCCTGAGGGCGGGTTACAGCACCACGCGCAGGCACTGCCCGGCGTGATACAGCGAGAACCCCGACTCATAGAACGCCGTGCGCAGCGACGGCGCACTCACCGGTTTCATTGGCGAGAACGGAATTGGCAGGCTGTCCGGCTCGTCCTTGAGCAAGAACTCGGCGAACGCCCGGCCGATCACCGTGCCGGTGGTGTTGCCACGGCCGTTGTAGCCAGTCACCGCCACCAGCCCCGGCGCCGGCTCGAACAGACGCATCAGGTGGTCGGGGGTGAAGTCGATGCAGCCGGTCCAGTGCATTTCCCACTCGACCTTGCCCAGCTCCGGGTAGTAGTGGCTCTGGATGCGGTCGGCCCAGCTGCGCACGAACCATGCCGGCTTGTTGTCGACCCGGCCAAGGCTGCCGAGCAGCAGGCGGCCCTGGTCATCGCGGCGGATGCTGCTGAGCACGGTGCGGGTGTCCCACGAGCCCTGGCCATGGGGCAGGACCTTGTCGGCAGCGGCGCCGTGCAAGGGCTTGGAGGCCACCTGGTAGTAGTAGCCACGGAAGAACTGCTTCTGCAGGTTGCTCCAGTCGCCTTCGGTGTAGGCGCCGGTGGAAATCACCACCTTGTCCGCGCGCACCGCGCCGCGCGCGGTCTTCACCCGCCAGGCGTCGCCGTCGCGCTCCAGGCCCTCGACAGCGGACTGCTGGAACAGCTTGCCGCCCAGGCGGGCCACGGCGCCTGCCAGGCCCTGGGTATAGCCCATGGGGTTGATGGTGCCGGCGCGGCGGTCGAGCAGCGCGGCGGAAATCTTGTCGGTACCGCAGTATTCCTGGCACTGCGCGCCGGTCAGCAGCTCGACGTCGGCGCCACGGCGCGACCATTGCTGGTGGCGGGCTTCGAGGTCGGCGATGCCGGTGGCGTTGTGCGCCATGTGCAGGGTGCCTTTGTGCTGGGCCTGGCAGTCGATGCCAAGGCGCTCGATCATGGCGAACACCTCGCCCGGCGCCTCGCCCAGCACCTTGTTCAGGCGGCTGCCTTGCTTGTGGCCGAGGGTGGCCTCGACATCATCGGGACGGATCCAGGTGCCGGCGTTGACCAGGCCGACGTTGCGCCCGGAGCCGCCGTGGCCGATCTTCCAGGCTTCCAGCAGGATCACCGACTTGCCCTGTTCGAGCAGGTGGATGGCCGCGGACAGCCCGGTGATGCCGCCGCCGATCACGCAGACATCGGCCTTGTGCTCGCCGGCCAGGGCCTGGGCGGCGACGGTCGGCCGGGTGACGTGTTCCCACAGACATTCTTGACGCAGTTCGGACATGGCCCGGCTCCAGCAAAATTTTATTCTTGTTGCAGGATGAATCGACGTGGGAGCGGGCTTGCCCCGCGATGGCGTTGTCTGATCAGACGCCATCGCGGGGCAAGCCCGCTCCCACGATGCCTGGAAGGCTGACTCAGTCGAACACGATACCCTGCGCCAGCGGCAACTCGCGCGAGTAGTTCACGGTGTTGGTCTGGCGACGCATGTAGCCTTTCCAGGCATCGGAGCCGGACTCACGGCCACCGCCGGTCTCTTTCTCGCCACCGAACGCCCCGCCGATCTCGGCGCCGCTGGTGCCGATGTTGACGTTGGCGATGCCGCAGTCGCTGCCCGAGGCACTCTGGAAGCGCTCTGCCTCACGAATATCGGTGGTGAAGATGCACGACGACAGGCCCTGTGGCACTTCGTTGTTCAGGCGCAGGGCCTCTTCGAAGTCGTCGTAGGCCAGCACGTAGAGAATCGGCGCGAAGGTTTCGTGGCGCACCACGTCGCTCTGGGCCGGCATTTCGGCGATGGCCGGGGTCACGTAGTAGGCGTTCGGGTACTGCTCGGCCAGCTGACGGTCGCCACCGAATACCTGGCCGCCTTCGTCGCGGGCCTTGGCCAGCGCGCCTTGCATGGCGTCGAACGACAGCTTGTCGATCAGCGGGCCGACCAGGTTGTCCTTGCGCGGGTCGCCGATGCGCACCTTGGCGTAGGCGGCCTTGACCCGAGCCACCACTTCATCCTTGATCGAACGGTGCACGATCAGGCGGCGCAGGGTGGTGCAGCGCTGGCCGGCGGTGCCGACGGCGGAGAACAGGATGCCGCGCACGGCCAGGTCCAAGTCTGCGCTCGGGGCGAGGATCATGGCGTTGTTGCCGCCCAGTTCGAGGATGCTGCGGCCGAAGCGTGCCGCCACACGTGGGCCCACTTCACGGCCCATGCGGGTGCTGCCGGTGGCGCTGACCAGCGGCACGCGCGGGTCGTCGACCAGGGCTTCACCGGCTTCGCGCCCGCCAATCACCAGCTGGCTCAGGCCGGCCGGCGCATCGCCGAAGGCTTTCAGGGCTTTTTCGAACAGCGCCTGGCAGGCCAGGGCGGTGAGCGGGGTCTTCTCGGACGGCTTCCACACCACCGAGTTACCGGCCACCAAGGCCAGCGCGGTGTTCCACGCCCACACGGCGACCGGGAAGTTGAAGGCGCTGATCACGCCGACCACACCCAGCGGGTGCCAGGATTCACGCATGTGGTGGCCCGGGCGCTCGGAGGCGATGGTCAGGCCGTACAGCTGGCGCGACAGGCCGACGGCGAAGTCGCAGATGTCGATCATCTCTTGCACTTCGCCCAGGCCTTCCTGGGTGATCTTGCCGGCTTCGATCGAGACCAGCTCGCCGAGGTCGGCCTTGTGTTCGCGCAGCACTTCACCGAACAGGCGCACCAGCTCGCCACGGCGCGGGGCCGGCACGCTGCGCCAGGCTTCGAAGGCCTGCTGGGCCTGGTCGATGCGGGCAATGGTGTCGGCCTTGCCGAGCAGTTTCACCGAGGCGATCTGGCTGCCGTCGATCGGGGTGTGAACAGGGTAGTCGCCCTGGGTGTAAGCCGTGGCGGCAACGCCAAGACGCTCGAGCAATCCAGCAACCATTGTGCTTCTCCTTTCATCGTGTGAAGGGTTGGAAAATGACGTGGGTCAGTATTAATCCGATTACACAAGTGCAACAAACGACCTTTATTCCGCATATCATTCCGACAGGTAATGAATCGAGCCGCAGAGACCGCTATGTCCAAACGCCTGGTACCGTCCATGACCGCCCTGCAGTGCTTCGAGGCTGCGGCGCGCCACCTGAGCTTCACCCGCGCGGCCGAAGAGCTGCACCTGACCCAGAGCGCGGTCAGCAAGCAGGTCGCGCAACTGGAGGAGATGCTGCGCCACCACCTGTTCCTGCGCATCCGCCGGCGCCTGCAGCTCACCCCCGCGGGCTCGTTGTACCTGGCCGAGGTCAACAAGATCCTCACCCAGGTCGACATGTCCAGCCGCTACGTGCAGACCTACGGCACCCAGACCGAAGTACTCAAGGTAGCCACTCAGCCGAGTTTTGGCGTGCGCTGGCTGATCCCGCACCTCAAGGGTTTCGGCAAGCGCCACCCGAACATCCACCTGGACATCCGCAACGAGATGGAGCCATTCGCCCTGCTGCAAGGGTCGGCGGACGTGGTGTTCTTCTACGGCCAAGGCACTTGGCCGGGGGCGACCTGCGTGGAGCTGTTCGGCGAGGAGGTGGTGGCGGTGTGCGCGCCGGAGTTGCTGCAGGGGCGCACGCTGGCGGACGCGGGTGCGCTGACGGACCTGGTGCTGCTGCAGAGCGCCTCACGCCCGGAGGCGTGGCATGAGTGGTTCCTGGAACAGGGGCTGCACACCGACAACAGCTACCACGGACCGCGTTTCGATACGTTCTATATGGCGTTGAGCGCGGCGCAGTCGGGTTGTGGGGTGGCGCTGGTGCCGCGCTATCTGGTGGCCAGGGAGCTGGCCGAGGGCAGCCTGGTGCTGGCCTGGGACCATGCGATGAAGAGCAATGGCGCGCATTACCTGGCGTATGCCGAGCATGCGGCGGAGGTGCCGAAGGTGCGGGCTTTGGTGGAGTGGGTTCGCGAGCAGCTCTGAAGCCATCGCGGGGCAAGCCCGCTCCCACGCATGAACCGTGGGAGCGGGCTTGCCCCGCGATAGGGCCCTCAGGTCGATCAAAAAAGGAATGAAACACCCACTTTTTTTCGCTTGTATGGCAACTCCATTCCCAGCTTTCATGTAAGCGTCCGAACCTAACCAGGAAGCTTGCGATGCCCGCCCACGATTTCGTCAGCCCCGACAGCATCCGCGCGCAGTTCTCTGCCGCCATGTCGCTCATGTACAAACAGGAAGTGCCCCTGTACGGCACGCTGCTTGAGCTGGTGAGCGAGATCAACCAGCAAGTCATGGCCGAGCAGCCCAAGGTGGCCGAGGCCCTGCGCTGGACCGGCGAGATCGAGCGCCTCGACCAGGAGCGCCATGGCGCCATCCGTGTCGGCACCGCCGAAGAACTCGCCACCATCGCCCGGCTGTTCGCGGTGATGGGCATGCACCCGGTCGGCTACTACGACCTCAGTTCGGCCGGTGTGCCGGTGCATTCCACCGCCTTTCGCGCGGTGCACGAGCAGTCGCTGCACGTCAGCCCGTTCCGCGTATTCACCTCGCTGCTGCGCCTGGAGCTGATCGACAACCCGCAATTGCGTGAACTGGCCCAGGGCATCCTCAGCCAACGGCAGATCTTCACCCCGCGAGCGCTGGAGCTGATTGCCCAGTGCGAACGCGACGGCGGCCTGAACGCGAGCGACGCCGAGCGCTTCGTCAACGAAGCCCTGCACACCTTCCGCTGGCACCAGGAGGCCACGGTCACCGCCGAGCAGTACCAGCAGTTGCATGATCAGCACCGCCTGATCGCCGACGTGGTGGCATTCAAGGGCCCGCACATCAATCACCTGACCCCACGCACCCTGGACATCGACGCGATCCAGGTCGGCATGCCGGCCAAGGGCATCCCGCCCAAAGCCGTGGTCGAAGGCCCGCCCACCCGTCGCCAGCCGATCTTGTTGCGGCAGACCAGCTTCAAGGCCTTGCAGGAAAAGGTCGCCTTCAGCGATGCCCAGGGCAGCCACACCGCGCGCTTCGGCGAGATCGAACAGCGCGGCGCGGCGCTGACGCCCAAGGGCCGCCAGCTGTACGACCGCCTGCTCGACGCCACCCGCGCCGCCCTGGGCGGCGTACCGGCCGAGGCCAATGCCGAACGCTACAAGGCGCTGCTGGAGGCGCAGTTTGCCGAGTTCCCGGATGACCTGGCGCAGATGCGCGAGCAGGGGCTGGCGTACTTCCGCTACTTCGCGACCGAGAAGGGCCTGGCCGCACGCGATCAGGCGGATCGCCCGACCACCCTGCAAGGGCTGATCGACGCTGGCCATGTGCATTACGAGGCGCTGGTGTACGAGGATTTCCTGCCGGTGAGTGCGGCGGGGATCTTCCAGTCCAACCTCGGCGACGAGGGCCAGGCCGAGTACGGCAGCAATGCCAACCGCGAGGCCTTCGAGGCGGCGCTGGGGCTCAAGGTGGAGGATGAGCTGGGGTTGTATGCGCAGAGCGAGCGCCGGTCATTGCAGGCGTGCGCGCAGGCGTTGGATCTGGGCTCGATGTAAGGCTTCAGAATGCATCGCGGGGCAAGCCCGCTCCCACGCATGTAGACGTGGGAGCGGGCTTGCCCCGCGATGGCTTCAGCGTCGGACGCGGAACCGATCCACTTCCTGCCTCAACTGCCCCGCCAACCCTTCCAGCTCGCGGGCGGTATTGGCCAGTTCATTGGCCACATCCCGCTGCTCGCTGTTGGCCTGGGCAATGCTCTGCAGATTCCGGCTGAGCACCGTCGCGGTGCTGCTCTGCTCCTGGGTCGCCGTGCTGATCACCGCGAACTGCTCACCCGCCGTACGGCTCTGCTCGTCGATGCGCGCCAGGGCCTCGGCCACCTTGTCATTGCGCGCCAGACCTTCCTGCATCAGCTGATTGCCCTGCTCCAGGGTGCTGATGGCATGGCCGGTCTGCTGCTGGATGCTGGCGATCATGCCGGAGATCTCATCGGTGGCCTGACGGGTACGCGCAGCCAGGCCACGCACCTCGTCGGCCACCACGGCAAAACCACGGCCCTGCTCGCCGGCACGCGCCGCTTCGATGGCGGCGTTGAGCGCCAGCAGGTTGGTCTGTTCGGCGATCGCGGTGATCACCCCGACGATGCCGCCGATCTCCTGGGAACGGGCACCCAGGGTATCCATCACCGTCGCGGTACCGCCCAACGCCTGGGCAATCTGCTTGAGCGAGGCCGAGGCTTCGTCCATGGCATTGCGGCCGATGCGGGTCTGCTGGGCGTTGTCGCGGGCCATGCGTTCGGTGCCGGCCATGTTGTCGGCAATGTTCATCGAGGTGGCGCTGAACTCTTCCACCGCGCCGGCCATGCTGGTGATCTCGCCGGACTGCTGGTCCATGCCCTCGCAGGCACCGGACGACAGGCCCGACAGCGAACGGGCGCGGCCGCTGACTTGCTCCGAGGCCTCGCGGATATGCTCGACCATGGTCGCCAGGGCATCGGCCATCTGGTTGAACCCGCGCGCCAGCTGGCCGATCTCGTCATGGCTGGTGACGCTCAGGCGGGCATCGAGGTTGCCGGCCCCCAGCGCCTCGGCCTGGCGCACCAGGTCACCCAGTGGGCGCAACTTGCGGCGTAGCAGCCACAGCGTGGCGACCACGGCCAGCAACATGGCCAGCAGGCTGCCGATGGCCAGGCGCAGGCCGACACTCCAGGTCACCTCGCGGATTTCTGCCTGCGGCATGCTCGCCACCACGGTCCAGGGGCCCTCGGCGAACGGCATGGCGACGCTGAACTGCGGCACGCCGGCGCTCTCCCAGAAGCGCCCTTCGCCGGCCTTGAGGCCTTTGATGGCCTGGGCCGCAGCCTCGCCGTCACGCACCTCGGCCGGCGGCACCAGCCACTTGCCCTGCTCGTCGAGCAGCGCCAGCGAGCCGGTCTGGCCGATGCGGAAGCGCTTGAGGTTGGCGAACTGGGCGTTTTGCGCGTCGGTGTAGTCGAAGCCGACGAACAGCACCGCGATCACCCGACCGCTGCCGTCACTGACCGGCACGTAGCGGGTCATGTAGTTGCGCTCGAACAGCACGGCGCGGCCGACGTAGGTCTGCCCGGCCATCAACTTGGCGTAGGCCGGGTGCTGGCGGTCGAGCTGGGTGCCGATGGCGCGGCTGCCGTCCTGTTTGGTCAGCGAGGTGCTGATGCGCACGAAGTCATCGCCGCTGCGCACGAACAGGGTGGCGACTCCGGCGGTCATCTGCTGGAACTCGTCGACCTGACGGAAATCGTTGTTCAGCAAGTGTTCGCCCAGGTACAGCGCCGGGGTAGCGACCCCGGCCACGCTGACCGTCTCGCCCGCATGCAGGGCCAGGCCGGTGGCGAAGCGGCGCTCGAACAGCCCGCTGAGGCGCTGGGTGTTGTCCCTGAGCGAGCCGTGGAAGGTGTCCAGCTGGTCGGCCAGCAGCCGCGCTTCGCTGCCCAGGTGGGCCTGGCGGGTGGTGAGGTTGGCGTCGTCCAGCGAACGCAGGGCGAACAGAGTACTGCCGGTGATCACCAGCGCCAGCACGATGGCGAGGGCGATACCGAGCTGCGAGGCGATACGGGCACGCGGTTGAGACATGGGTGAGCTCCTGGCAAGAGGCCGGGATCGTCCTGATCACGCTGACCACCCGCTTCCTGTCGACGGGGGAATCGCGCCCTCTTCCGGGACGCTGGTGCCAGTGGATCGGCGTCGCGGGGGAATACTTGAGTGTCGGGCCGGGGTATTCGCAAACCTTTGCGTTCGGTGTCGGCCCCTTCGCGGGTAAACCCGCTCCCACAGGGTTTGCACAGTACCTGTGGGAGCGGGTTTACCCGCGAAAGGGCCGGTCCAGGCACTCAGGTCGCCGAGAGAATGTGAACATCTGGCAAATCCATCGCCACCGCCTCTTCCTGCAGGAACACACTCAACCGCCGCAAGCGCTCCCCGCCCGGCCGGGTACGCGGCCACACCAGGTAATAATCCAGCCCGCTGGCAACCGCCGTCGGCCAGGGCAGGCTCAGGCGCCGCTGGGCCACATCCTCGGCCACCATCAGCAGATCGCCCATGGAGATCCCGTAGCCCCGGGCAGCCGCGATCATGCCCAGCTCCAGGGTGTCGAACACCTGCCCACCCTTGAGCGACACCTTGTCGGTGAGCCCCATGCGCGCCAGCCAGGCACGCCAATCACGCTTGTCGGGAGTGGGGTGCAGCAGTTCGATGCCGGCCAGCCGGCGCTCATCCCAGGGCGCATCGTCGAGCAGGTCCGGCGCCCCCACCGGGATCAGCAGCTCGCTGAACAGCCGGCGTACCTCCCAGTCGGCCGGAAAGTTACCGTCGCTGAGCAGCACCGCGCAGTCGAACGGCTCCTGGTTGAAATCCACGTGGTCGACGTCCATCCAGGCGCTGGTCAGTTGCACTTCGTTGCCCGGCTGCAGGTGGCGAAAGCGGCTCAGACGCGCCAGCAGCCAGCGCATGGTCAGGGTGGACGGCGCCTTCATGCGCAGGATGTCATCTTCACCGCGCAAAGTTTCGCAGGCTCGCTCCAGCGCGGCGAAGCCGTCGCGCACGCCGGGCAGCAGCATCCGCGCGGCCTCGGTCAGTTGCAGGCTACGGCCGCTGCGCACGAACAGGCGGCAGGCGAAGTGCTCTTCCAGCGTGCGGATATGCCGGCTGACCGCACTCTGGGTAATCGACAGTTCGACACCGGCGCGGGTGAAGGAGCTCAGCCGCGCGGCGGCTTCGAATGCGCGCAGCGCATACAGCGGAGGGAGCTGGCGGGACATGGCGTACCTGGCATGCGGGGCCGTGGAGGCAGTGCACTGGATCATACATACATGAGTCAGACTCATGGCAATGATCGCTTTTATCCTTTTGTGCAAAGCTGACCGAAGCCTCAGAATCGACCGCTCGCTCATTGCACCACCCACAAGGACAAGCCCATGCACGTCGCGCCCACCACCGAACTCAAGGCTTTGCTGCGCCTGGCCGGGCCGCTGATCGCCTCGCAGTTGGCGCACATGCTGATGGTGCTCACCGACACCCTTATGATGGCCCGCATCAGCCCGCAGGCGCTGGCCGGTGGCGGGCTGGGGGCGGCGAGCTATTCGTTCGTGTCGATCTTCTGCCTGGGGATAATCGCCGCGGTCGGTACCCTGGTGGCGATCCGCAAGGGCGCCAACGACATCGAAGGCGCCACCCGCCTGGCCCAGAGTGGCCTGTGGCTGGCCTGGGGCCTGGCGCTGGCGGCAGCGCTGGTGCTGTGGAACCTCAAGCCGGCGCTGCTGCTGTTCGGCCAGCGGCCGGAGAACGTCGACGCGGCCATGCAGTTCCTCACCCTGTTGCCGCTGGCCCTGCCCGGCTACCTGACGTTCATGGCCCTGCGCGGCTTCACCAGTGCGCTGGGGCGCTCCACGCCGGTGATGGTCATCAGCCTGGTGGGCACGGTGCTCAACTACCTGCTCAACCATGCGCTGATCGAGGGCATGTTCGGCCTGCCCAAGCTGGGCCTGATGGGCATCGGCCTGGTCACTGCGCTGGTGTCGATGGGCATGGCCATCGCCTTGGCGCTGTACATCCGCTGGCACAAGGCCTATGCCGCCTACCCGCTGCGCAAGGGCCTGATGCGCCCTTCGCTGCCGGCGCTGCGCGAGCTGTGGCGCCTGGGCCTGCCGATCGGCGGCACCTACATGGTCGAGGTCGGGCTGTTCGCCTTCGCCGCGCTGTGCATGGGCGTGCTTGGCAGCACCGAGCTTGCGGCACACCAGATCGCCCTGCAGATCGTCTCGACCGCGTTCATGGTGCCGACTGGGCTTTCGTATGCGGTGACCATGCGCGTCGGCCTGTACTACGGCGCCGGCAACTTGCTGGCGGCGCGCAGTGCCGGGCGTGTCGGGATCGGTTTCGGTGCCTCGCTGATGCTTGGCTTTGCCGCGCTGTTCCTGTTGCTGCCGGACAACCTGGTGGGCTTGCTGGTGAACCGTGACGACCCGGCCTTTGCGCCGATCTTCCAACTGGCGGTGCAACTGGTGATGGTGGCGGCCTGGTTCGAGCTGTTCGACGGCGTGCAGACCATCGCCATGGGCTCGATCCGTGGCTTGAAGGATGCCCGGACCACCTTCCTGATCGGTGCGGTGTGCTACTGGCTGGTGGGGGCGCCGAGTGCCTGGTTGTTCGCCTTCACTCTCGGCGGTGGGGCGCCGGGGATCTGGTGGGGGCTGGCATTGGGGCTGGCGTGTGCGTCGGTGGCGCTGACGTTTGCCTTTGAATGGCGGATGAAACGGATGATTGGCCGTGGCGCAGGTGTGAACGCCGCAGTTTCGGCCTGATCGCGGGGCAAGCCCGCTCCCACGGCCGAGCGTGGGAGCGGGCTTGCCCCGCGAAGGGGCCCTAGAGGACTTCCGCCAACTTGGGCTCCGAGGCCTGCAACAGATACTCGATCAACTCCGCCACCGGCAGCGGCCGGCTGACCAGGAAGCCTTGCACCTGGTCACAGCCGAACTCACGCAGCAAGGCCATCTGCTCCTCGCTCTCGACCCCTTCGGCCACCACCTCCAGGTTGAGGTTGTGCGCCAGGTTGATCATCGCGTGCACCAGCTTGCGATTTTCTTCGCGCTGCTCCATGCCGCCGACGAAACTGCGGTCGACCTTGAGCAGGGTGATCGGCAGGCTGTTGAGGTGCACGAACGAGGAGAAGCCCGTGCCGAAGTCATCCAGCGAGAAACGCACACCGAGGCGCCCGAGGGCATCCATGGTCTGGCGCACCAGCTCGTTGCGGCGCATCACCGCCGTTTCGGTCAACTCGAATTCCAGCCAGCGCGCATCGACGCCATGCTCGACGATCAGCCGGCTCAGGGTGGCCAGCAACTGGCTGTCCTGGAACTGACGGAAGCTCAGGTTCACAGCCATGTGCAGCGGCGTCAGGCCGCGCTCGCGCAAGGCCTGCATATCGCTCAGCGCACGGGAGATCACCCAGTAGCCCAGCGGCACGATCAACCCGCTCTGCTCGGCCAGCGGCACGAACTCGCTGGGCGGCAGCAGGCCACGTTCCGGGTGGTTCCAGCGCACCAGCGCCTCGAGGCCGACGATACGGCCGTCGGTGAGATTCAGCCGCGGCTGGTAGTGCAGCTCCAGCTCGTCGCGGCGCAGGGCGCGGCGCAGCTCGCTTTCCAGGTCGGCGAGGCTGCGGGCGTTGCGGTTGATGCGCTCGTTGAACACATGGAAGGTGCAGCCCTGGCTGCCCTTGGCCTGGCGCATGGCGATGTGCGCATGCCACATCAGCGGGTCGGCGCCGGCCTGGGCGCGGGCGTGGGCAATGCCCAGGCTGCAACCGAGCAGCAGGCTTTCGCCGTCGATCCAGTAGGGTTCGGTCAGGGCTTCGGTGATGCGTTCGGCGATCCATTCGGCGCGGTTGGCGTCGCGGCGGGTGTCGATCAGCAGGGCGAACTCGTCACTGCCCAGGCGCGCCAGCTGGTCGGTGGCTTCGAGCTGGCTCTTGAGCCGAGCCACCACCTGCAGGATCAGGCGATCGCCGCCCTGGTGGCCCAGGGCATCGTTGACGTGACGGAAGTTGTCGAGGTCGAGGTGGCCCAGAGCCAGGCCGCGGCCTTCGTTTTCGGCCAGGCGCGCGGTCAGCAAGGCCTGGAAGCCCTGGCGATTGGCGATGCCGGTCAGCGGGTCCTGCTCGGCCAGGCGCTGCAGGGTGGCGACCAGCACGCCGCGCTCGCGCACATGGCGCAGGGAGCGACGCAGGGTGTCGGTGCCAAGCTGCGCCAGCACCAGCCAGTCGCTGACGCCCACCGGTGTACTCGCTGGTTCCTGCTCGAGCAGCAAAATGGTCGGCAACTCGCAGCGCCCCGGGGCCGGCTGCAGCTCGGGGGTGGCCAGCACCACGGCCTGGCGGTCGTTGGCGAACAGGCTGTCGACCGCTGCCCAGTTCGGCGCGGTCAGCAGCACCGCACTCCCGCCCAGAGGCTGCAGGCATTCGCGCAAGCGTGCGGCCCATTCCGGCTCATCGGCCAACAGCAGCAAACGCAGGGGTTCGGCGGGCGTGGACAAGCGGGCTCCTTAGGCTTGGACGGTGGAACGGCGGGGGCGGTGTATCCTACCGCAACAAATGAAAATGATTTTCACTTTTAGTCATGGCCGTCCCTGACCGGCGCCCCGACGCATTTTGACGTGCATCCTGCGCGAAACCCGCGCAACCGGCAAACAGGATTTCAGGGATTTGCATGGCGCTTGGCAGTATCACCCTGCCAAGCCGTGAAAAACCCCGCCTGGCAGGCGCTAAAAGGTTGACTCACACGTCAGACGGTCGCGCCACAAACCCTGGATGCCTGTTAGAATGCGCGGCTATTTTCTGGCGACCCCCGGTTTCTAGCATGTCCCGACTCAATCCCCGGCAACAGGAAGCCCGAGACTACGTTGGCGGCCCTCTTTTGGTGCTCGCCGGCGCAGGCTCCGGCAAGACCAGCGTGATCACGCGCAAGATTGCCCACCTCATCCAGAACTGCGGCATCCGTGCCCAGTACATCGTGGCGATGACCTTTACCAACAAGGCCGCCCGCGAGATGAAGGAACGGGTCGGCACCCTGCTGCGTCCGGGGGAAGGCCGCGGCCTGACAGTGTGCACATTCCACAACCTGGGCCTGAACATCATCCGCAAGGAGCATGAGCGCCTGGGCTACAAGCCGGGGTTCTCGATCTTCGACGAGTCCGACATCAAGGCGTTGCTGTCGGACATCATGCAGAAGGAATACTCCGGCGACGACGGCATCGACGAGATCAAGAACATGATCGGTGCCTGGAAGAACGACCTGATCCTGCCGCCCGAGGCGCTGGAGAAGGCGCGCAACCCGCGCGAGCAGACCGCCGCCATCGTCTACACCCACTACCAGCGCACGCTCAAGGCGTTCAACGCGGTGGACTTCGACGACCTGATCCTGCAACCGGTCAAGCTGTTCCAGGAGCACCCCGAAGTGCTCGAACGCTGGCAGAACCGCGTGCGCTACCTGCTGGTAGACGAATACCAGGACACCAACGCCAGCCAGTACCTGCTGGTGAAGATGCTGATCGGCATGCGCAACCAGTTCACCGTGGTGGGTGACGACGACCAGTCGATCTACGCCTGGCGCGGCGCGCGCCCCGAGAACCTGATGCTGCTCAAGGAGGACTACCCCTCCCTGAAGATCGTCATGCTCGAACAGAACTACCGCTCCACCAGCCGCATCCTGCGCTGCGCCAACGTGCTGATCGCCAACAACCCTCACGCCTTCGAGAAACAGCTGTGGAGCGAGATGGGCGTGGGCGACGAGATCCGCGTGATCCGCTGCAAGAACGAGGAAGCCGAGGCCGAACGCGTGGCCATGGAAATCCTTACCCTGCACCTGCGCACCAACCGCCCGTACAGCGACTTCGCCATCCTCTACCGCGGCAACTACCAGGCCAAGCTGATCGAACTGAAGCTGCAGCACCACCAGGTGCCGTATCGCCTGTCCGGCGGCAACAGCTTCTTCGGCCGCCAGGAAGTCAAGGACCTGATGGCCTACCTGCGCCTGCTGGTGAACCCGGACGACGACAACGCCTACCTGCGGGTGATCAACGTGCCGCGCCGCGAAATCGGCTCGACCACCCTGGAAAAGCTCGGCAACTATGCCACCGAGCGCGGTGTGTCGATGTACGCCGCCAGCGAGGAGCTGGGCCTGGGCGAGCACCTGGACGCGCGCTATACCGAGCGCCTGCAGCGCTTCAAGCACTGGCTCGACGGCGTGCGCCACAAGGTGGCCCTGGACGAGCCGATCGCCGCGCTGCACGAGATGATCCGCGACATCGACTACGAGAACTGGATTCGCCAGCAGACCGCCAGCGACAAGGCGGCGGAGTTCCGCATCAGCAACGTCTGGTTCCTGGTCGAAGCGTTGAAGAACACCCTCGAGAAGGACGAAGAGGGTGACATGACCATCGAGGACGCCATCGGCAAGCTGGTGCTGCGCGACATGCTCGAGCGCCAGCAGGAAGAGGAAGAGAACGCCGAGGGCGTGCAGATGATGACCCTGCATGCCTCCAAGGGCCTGGAATTCCCCTACGTGTTCATCATGGGCATGGAGGAGGAGATCCTCCCCCACCGCTCGAGCATCGAGGCCGACACCATCGAAGAGGAACGCCGCCTGGCCTACGTGGGCATCACCCGCGCGCGCCAGACCCTGGCCTTCACCTTCGCCGCCAAGCGCAAGCAGTACGGCGAAATCATCGACTGCACGCCGAGCCGGTTCCTCGATGAACTGCCGCCGGACGACCTGGCCTGGGAAGGCCTGGACGATGCGCCCGTTGAAGTGAAAGCCGCGCGCGGCAACAACGCCCTGGCCGATATCCGGGCAATGCTCAAACGCTGATCAACCATTACTCTTTAACTTTGCCGCTTTTTGCGGCCACCTTTGTTACATCGGAGACACACAGTGGAAGCACTGCAGCAGAAGATTCGCGAAGAAGGCATCGTGCTTTCCGATCAGGTCCTGAAAGTCGATGCGTTTCTCAACCACCAGATCGACCCGGCGCTGATGCAGCTGATCGGTGACGAATTCGCCCGTCTGTTCGCCGACTCGGGCGTGACCAAGATCGTCACCATCGAAGCCAGCGGCATCGCCCCGGCGGTGATGACCGGCCTGAAGCTCGGCGTGCCGGTGATCTTCGCCCGCAAGCACCAGTCGCTGACCCTGACCGAGAACCTGCTGACCGCCTCGGTGTACTCCTTCACCAAGCAGACCGAGAACACCGTGGCCGTCTCGCCGCGCCACCTCAACAGCAGCGACCGCGTGCTGGTGATCGACGATTTCCTGGCCAACGGCAAGGCGTCCCAGGCGCTGATCTCGATCATCAAGCAGGCCGGCGCCACCGTGGCGGGCCTTGGCATCGTCATCGAGAAGTCGTTCCAGGGCGGCCGTGCCGAGCTGGACAGCCAGGGGTACCGCGTTGAATCCCTGGCGCGGGTGAAGTCGCTGGAAGGTGGCGTGGTCAGCTTTATCGAGTAAGGCCGCTCTGCAGGAACGTGGGAGCGGGCTTGCCCCGCGATAGCGTCAGTGCGGACAACATCGTCGTCTGATCTGACGCCATCGCGGGGCAAGCCCGCTCCCACGCTGCGTCACTGCCGCGTCACCTGAAGCGCCGCCAATAGCAAACGCTGATACAACTCCTCCTTCAGGCCCTGCGGGTCATCCAGCTGCATCCGCGCCAACTGTGCTCCATATCCCTCAGGCCCTGGCGCCTCAAGTGCCGCCTTGCCCAGCTCCAGCACCTCGCTCAACTTGAACTTGCTCTTCAACCAGTTCAGCGCCCGCAGCAGATCGCGCTCCTCAGCCGTGAAGTCGCTGCCCAGCGGGTACTCCGGGAACAGCCGTGCATGTCGTGCGCGGATCGCCTCCAGGCGCTCGGGGGTGTTGTCGCGGTAGCGTTCGTCGAGTTCGAAGTCCCTGGCCAGCTTGCCCGCCGCCTTGGCCTGCTCCACCAGCTGCGCCTGAAAACGTGAATCACTGATCGCCAGCAACCGCGCAATCACCTCGCTGTCGGTCTGCCCGCGCAGGTCGGCGATGCCGTATTCGGTGATCACCACATCGCGCAGGTGCCGGGGAATGGTGCAGTGGCCGTAGGTCCAGTACAGGTTGGAGCTGACCTCACCGCCCGCCTCGCGCCAGCTGCGCAGCAGCAGGATCGAGCGCCCGCCCTCCAGCGCATGGCCCTGGGCGACGAAGTTGTACTGCCCGCCCACGCCGCTCAGCACCCGGCCATCCTCCAACTGATCGGCCACGCCAGCACCGAGCAGGGTCATGCCGAATGCCGTGTTGATGAAGCGCGCATCGCGACGCTGGCGGCGTTTCAGCTCTTCCTGGCCATACAGCTCGTTGATGAAGCTGATGCGGGTCATGGCGAACTGCGCGCGCTGCGCCAGCGGCATCTCGCGCAGGCGCTGGTAGAACGCCCGCGGGCCGAGGAAAAAACCGCCATGCACCAGCACGCCCTGCTCGTCCGCCGGGCGCCGCACCACGCCGGCCTCGGCCAGGGCCAGCAGGCCGTTGACGAACATCTCGCTGCAGCCGTACAGGCCCTGGGCGAAGGCATCCAGGCCGCCTTCCCGCTCTATCAGCGCCTGCCACGGGCCGATATCCAAGGCCTCGAGCAGGGCCCGGTAACCGTCGTTGTCACCCTGGCGCGCCAGCAAGGCGGCCGCCACGGCATCACCCATGGCGCCAATGCCGATCTGCAGACTGCCGCCGTCGCGCACCAGGGTGCTGGCGTGCAGGCCGATACAGTGGTCCTGGGTGGTAACCGGCATGTTCGGCGTAGAGAACAGCCGGCGGTGCTCGGGCTCATCGATCAGCAGGTCGAAGTCGCTGATGGCCAGCTCCGAGTCGCCGGGCATGTAGGGCAGTTCGCTGTGCACCTGGCCGAGCAGCAGGATGGTTTCACCGGCCGCACGGCGCTTTTCGATCATCGGCAGCAGGTCGAGGGTGATGTCGGGGTTGCAGGCCAGGCTGAAGTGATCCGGGCGTTCAGGCGTGGCGGCCACCAGCTGGGCAACCAGGTTCAGGCCCTTGGCGTTGATGTCGCGGGCGGCGTGGCTGTAGTTGCTGCTGATGTAGTCCTGCTGGGCAGTCTCGCTATTCAGCAGGCTGCCGGGCTGCATGAAGAACTGCTCGACGCGGATGTTCGGCGGCAGGCTATCGGTGCGGAGGTCGGCGACGTAGGTGAGCTCTTGGTAGTCGGCGAACACGCGCTCGACGAAGGGTTCGAGGAAGCGCCGTTGCAGGCCATCGCCCAAGGGTGGGCGCCCGAGGGACAGGGCGGTGTAGATCGTCAGGCGGCGCTGGGGCAACTCGCGGATGCGGGCGTAGAGGGCGTTGACGAAAGCGTTGGGCTTGCCCAGGCCCAGGGGCAGGCCCATGTGGATGTGGGTGGGCAGGCGCTTCAAGACTGCGTCTACGGCCTGGTCGATGGGGCAGCGCTGCATCAGGGCCTCCTGGGGCATCCGTGGTTTCAGGATTGGACAGGACCTTGGGCGGGTTCGTTGCCTGTACCGGCCCCATCGCGGGGCAAGCCCGCTCCCACGCCAATCTGCATTGCCAGCGTGGGAGCGGGCTTGCCCCGCGATGAGGCCGGCACTGACTCCACAAAGACAAAGCCCGCCATCGATGGCGGGCTTTGCGCAAATCAGGTCCAGCTCACAGCCCGGACATCTTCTTGATCGCACCCTTGAGGTCATCATCCGAGCAATCCGCGCAGGTGCCCTTCGGCGGCATGGCGTTGATCCCGGTGATGGCCTTGGCCAGGATGCCGTCGAGGCCGCCCTGGTGGTCGGCGCGTTCTTTCCAGGCCGCGGTGTCGCCAATCTTCGGCGCACCCAGCAGGCCGCTGCCGTGGCAGGCGTTGCAGTGCTTGGCGATGATGTCGTCCGGCGTCTTGGCACCGCCGCCGCCAGCGCTGGCGACCACTTCCATGCCCTTGCATTCCTGGCCCTGGACGCAGACTTGGCCAACCGGCGCCAGGCGCTTGGCAATCTCGTCGTTGGTCGCAGCGGTTGCGCTCATTGCCCATAGGGCGAATACGGCTGCTGGTACGGCCAGCATCTTCTTGATTTGGTTCACACGTACACCCTCATGGTGGCTAATCACGCTCGCGGCCACGGAATAGCGAGCGTTGAAAAGTATAGCGGCACTCCTGAAAGCGTGGAACGACCACACTCGGGGAAAGGGTATTGGCGAATCAATGCACTGCGCTGGATCAAAAGTTCGACGGGGTGGCCGCGCTGATCAACCGGGCAGGCTCTGCAAATGGGTTGCGGAAACGGTGCGGGCGGGTGCTTTCGAAGTAGTAGCTATCGCCGGCTTCGAGGATGAAGATCTCGGTGCCGACCACCAGTTCCAGGCGGCCTTCGAGGAGGATGCCGGTCTCTTCGCCGTCATGGGTGAGCATCTCTTCGCCGGTATCGGCGCCGGGCGGGTAGACCTCGTTGAGGAAGGCGATGGCGCGGTTGGGGTGCGACTTGCCGACCAGCTTCATGGTCACCGCGCCGTCGGAGATGTCGATCAGCTCGTGGGCCTTGTAGACGATCTGCGTCGGGCTTTCCGGTGCCAGTTCGACTGAAAAGAACTCGACCATGGACATGGGGATACCACTGAGCACCTTGCGCAGGGAGCTGATGGAGGGGCTCACGCTGTTCTTCTCGATCATCGAGATGGTGCTGTTGGTCACCCCGGCGCGTTTGGCGAGTTCGCGCTGGGACAGGCCCTTGAGCTTGCGGATGGCTTGCAGTCGTTCACCGACGTCCAAAGCGTGGGCCTCCAGGAAGGGGTCAGGTGGGGGATGTGTGAACGATATGATGGCAATGCCGTTCAGTATTTACAACACACCGCCCCGCAGCCTGTCCGCTTCGGCGCCTTATTCGCCGATATAGTCCCGCGGCACGCGCTTGAGATTGCAGAAGATCTGGTATGGAATGGTACCGGCCTGCAGCGCCACGTCGCTGGCCAGCACCTGCTTGCCCCACAGCTCGACCGGGCTGCCGACGGTAGCCTCGGGCACCTCGGTGAGGTCGATGCAGAGCATGTCCATCGACACCCGACCGATCAGCTGGGCGCGCTTGCCGGCGACCACCACGGGCGTGCCGGTGGGGGCCTGGCGCGGATAGCCGTCGGCATAGCCCATGGCGACCACACCGACCCGGGTCGGGCGAGGGCTGACGAATTTGGCGCCATAGCCCACCGGCTCACCAGCCGGCAGTTCGCGCACGCTGATCACCCGCGATTGCAGGGTCATCACCGGTTGCAGGCGGGCGGCCTGGGCCTGCTCCACCTCGAACGGGGTGGCGCCATACAGCATGATGCCTGGGCGCACCCAGTCGCTCTTGATGCTCGGCCAGCCCAGCACCGCCGGCGAGTTGCGCAGGCTGCACTCGGCGCTGAGGCCCTGGCGCGCAGCTTCGAACACCGCCACCTGCTGCTCGGTGGCCGTGGCGTCGAGTTCGTCGGCACGGGCGAAGTGGCTCATCAGCACGATGCGCGACACCTTGCCGCTTGCCAGCAGGCGCTGGTAGGCGTTGTGGTAGTCCTTGGGGTGCACGCCGACCCGGTGCATGCCGGTGTCCATCTTCAGCCAGATGGTCAGCGGCTTGTGTACGGAAGTCTTTTCCAGCGCCTCGAGCTGCCACAGCGAATGCACCACGCACCACAGGTCATGCTCGGCGATCAGCGCCAGTTCGCTGGCCTCGAAGAATCCTTCGAGCAGCAGCACCGGCGCCTTGATGCCAGCGGCGCGCAGCTCCAATGCCTCTTCGATGCAGGCCACGGCAAATCCGTCGGCCTCGGTTTCCAGGGCCAGGGCGCAACGCACCGCGCCATGGCCGTAGGCGTCGGCCTTGACCACGGCCAGGGCCTTGGCACCGGTCAGCTCACGGGCCAGGCGGTAGTTGTGACGGAGGGCTTGGAGGTCGATCAGGGCACGGGCGGGGCGCATGGCGGCAGCCTTCTGGCAGTTCTGGTTATGAGTAAAGCCCCGGCGCGGCAGATGGGGGTAGGTATCCACCGCGCCGGGGTGAGGGAACAGGTCAATCGGTTCGGGCCTCATCGCGGGGCAAGCCCGCTCCCACGAATACTGTCGAGGTACGTGGGAGCGGGCTTGCCCCGCGATGAGGCCAACAGCATCAATGCTTATTGGTGAGCAGGCGCCGGCTGGCCTTGGCTGGCAGCTTCGCGGCTGTTGCCGTAGCGCGAGATGTCCAGGCCTTCGGCACTGATCTGCGGCTTCTTGCGGGCAATCAGGTCGGCCAGCAGGCGGCCGGAACCGCACGCCATGGTCCAACCCAGGGTGCCGTGACCGGTGTTGAGGAACAGGTTACGGAACTTGGTCGCACCGACGATCGGCGTGCCGTCCGGGGTCGCCGGGCGCAGGCCGGTCCAGAAGCTCGCCTGGCTCAGGTCGCCGCCGCGAGGATAAAGGTCGTTGACGATCATCTCCAGCGTTTCGCGTCGACGCGGGTTCAGCGACAGGTCAAAACCGGCGATTTCAGCCATGCCGCCAACACGGATACGGTTGTCGAAACGGGTGATGGCGACCTTGTAGGTTTCGTCGAGGATGGTCGAGGTCGGCGCCATGTCGCCATCGGTGATCGGCACGGTCAGCGAGTAGCCTTTGAGCGGGTAAACCGGGGCCTTGATGCCCAGCGGCTTGAGCAGTTGCGGCGAGTAGCTGCCCAGGGCCAGCACGTAGCGGTCGGCGGTTTCCAGCTTGCCGTCAATCCATACGCCGTTGATGCGGTCACCGGCGAAGTCCAGGCGCTGGATGTCCTGGCCGAAGCGGAACTCGACGCCCAGCTTGACGGCCATGTCGGCCAGCTTGGTGGTGAACAGTTGGCAGTCGCCGGTCTGATCGTTGGGCAGGCGCAGGGCGCCGGCGAGGATATCCTTCACGCCGGCCAGGGCCGGCTCGACGCGGGCGATGCCGTCGCGATCAAGCAGCTCGTAAGGCACGCCGGACTGCTCCAGCACGGCGATGTCCTTGGCCGCGGCATCCACCTGGGCCTGGGTGCGGAACAGCTGGGTGGTGCCCAGGCTGCGGTTCTCGTAAGCGATGCCGGTTTCGGCACGCAGCTCGTCGAGGCAGTCGCGGCTGTACTCGGACAGGCGCACCATGCGCTCCTTGTTCACCGCGTAGCGGCTGGCGGTGCAGTTACGCAGCATCTGCGCCATCCACAGGTACTGGTCGACGTCGCCGGTGAGCTTGATGGCCAGTGGGGCGTGGCGCTCCAGCAGCCACTTGATGGCCTTGAGCGGCACGCCTGGCGCGGCCCACGGCGAGGCATAGCCGGGCGAGATCTGGCCTGCGTTGGCGAAGCTGGTTTCCATGGCTACCGCCGGCTGGCGATCGACCACCGTCACTTCGAAACCTTGCCGGGCCAGATAGTAGGCACTGGCGGTTCCGATCACACCGCTACCTAGTACCAGTACTCGCATTGTTCATCCCTCGCACGCGGCTCGCCGCAGTCTTTTGTTGATATGGCATGGATGCGCGCATTGTATGAAGGACAGCCCAGTGCAATTCACTATATAAACGCCTATATTTGGCGAGAATTCTTGGCGAAATCGCCTTTGACGGAGGGGCATCCCCTATGAGAACCCAGCACCAGAGCAAGCGTGAACTGGACAAGATCGACCGCAACATCCTGCGGATCCTGCAGAATGACGGGCGTATCTCGTTCACCGAACTGGGCGAGAAAGTCGGGCTGTCGACCACCCCCTGCACCGAGCGCGTGCGCCGCCTGGAGCGCGAGGGGATCATCATGGGCTACAACGCCCGGCTCAATCCGCAGCACCTCAAGGGCAGCCTGCTGGTGTTCGTCGAGATCAGCCTGGACTACAAGTCCGGCGACACCTTCGAGGAGTTCCGCCGTGCCGTACTCAAGCTGCCGCACGTGCTGGAATGCCACCTGGTGTCGGGCGATTTCGACTACCTGGTGAAAGCGCGTATCTCGGAGATGGCCTCGTACCGCAAGCTGCTCGGCGACATCCTGCTCAAGCTGCCGCACGTGCGCGAGTCGAAGAGCTACATCGTGATGGAAGAAGTGAAAGAGAGCCTGTGCCTGCCGATCCCGGACTGAGGCGTCAGACCAGCACCTGGCGGGTGCTGGCGATATAGGTGTGGACCAGCTGTTCGGCAGCCGGGTCGATCGGCTGCTCAGGCCCGCGTCCACGCGGGCAGGCCATGCGCGGGGTGGTGCCGAACAGGCGGCAGATCATTGGCCGCTCTTCATAGACCGTGCAGCCTTCCGGGCCCAGGTGCACGCAGTTCAGGTGCTCCAAGGCCACTTCCTGCTCGGCCTGGGTCTTGCGCGGCAGGCGGGCCATCTCCTCGGCGGACGTGGTGACCGGGCCGCAGCAGTCGTGACAGCCGGGCTCGCACTCGAACGAGGGGATGAGTTCGCGCAGGAAGTGGATCTTGTGGCGGTTGCAGGACATGGGCGAAGACAGAACGATGAATGTGGCTGGATTATAAGCCCAATCGCGGGGCAAGCCCGCTCCCACGCAGGATTGATCGTGGGAGCGGCGGTTCGCCGCTGCGACTTGCCCCGCGATTGGCCAGTTGCCTATCCTCCCTCTTTCGCCTCAGCCCCGGGAATCGACAGATGATCCACAGCGCGCAGCACGCCGCCTCCTACTACGCCGCCAGCAGCGCGCCACACCCAGACCATCCGTACCTGCAAGGCGAGCACAGCGCCGATGTATGCATCGTCGGCGGTGGCTACTCGGGCCTGAACACCGCCATCGAACTGGCCGAGCGCGGCCTGTCGGTGATCCTCCTGGAAGCCCGCAAGCTGGGCTGGGGCGCCAGCGGGCGCAACGGTGGGCAACTGATTCGCGGGGTCGGCCATGGCCTGGAGCAGTTCCTCCCGGTGATCGGCGAGGACGGCGTGCGCAGCATGCGCTTGATGGGCCTGGAGGCCGTGGAGATCGTCCGTGACCGCGTCGAGCGGCATGGCATCGACTGCGACCTGACCTGGGGCTACTGCGACCTGGCCAACAAACCCGCCGAGCTTGCGGGATTCGCCGAGGACGCCGAAGAACTGCGCAGCCTGGGCTATCGCCATGAACTGCGTCTGGTGCAGCCCGGCGACATGCATTCGGTGGTCGGCTCCGACCGCTATGTCGGCGGCCTGATCGACATGGGTTCGGGGCACCTGCACCCGCTCAACCTGGCGCTCGGTGAGGCGGCTGCCGCCAGCCGCCTGGGCGTGCAGTTGTTCGAGCAATCGGAAGTCACCCGCATCGAGTACGGCCCTGAAGTGAAGGTGCACACCGCCCAGGGCCGGGTCCGCGCCAAGACCCTGGTGCTGTGCTGCAACGCCTACCACAACGACCTCAACCGCGAGCTGGGCGGCAAGGTGCTGCCGGCCGGTAGCTACATCATCGCCACCGAGCCTCTGGGCGAGGAGCGCGCCCGCCAGTTGCTGCCTCAGAACATGGCGGTATGCGACCAGCGTGTGGCCCTGGACTACTACCGGTTGTCCGCCGACCACCGCCTGCTGTTCGGCGGTGCCTGCCACTACTCCGGGCGCGACCCGCGGGACATCGCTGCCTACATGCGGCCAAAGATGCTCAAGGTGTTCCCGCAACTGGCCGACGTGCGCATCGACTACCAGTGGGGCGGGATGATCGGCATCGGCGCCAACCGCCTGCCGCAGATCGGCCGCCTGGCCGGGCAGCCGAATGTCTACTACGCCCAGGCCTACTCCGGCCATGGGGTGAACGCCACCCACCTGGCCGGGCGCCTGCTCGGCGAAGCCATCAGCGGCCAGCAAAGCGGGCGTTTCGACCTGTTCGCCAAGGTGCCGCACCCAACCTTCCCCGGCGGCAAGCTGATGCGCTCGCCGCTGTTGGCGTTGGGGATGCTTTGGTACCGGCTCAAAGAGTTGGTGTGATCGGGTGCGGGGTCCTATCGCCGGCAAGCCGGCGATAGGGCCAATCCTGACAACCCAATACCTTGATCCCTCAATCCTTCCAGAACGGCTTGCGCGCCTCCCGGCACGCCTGCTCCCAGGTCAGCCCGATATCGCGCAGCTGGTAATCCTCCAGCTGCAGCAAGGCCCTGCGGGTGCGCCAGCGATGCAGCATGAGCCCCCAGCGCCCCAGCCCCGCCGGAGCGCTGTAGACCTTGGGCCGCTGCCCCGCCTCCAGTTCCGTGGCCAACAGTTGCAACCGTACATCGCTCATGCCACCCATCACCGCACCCTCCAGATCACGTCATAGCGTGCAGAAAGCATGCGCGTGCGGGCCACGGGCAATACAGATCCAACACAGATTTATTATTCCCATACAGAATTGGCGTCACGCCGGCTGAATGGAGTATTTTCCTGCAATCTGTATCGGTCCAGCCCCACAAAATGCTCAGGAGTATGCCGTGACGCTCTACCTCAACCTGGCCGAACTGCTCGGGTCGCGCATCGAGCAGGGCCTGTACCGGCCGGGCCAACGCCTGCCCTCGGTCCGCGCCCTGAGCACCGAGCACGGGGTCAGCCTGAGTACCGTGCAACAGGCCTATCGCCTGCTGGAGGACAACGGCCTGGTGTCGCCACGGCCCAAGTCCGGCTACTTCGTCGCCGAGGACCGCAACCTCCCTGCCCTGCCCGACATCAGCCGCCCGGCGCAACGGCCTGTGGATATCTCCCAGTGGGAACAGGTGCTGGAACTGATACGCGCCACCCCACGCCCGGACGTGATCCAGCTGGGCCGCGGCATGCCGGATGTCGACAGCCCCACGCTCAAGCCGCTGCTGCGCAGCCTGGCGCAGCTCAGCCGGCGCCAGGACATGCCCGGCCTGTACTACGACAACATCCACGGCAATGCCCAGCTGCGTGAGCAGATCGCCCGGCTGATGCTCGATTCCGGCTGCCGCCTGGGCCCGGCCGACCTGGTGGTGACCACCGGCTGCCACGAGGCGCTGTCGTGCAGCATCCGCGCGGTGTGCCAACCCGGGGACATCGTCGCGGTCGACTCGCCGAGCTTCCACGGCGCCATGCAGACCCTCAAGGGCCTGGGCATGAAGGCGCTGGAGATCCCCACCGACCCGCTCACCGGCATCAGCCTCGAAGCACTGGAGCTGGCCCTGGAGCAGTGGCCGATCAAGCTCATCCAGATCACCCCCAACTGCAACAACCCGCTGGGCTACATCATGCCCGAGGCGCGCAAGAAGGCCTTGCTCACCCTGGCCCAGCGCTACGACGTGGCGATCCTCGAAGACGATGTGTATGGCGACCTGGCCTACACCTATCCGCGCCCGGCCACCATCAAGTCGTTCGACGACGATGGCCGGGTGCTGCTGTGCAGTTCGTTCTCCAAGACCCTGGCACCGGGCCTGCGCATCGGCTGGGTGGCGCCGGGTCGCTACCTGGAGCGGGTGCTGCACATGAAATACATCAGCACCGGCAGCACCGCCTGCCAGCCGCAACTGGCGATTGCCGACTTCATCGCCGAGGGCCACTACCAGCCCCACCTGCGGCGCATGCGCAGCCAGTACCAACGCGGCCGCGACCAGATGTGCGACTGGGTGACCCGTTATTTCCCGGCGGGCACCCGCGCCAGCCGGCCCCAGGGTGGCTTCATGCTGTGGGTGGAATTACCGGAAAGTTTCGATACGTTGCGCCTGAACCGGGCTTTACTGGAGCAGGGCGTGCAGATCGCCGTGGGCAGCATCTTCTCGGCCTCGGGCAAGTACCGCAATTGCCTGCGCATGAACTTCGCCGCGCGGCCGACGCCGCAGATCGAGGCCGCGGTGCGCAAGGTGGGGGAAACCGCCCATCGTCTACTGGCGGCCGAACACGCTGCCGGGTAACGTTGCGCCGCCCGCCACGGTCCAACCCCATAAGCCCCTGTCGCACAGGACGATTCACCCTTGAGACGCCAGCCAGCCCTGCCCCTGCTGCTGGTGCTGCTGCTCGGCCTTTCAGGCTGCGCCAGCACCGGTACACCCCGTGATGTCAGCCAGGCGCTGCCGGCCAGTGAATCGGCGTTCGGCCGCTCGGTGCAGCGCCAGGCCGCGCCCTACGAGGGGCGCTCGGGTTTTCGCCTGCTGCCCAACAGCAATGAGGCCTTCCGCGCCCGCGCCGAGCTGATCCGCAGCGCCCAGGCCAGCATCGACCTGCAGTACTACATCGTCCACGACGGCCTCAGCACCCGCGCCCTGGTGCACGAACTGCTGCGCGCCGCCGACCGCGGCGTGCGCGTGCGCGTCCTGCTCGACGACACCACCAGTGATGGCCTCGACACCCTGATGGGCACCCTGGCCGCCCACCCGAACATCCAGATTCGTGTGTTCAACCCGCTGCACCTGGGCCGCAGCACCGGCGTGACCCGCGCCGTGGGCCGACTGTTCAACCTGTCACGCCAGCACCGGCGCATGCACAACAAGCTGTTCCTGGTGGACAACAGCATGGCCATCGTCGGCGGGCGCAACCTGGGTGACGAATACTTCGACGCCGAGCCCAACCTCAACTTCACCGACATCGACCTGCTGGGCGTAGGCCCGGTGGCCGAGCAACTCGGGCACGGCTTCGACCAGTACTGGAACAGCGCGCTGAGCCGGCCGATCGGCGATTACCTGTGGTGGCAGCCCGACACCGAAGACCTGCGCGCCAGCCGCCAGCGCCTGGAAGTGTCCCTGGCCGAGGCACGTATCAAACGCAAAGCCCTTTACGACCGGCTGATGGCCTACCAGACACAGCCACGTCTGGACGTATGGCGCAACGAACTGATCTGGGCGCACAGCCAGGCGCTGTGGGACGCGCCGAGCAAAGTGCTGGCCGACGACGAACCCGACCCGCAATTGCTGATGAGCCAGCAACTGGCGCCGGACCTGAACAGCGTGCGGCACGAGCTGATCCTGGTGTCAGCCTACTTCGTGCCGGGTGAGCCGGGCTTGCTGTACCTGACCAGCCGTGCGGACGCCGGTACCTCGGTCAAGCTGTTGACCAATTCGCTGGAAGCCACCGACGTACCGGCGGTACATGGCGGTTACGCGCCCTACCGCCGCGCCCTGCTCGAACATGGCGTGCAGTTGTACGAACTGCGCCGCCAGCCCGGCGACCGCAGTACCCGGCGCGGCCTGAGCCTGCACGGCAGCTCCGATTCAAGCCTGCACAGCAAGGCGATGGTGTTCGACAGGCGCAAGACGTTCATCGGCTCGTTCAACTTCGACCCGCGTTCTGTGCTGTGGAACACCGAGGTCGGCGTGCTGGTGGACAGCCCGGAGTTGGCCGAATACACCCGCGACCTGGCGGTACAGGGCATGGCGCCGGCGTTGAGCTACCAACCAAAGCTGGTGGGCGGGAAGCTGGTGTGGGTCACCGAGGACAATGGCCAGCGGCATATGCTGCTGACCGAGCCGGGGGGATTCTGGCGGCGGTTCAATGCCTGGATCAGCAAGGCGGTGGGGCTGGAGAAGATGTTGTAGGGCCTATCGCGGGGCAAGCCCGCTCCCACGCAGCAATAGGAACTGCGTGGGAGCGGGCTTGCCCCGCGATAGCGATCGCTCAGGCGGCGACCGGGTCAAAGGCCCCTTTGCGCCGGGTCAGCACCACCAACCCCGCTGCCCCCGCCGCCATCAGCAGCAGCAACGCATGCCCACTGACCCACTGGCTACCCGCCCCGGCCAGCAGCGGCCCGATCAGGCAACCGATACCCCACAGCTGCGCCACGTGGGCATTGGCCCGCACCAGCTCATCATCGCGATAGCGCTCGCCGATCAATACCAGCGACAGGGTGAACAACCCTCCCGCACTGGCCCCGAACAGCACCCACAACGGCCAGATCAGCGGCGTGTGCAGCAGCAGCGGAATGGCCAGGCTCGAGACCAGCAGGGTCAGCGCGCAGCCACTGAACAACGTGCGCCGCGACATGCGATCAGCCAGCGCACCGATCGGCAGCTGCAACACCGCATCGCCCACCACCACGGTGCTGACCATGAATAGCGCCACTTCCGTGGTAAAGCCCTGCTGCAGGCAATACACCGGCAGCAGGGTGAGGATCATTGCCTCGAACGCGGCGAACAGCGCGATGGCCCAGGCAATGACCGGCAGCCGTCGACAGAAGGCGAACAGGTCGAGGAAGGTAACGCTGCACGCCTCGGTGCTGGGCGCGCCGCTACGGCCGAGCAGGATCAGCGGGGCAACCAGCAGCAGCCCGGTGGCCGCCCAGAAACCGAAGTCATCGTTGGAGCCGAGAAAACCCAGCACCATCGGCCCAGCCAGCTGGCTCAGGGCGTAGCTGCTGCCATACAGCGCCACCAGCCGCCCGCGCCATTGTTCGACCACCAGCTGGTTGATCCAGCTTTCGCCGAGGATGAACACCACGGTCAGCGACATGCCGATCAGCAGGCGCAGCGCCAGCCACAGCGGGTAGCTGGGCAGCAACGCCACCAGGCCGATAGACAGCGCCCCGCCCCACAGGCACAGACGCATGGCGGTCGGTACCCCGACCCAACCGGCCAGGCGGCTGGCCACGGCGGCGCCGACCAGCACGCCCAGCGCCGGCATCGCCGCCATCACGCCGATGGCGAACCCGCCGTAACCCCAGCCCTCCAGGCGCAGGGACACCAGCGGCATGCTCACGCCGAGCGCGAGCCCGACACTGAGCACCGACGCCAGCACGGCAAAATAGGTTCCCCAACGCATGGTGGCCTCCTGGGCAGACAAATCAGGCAAAAAGCATCGCGGGGCAAGCCCGCTCCCACGCCTCCAAAGCGACTGGCGGCGTGGGAGCGGGCTTGCCCCGCGAAAAGGCGTTACCGGATTACAGCTTGATCCAGGTCGCCTTCAGCTCGGTATACTTCTCCAGCGCGTGCAGCGACTTGTCGCGGCCGTTGCCCGACTGCTTGAAGCCACCGAACGGCGCGGTCATGTCGCCGCCGTCGTACTGGTTGACCCAGACGCTGCCGGCACGCACGGCGCGGGCGGCCTTGTGGGCCTTGGAGATGTCCGAGGTCCAGATGCCGGCCGCCAGGCCGTACGGGGTGTCGTTGGCGATGGCGATGGCTTCTTCGGCGGTGTCGAAGGTGATCACCGACAGCACCGGGCCGAAGATTTCTTCCTGGGCAATCTTCATGGCGTTGGTCACACCGTCGAAGATGGTCGGCTCGACGTAGGTGCCGCCGGTCTCTTCCAGGATGCGCTTGCCGCCAGCCAGCAGCTTGGCGCCGCCTTGGTGACCGGCGTCGATGTACGACAGCACGGTGTTCATCTGCTGGGTATCGACCAGCGCACCGACGGTGGTTGCCGGGTCCAGCGGGTTGCCCGGTTTCCAGGCCTTGAGGGCCTCGACCACCATGGGCAGGAATTTGTCCTTGATCGAACGCTCCACCAGCAGGCGCGAACCGGCGGTGCACACTTCACCCTGGTTGAAGGCGATGGCGCTGGCAGCGGCTTCGGCGGCGGCCTGCAGGTCCGGCGCGTCGGCAAAGACGATGTTCGGGCTCTTGCCGCCGGCTTCCAGCCAGACGCGCTTCATGTTCGACTCGCCAGCGTAGATCATCAGCTGCTTGGCGATCTTGGTCGAACCGGTGAACACCAGGGTGTCGACGTCCATGTGCAGGGCCAGGGCCTTGCCCACGGTGTGGCCATAGCCTGGCAGCACGTTGAGCACACCGGCCGGGATACCGGCTTCGATCGCCAGCTGGGCGATGCGGATGGCGGTCAGCGGCGATTTTTCCGACGGCTTGAGGACGATGGAGTTACCGGTGGCCAGGGCCGGGCCGAGTTTCCAGCAGGCCATCAGCAGCGGGAAGTTCCACGGTACGATGGCACCGACCACGCCCACCGGCTCACGGGTAACCAGGCCGAGCTGGTCGTGCGGGGTTGGCGCGACTTCGTCGTAGACTTTGTCGATGGCTTCGGCATTCCAGTGCAGGGCACTGGCCGCGCCCGGCACGTCGATGCTGGAGGAGTCGCCGATCGGCTTGCCCATGTCGAGGGTTTCGAGCAGGGCCAGCTCTTCGACGTGCTTGCGCAGCAGGTCGGCGAAGCGGATCAGCTTGGCCTTGCGCTTGGCCGGGGCCAGGCGCGACCAGACGCCGGATTCGAACACGGCGCGGGCATTTTCGACAGCGCGGTTGGCATCGGCCAGGTCGCAGCTGGCAACCTTGGCCAGGAAGCGTCCGTCCACCGGGCTCAGGCAGTCGAAGGTTTCACCGGATGCGGCATCGGTGTATTCGCCGTTGATGAAGGCGCGGCCTTCGATCTTCAGTTGCTGGGCACGCTGTTCCCAGTCCGCACGAGTCAGGGTGGTCATAGGAAACTCCTCTCTTGTTAAGGTGCAACGCCGCACTGAGGACTCACGGGCGCTGTCAGAAATTCTGGCCGGGTGACGAGGCACACGGGCACCTGCCACCCTAAACCAGGGCGGGGAAACTATCAATATATTTGACACGAACGGCTCAAATGCCTACTGATGTTCATTTTATTAAACAACAACAGGGTAACCACCATGAGTATCGCCAGCATCGTCGATTTCGCCCAGGTTCTGACCGAGGCCGAACGCTACCGCCCGGCGGCGGAGAAAATCCTCAAGGGCGAGCCTGACCAGGCTGTCTACAACCACTATGCCAGCCCATGCGGGCAGTTCGCCGCAGGCGTCTGGGAAGGTGAAGTGGGCCAGTGGACGGTGAACTACACCGAACACGAGTACTGCGAGATCGTGCAAGGTGTGTCGGTGCTGCGCGACCAGGACGGCGGCGCCAAGACCCTGCGCACCGGTGATCGCTTCGTGATCCCGGCGGGCTTCAAGGGCACCTGGGAAGTGCTGGAGCCGTGCCGCAAGATCTATGTGATGTTCGAGGCCAAGTGAATATTGGCTGAAGGCCTCTAACTATGTACCGCGCAAGGGGTCAGCGCAGGCCGGATCATGGCGATGTCCACCGTCGGACATATCCTCAAGGAGATTCACCATGACCACCGATATCCTCGGCCCGGCCCGCCATGTCATCCGCACGCGCTACGTGGAAAGCGTCAAGCCTTACATCCTCGAGTTGACCAGCCTGACCATCGCCGCTGGACCGAAAGACTTGATCACCCGTGACCTGCGCGGTGACCGGGTCATCATCAGCGTCGATGCCGATGGTTTCATCAGCGGCCTGAAAATCGCCTGAACCCCAGACTCGATGCGACAAAGAAAAAGGCGCCCTGGGCGCCTTTTTCTTTGTCGCCTGCAGACGGCAGCGTTTCATGGCAGGCATAAAAAAACCCGCCACCTTGCGGTTGCGGGTTTTTTCAGGTTGCCGATCAATTACTTGATCTTGGCTTCCTTGTACACCACGTGCTTGCGGACGACCGGATCGTATTTCTTGATCTCGATCTTGTCCGGAGTGGTGCGCTTGTTCTTGTCGGTGGTGTAGAAGTGGCCGGTACCGGCACTCGAAACCAGACGGATCAATTCACGCATGATGTTCTCCCTTAAACCTTGGCGCCAGCTTTGCGGATGTCGACCAGAACGGCATCGATGCCGCGCTTGTCGATGATACGCATGCCTTTGGCGGAAACGCGCAGACGCACGAAACGCTTCTCGGATTCAACCCAGAAACGGTGGTGCTGCAGGTTTGGCAGGAAACGACGACGGGTTTTGTTGTTTGCGTGGGAAATGTTATTCCCGGTTACTGGACCCTTACCAGTAACTTGACAGACTCTCGACATGCCTCAGCCCTCTAAAACCACATGCCCAACCCGGCATGGGTTGGCCGCTTAATCTCTCAGTCATTGGCGCCAGGCGCCGTGTTTCCGAGGGTCTTATCGACCGGAAGCGCTTACGCGACAGGCCGAGCCCCTAGAAAAGAGCGCTGCTTTATACCAGAAAGACTCAGCCGCAACAACAGAAGATGTGTCTTCAGGTCGGGCCGAGTGCGCCCGGGCAGCATAACGACTGGGGCGACAGGGTGTCGACCGCCCGTCGCCGAATTAATGCGAAAGGGTGTGGTCATTTGCTTGTGCCCACACTAGGGTAGGACTTTTCCAGACTGCACCGGCAGATGGTGCCACAAACCCGCCAAGGAGCCACCATGCGTGCCGCCGCCCTTTCCCTGTTGTTCACCACGCTGTGTGCCGCCGGCCTTGCCCAGGCCGCGCCGCTGTCGGTGTGCACCGAAGCCAGCCCGGAAGGCTTCGACGTGGTCCAGTACAACTCGCTGACCACCACCAATGCCTCGGCCGATGTGCTGATGAACCGCCTGGTCGAATTCGACGCCGGGCTTGGCAAGGTCGTGCCCAGCCTGGCCGAGAGCTGGACGGTGTCGCCGGACGGTCTGATCTACGACTTCACCCTGCGCCAGGGCGTCAAGTTCCACACCACGCCCTACTTCAAGCCCAGCCGCGAGCTGGACGCCGAAGACGTGCTGTTCAGCTTCCAACGCATGCTCTACCCCGCCCACCCATGGCACAAGACCGCCGCGGGCGGCTACCCGCATGCCCAGTCGCTGCAGCTGGGCAGCCTGATCAAGTCGATCGAGGCCCCGCAGCCCAATACCGTGCGCTTCACCCTCTCGCACCCGGATGCCACCTTCCTGGCCACCCTGAGCATGGGCTTCGCCTCGATCTACTCGGCTGAATACGCCGACAAACTGCTCAAGGCCGAAACCCCGGACAAGCTCAACAGCCAGCCTGTGGGTACCGGGCCGTTCATCTTCCAGCGCTTCCAGAAGGACGCCGTGGTGCGCTACCGCGCCAACCCCGACTACTTCGCCGGCAAGCCGTCGGTCGACCCGCTGATCTTCGCCATCACCCCCGACGCCAACGTGCGCCTGCAGAAACTCAAGCGCGGCGAATGCCAGGTGGCCCTGTCGCCCAAGCCGCTGGACATCGCCGAGGCCGGCAAGGACGGCAACCTCGAGGTGGCGACCACCCCGGCGTTCATGACCGCGTTCGTCGCCATCAACAGCCAGCACCCGCCGCTGGACAAACCCGAGGTGCGCCAGGCGATCAACCTGGCCTTCGACAAGCAGGCCTACCTCAAGGCCGTGTTCGAAGACACCGCCACCGCCGCCAACGGACCTTACCCGCCGAACACCTGGAGCTACGCCAAGGACCTGCCGGGTTACGCCATGGACCAGAAGAAGGCCAAGGCGCTGCTGGCCAAGGCCGGCCTGGCCGATGGTTTTGCAACCACGATCTGGACCCGCCCGTCGGGCAGCCTGCTCAACCCCAACCCCAGCCTGGGCGCGCAGATGCTTCAGGCAGACCTGGCCAAGGTCGGCATCAAGGCCGAGATTCGCACCATCGAGTGGGGCGAGTTGATCCGCCGCGCCAAGGCGGGCGAGCACGACCTGCTGTTCATGGGCTGGGCCGGTGACAACGGCGACCCGGACAACTTCCTCAGCCCGCAATTCTCGTGCGCGGCGGTCAAGTCCGGGACAAACTTCGCGCGGTTCTGCGACAGCCGCCTGGACCAGCTGATCAACGCCGGGCGCACCACCAACGACCAGAGCGTGCGCAGCCGCCTGTACCAGCAGGCCCAGGCATTGATCCAGCAGCAGGCGCTGTGGCTGCCACTGGCGCATCCGACGGCGGCGACCTTGCTGCACAAGGGCGTCGAGGGGTATCAGGTGAGCCCGTTTGGGCGGTTGGATTTGAGCAAGGTCTCTGCAGGCCGCTGAATATCTGCCGACAGTGCCGGCCTCTTCGCGGGTAAACCCGCTCCCACAGACAGGCGCGGAACCTGTGGGAGCGGGTTTACCCGCGAAAGGGCCGATGCAGTCAACCCAAGACTAGCTAGCCTGCCAGCCACCCATGCTCGGCCATGGACAGCGGCTCGCCATCACCGACGATGACATGGTCCATCACCCGTACATCGATCAGCGCCAGCGAGCGCTTGAGCATCTGCGTCAGGTGCACGTCGTCCTGGCTGGGCTGGCAATGGCCTGACGGGTGGTTATGGCACAGGATCAGCGCCGCAGCGTTGTGCAGCAAGGCCCGGCGTACCACCTCCCGCGGGTAGATGCTCGCCCGGTCGATCGTGCCGCGAAACAGGATCTCGAACGCCAACGGCCGGTGCTTGGTATCCAGGAACAGGCAACCGAATACCTCGCTGGCCTCATGGCGCAGCATCGACTTCAGGTAGCGCCGCACCGATGTCGGCGACTCCAGCGCCGAGGCTCGCTCGATGCCCTCATCCAGATACCGCCTGCCGATCTCCAGCAACGCCTGCAACTGGGCGTATTTCACCGGCCCCAGGCCCGGCTCACGCAGCACCCTGACGCGATCGGCCTCGAGGAACGGCCTGAGCCCGCCAAACTTCGCCAGCAGCCCACGCGCCAAGTCCAGCACGTTACGCCCGGCAACCCCCGACCCCAGCAACACTGCCACCAGCTCGGCGTCCGACAGCACCGCCGCGCCGCGCTGCAACAACTTCTCCCTCGGCCGCTCCTCGGCCGGCCACTCCCTGATGTTCATCCTCCCTCCTCGCCTGCCACTACGGCCCGTTTGGGCGCTGTGTTAATCTAGTTCGCTTCGAAAATGCGACGATCTGCCGCAGGCAGTCACCGTCGCCGCCCGCTTTCACTGGAATAAGGCAAGGCCTATGCAGCGGTTGTATCGCAAGCGCATCGTTCTCGGCGTGGGTGGCGGCATCGCCGCCTACAAGAGCGCCGAGCTGATTCGCCGACTCCTGGAACACGGCGCGCAGGTGCGCGTGGTCATGACCCGTGGTGGTGCCGAATTCATCACCCCGCTCACCCTGCAGGCGCTGTCCGGCCACCCCGTGCACATGGACTTGCTCGACCCTGCCGCCGAAGCGGCCATGGGCCATATCGAACTGGCCAAATGGGCCGACCTGGTGCTGATCGCCCCGGCCACCGCCGACCTGATGGCGCGCATGGCCCAGGGCATGGCCGACGACCTCCTGACCACCCTGGTACTGGCCACCGATGCCACCGTCGCCGTGGCGCCGGCGATGAACCAGGCCATGTGGCGCGACCCGGCAACCCAGGACAACCTCGAGCTGCTCAAGCGCCGTGGCATCCAGGTGTTCGGCCCGGCCTCCGGCAGCCAGGCCTGTGGCGATGTAGGCCTTGGCCGCATGCTCGAGGCCACCGACCTGGCCTGGTGCGCCGCCGAGAGCTTCAAGCGCCAGGCACTGACCGGCAAGCACGTGCTGATTACCGCCGGCCCGACCCAAGAAAACATCGACCCGGTGCGCTACATCACCAACCATAGTTCAGGGAAAATGGGCTTTGCCCTGGCCGAGGCGGCCGCCGAAGCCGGGGCCCGGGTGACCCTGGTGACAGGCCCGGTACACCTGCCGACCCCCGACCGGGTCAGCCGCATCGACGTGGTCAGCGCCCGGGACATGCTCGCGGCCTGTGAAGCCGCCATGCCCTGCGACCTGTTCATCGCTTCGGCCGCAGTCGCGGACTACCGCCCGGAAGTCGTCGCCGCACAGAAGCTCAAGAAAGATCCCACCACCGGCGACGGCATGCTGCTGCAGATGGTGCGCAATCCCGATATCCTTGCGACCATTGCCGGCCGCGCCGATCGCCCGTTCAGTGTGGGCTTCGCCGCCGAGACCGAGCACCTGCTCGACTACGCAACGCGCAAGCTCAAGGACAAGAACCTCGACCTGATCGTCGCCAATGATGTGGCCAACCCCAGCATCGGCTTCAACAGCGAGGAAAACGCCCTGACCGTGATCGACCGGCAGCAGCATCAAACCCTCTTCGCGCAGACCAGCAAAGGCAAGATCGCCCGCCAGCTGGTTGCCTTCATCGCCGAACGGCTCAACCAGGTTCAGTAAGTTACATGCACGCTCTTCAAGCCAAGATCCTCGACCCACGCCTGGGCACCGAATTCCCCCTGCCGCAGTACGCCACCCCCGGCTCCGCCGGCCTGGACCTGCGCGCCCTGCTCAAGGAGGACACCGTCCTCGAGCCAGGCCAGACCCTGCTGATCCCCACCGGCCTGTCGGTGTACATCGGCGACCCGGGCCTGGCGGCGATGATCCTGCCGCGCTCGGGCCTGGGCCACAAGCACGGCATCGTGCTGGGCAACCTGGTCGGTCTGATCGACTCGGACTACCAGGGCGAGTTGATGGTCAGCTGCTGGAACCGCGGCAGCACGCCGTTCACCATCACCGTCGGCGAGCGCATCGCGCAACTGATCCTGGTGCCGGTGGTGCAGGCGCATTTCGACATCGTCGAGCAGTTCGACGAGACCCAGCGCGGCGCTGGCGGCTTCGGTCACTCGGGTACCCGCTGAGGCAACAACAGACCGTTCGGGCCATGGATGGCGAACTCTCTGGCGAAACCGCCGTCCAAGCGTTCAGTTTGCGCCTGCCCAGAAGCCTTTGACTTATGGAGTCCCCAGAGATGAACGACATGGCCCACCTGGTCCCCGCACTGCCGGACAGCATCTTCCGCGCCTATGACATCCGCGGCGTGGTCGGCAAGACCCTGCACGCCGAAACCGCCTACTGGATCGGCCGCGCCATCGGCGCCCAGACCCTCGCCCAGGGCGAACCACAGATCTCGGTCGGCCGTGACGGCCGCCTGTCCGGCCCGATGCTGGTCGAGCAACTGATCAAGGGCCTGGTCGAGGCCGGTTGCCAGGTCAGCGACGTCGGCCTGGTGCCGACCCCGGCGCTGTACTATGCCGCCAACGTGCTGGCCGGCAAGTCGGGCGTGATGCTCACCGGCAGCCACAACCCGTCGGACTACAACGGTTTCAAGATCGTCATCGCCGGCGACACCCTGGCCAACGAACAGATCCAGGCCCTGCTGACTCGCCTTAAGACCAACGACCTGACCCGTGGCGAAGGCCATGTGGAGAAAGTCGAGATCCTCGAGCGCTACTACCAGCAGATCGTCGACGACGTGAAGCTGGCCAGGCGCCTGAAGGTGGTGGTCGACTGCGGCAACGGCGCCGCTGGCGTGATCGCCCCGCAATTGATCGAGGCACTGAACTGCGAGGTGATCCCGCTGTTCTGCGAAGTCGACGGCAACTTCCCCAACCACCACCCGGACCCGGGCAAGCCTGAGAACCTGGAAGACCTGATCGCCAAGGTGAAAGAGACCGGCGCCGATATCGGCCTGGCCTTCGACGGCGACGGCGACCGCGTGGGCGTGGTGACCAACACCGGCAGCATCGTCTACCCCGACCGCCTGCTGATGCTGTTCGCCCAGGACGTGCTGTCGCGCAACCCGGGCGCCGAGATCATCTTCGACGTCAAATGCACCCGCCGTCTGACCCCACTGATCGAACAGCACGGTGGCCGCGCGCTAATGTGGAAGACCGGCCACTCGTTGATCAAGAAGAAGATGAAACAGACCGGCTCCTTGCTGGCCGGCGAGATGAGCGGTCACATCTTCATCAAGGAACGCTGGTACGGTTTCGACGACGGTATCTACAGCGCCGCGCGCCTGCTGGAGATCCTCAGCAAGGCCGGGCAAAGCGCCGAAGAGCTGTTCGCCGCGTTCCCCGATGATATTTCCACGCCGGAAATCAACATTGATGTGACCGACGAGGGTAAATTCAGCATCATTGATGCTCTGCAACGCGACGCCGACTGGGGCGATGCCAACCTGACCACCATCGACGGTGTGCGGGTCGACTACGCCCACGGCTGGGGCCTGGTTCGCGCCTCCAACACCACACCGGTGCTGGTGCTGCGCTTCGAGGCCGAGAGCGCGGCAGAACTCGACCGTATCAAGGCTGTATTCCGCACGCAGTTGCTGCGGGTCCAACCAGACCTGCAACTGCCGTTCTGACGACTATCCGTTCCTTACCTGGAGCCCTGCATGACCCTCGATCGCGATGCCGCTTCCCATGTAGCCGAGGTTTTGTCCGAAGCACTGCCTTACATTCGCCGCTTCGTCGGCAAGACCCTGGTGATCAAGTACGGCGGCAACGCGATGGAAAGCGAGGAGCTCAAGACCGGCTTCGCCCGTGACATCGTGCTGATGAAGGCCGTGGGCATCAACCCGGTGGTCGTGCATGGCGGCGGCCCGCAGATCGGCGACCTGCTCAAGCGCCTGTCGATCGAGAGCCACTTCATCGACGGCATGCGCGTCACCGACTCGGCGACCATGGACGTGGTGGAAATGGTCCTGGGCGGCCAGGTCAACAAGGACATCGTCAACCTGATCAACCGCCACGGCGGCAGCGCCATCGGCCTGACCGGCAAGGACGCCGAGCTGATCCGTGCGCGCAAGCTCACCGTCAGCCGCCAGACCCCGGAGATGACCCAGCCGGAAATCATCGACATCGGCCATGTCGGCGAGGTCGAGAGCGTCAACACCGACCTGCTGAACATGCTGGTCAAAGGCGACTTCATCCCGGTGATCGCGCCGATCGGCGTGGGCAAGAACGGCGAGTCGTACAACATCAACGCCGACCTGGTCGCCGGCAAGGTCGCTGAAGCGCTGAAGGCCGAGAAGCTGATGCTGCTGACCAACATCGCCGGCCTGATGGACAAGCAAGGCCAGGTACTGACCGGCCTGACCACCGAGCAGGTCAACGAACTGATCGCCGACGGCACCATCTACGGCGGCATGCTGCCGAAGATCAAGTGCGCGCTGGAGGCGGTGCAGGGCGGCGTGAACAGCTCGCACATCATCGATGGCCGCGTGCCCAACGCGGTGCTGCTGGAGATCTTCACCGACAGCGGCGTGGGCACCTTGATCACCAATCGCAAGCGTCACTGATCCAGCTGTAACTCTATCGCGGGGCAAGCTCGCTCCCACCTTGGCATCCGTCAACGTGGGAGCGGGCTTGCCCCGCGATGCTTTTACTGGCCATCGCGGGCGGTGTAGTTATCCGAACAGCCCGCTCCCACACCTCTGCATGAGTGGTTATGGGAGCGAGTTGGCCGGATCGCTGCACCGCCCGCGGTGCATTCGATCGGATATACGAAAAAGATGGCCTTGAGCCATCTTTTTTCATGTTTTGCCATCAATTTACCGGTTAAGCTGCCGAATCAACGTGGCAGAATGCAGCTTTTTTGCAACCCGCTTTGCTAATTTTCCTGGAGAACGCGCGTGAAATACGCATCACATGGACTCGTGCTGGCAGCCGCCCTGGCTGTCGGGTCCCTCGCCGGCTGTGCCACTGAAACCTCCACCGCTGTTGCCGTGCAACAGGTCGAAAGCGTCAACCGCCCTTACAGCGGCGTGCGCACCCCGATTGCCGTGGGCAAGTTCGACAACCGCTCCAGCTACATGCGCGGCATCTTCTCCGACGGCGTCGACCGCCTGGGTGGCCAGGCCAAGACCATCCTCATCACCCACCTGCAGCAGACCAACCGTTTCAACGTGCTGGACCGCGACAACATGGGCGAGATCCAGCAGGAAGCGGCCATCAAGGGCCAGGCTCAGCGCTTGAAAGGCGCCGACTTCGTGGTCACCGGCGACGTCACCGAATTCGGCCGCAAGGAAGTCGGTGACCACCAACTGTTCGGCATCCTCGGCCGCGGCAAAACCCAGATCGCCTATGCCAAGGTGGCGCTGAACATCGTCAATATCAGCACCTCGGAAGTGGTCTACTCCAGCCAGGGTGCGGGTGAATACGCTCTCTCCAACCGCGAGATCATCGGCTTCGGCGGCACCGCCAGCTATGACTCGACCCTCAACGGCAAGGTCCTCGACCTGGCCATGCGCGAAGCGGTCAACAAGCTGGTAGGTGCCGTCGAAGGCGGCCAGTGGAAGCCACAAGCCCAGTAATACCTGGATTACGACAAGGAAGACGCTCGATGACCATCCTCCCCCAAGGCCGGCGCACCGTCGCCGCCCTGCTGTTGGGCAGCGCGCTGCTGGCCGGCTGCAACTCGCAAAAACCGCTGTATCAGTGGGAAAGCTATCAGCCCCAGGTGTACAGCTACCTCAAAGGTGACGCCAAGGAAGAGCAGATCACCGCCCTGGAGCGTGATCTGGAGAAGATCAAGGCCAAGAACGGCGCGGTGCCGCCGGGTTATCACGCACAGCTGGGCTTGCTGTATTCCAGCCTCGGCAAGGACGACCAGATGATTCAGCAGTTCCGCACCGAGAAGGCGCTGTTCCCTGAGTCGACGGCCTACATGGACTTCCTGATGAAAAACGCCAGCAAAGAGGCCAAACAGTGATCAAGCGCCTGACCCAACTGATCGTCGGTGCCTGTGTGCTGGCGTTGTTCGCTGGCTGTGCCGAGCGCAAGACCATCGACTATTCGGCTTACAAGCAGAGCCGTCCAAAATCGATCCTGATCCTGCCGCCACTGAATGAATCGCCCGACGTGAAGGCGACCTACAGCATGCTCTCCCAGGTCACCTACCCACTGGCCGAAGCGGGCTACTACGTGATGCCGGTGGCACTGGTGGACGAAACTTTCCGCCAGAACGGCATGACCACGCCGGCCGACATCCACCAGTTGCCGACCAGCAAGCTGCACGAGATCTTTGGCGCCGACGCGGGCCTGTACGTCACCGTCAGCGACTACGGTACCCGCTACATGATCATCAGCAGCGCGACCATCGTCACCGCCAACGCCAAGCTGGTCGACCTCAAGACCGGCGCCACCCTGTGGACCGGCAGCGCCACCGCGTCGAGCGAGGAAGGCCGACAGAACCAGGGCGGCCTGATCGGCATGCTGGTGGCTGCGGCGATCAACCAGATCATCAGCAGCGTGCAGGATGACGCCGGCTACCCGATTGCCGGCATGACCAGCGCACGCCTGCTGTCGCCTAATCCTAACGGCGGGATCCTGTACGGGCCTCGTTCGCCTAAGTACGGCACGGATTGACACAGTAAAGGCGACCCAGGGGTCGCCTTTTTCATCTCCGCGTAGCGTGCTTTACGGCGGGAAAGGTCCTACTAAAGCGACGGACGCATACTACAACCGCTGTCACCATCGGCTGCTTATCATTGCCGCTTCCCACAAAGGAGATGCAGCTATGACGCAGAAAGCATTGGTCAAATACGGCAGCGATGTATCCGCTGGCACCTACTCGTGCGCAGATTGCGGCCACAAATACTCCAATCAGAGCAAGACCTCGCTTCCACCCTGCCCCCACTTCAAGCCCGCTACCCACCCACTGCGTGGCTGGACGATCTTGAGCGGCCAGGGCGACGCGCTGCAGGACCCTTACCCGAACAGCCGTTGAATGCACAGATATGAAAAAGGCGACCCTAGGGTCGCCTTTTCTGCGCACGTTCGCGTCAGATGCCGTACTGGGCGCGATACGCCTCGACCGCCGGCAAATGCTGCTTGAGCTGCGGATCGTCGGCCAGGAACTCCAGCACCTGGGTCAGCGACACGATGCTGACCACCGGAATGCCGAAGTCGCGCTCGACTTCCTGAATCGCCGACAGCTCGCCGTTGCCGCGCTCTTCGCGGTTCAGTGCGATCAGCACGCCAGCGGCCTTGGCCTGCTGGGCGTTGATGATCTGCATCACTTCACGGATGGCAGTGCCGGCAGTGATTACGTCGTCGATGATCAGCACGTCGCCGGCCAGCGGGGCGCCAACCAGGCTGCCGCCTTCGCCGTGGTCCTTGGCTTCCTTGCGGTTGAAGCACCATGGCACGTCGAGCTGATGGTGCTCGGCCAGTTGCACCGCCGTGGCCGCCGCCAGGGGGATGCCCTTGTACGCCGGGCCGAACAGCACGTCGAACGGGATCTTGCTGTCGACGATGGCCGCCGCGTAGCAACGCCCCAGCTGCGCCAGCGCGGAAGCTGTGTTGAACAGGCCGGCATTGAAGAAGTACGGGCTGGTACGCCCCGATTTCAGGGTGAATTCACCGAAGCGCAGAACGCCGCGATCGATGGCAAAACGAATGAAGTCGCGCTGATACGGCTGCATAAAAGGTCCCGGACACCACGGATTTAGCTAAATGTGTTGAGCTCGGGTATCATACACGCACGAGATTTTTGGGGCCATTTATGCGGATCATCAGTGTGAACGTGAATGGCATTCAGGCTGCAGCCGAGCGTGGATTGCTCAGCTGGTTGCAAGCCCAGAATGCCGACGTCATCTGTCTTCAGGATACCCGCGCCTCGGCCTTTGAACTCGACGACCCAGCTTTCCAGCTCGATGGCTATTTCCTTTACGCCTGCGACGCGGAGGTGCCCACCCAAGGTGGCGTGGCACTTTACTCGCGCATGCAGCCCAAGGCAGTCATCACCGGCCTGGGCTTCGAGACAGTTGACCGTTACGGGCGTTACCTGCAGGCAGATTTCGACAAGGTAAGTATTGCCACGCTGCTCCTGCCTTCGGGCATGAACGGCGATGAAGACTTGAACCAGAAGTTCAAGTTGATGGACGACTTCGCCAAGTACCTGGACAAACAGCGTCGCAAGCGTCGCGAATACATCTATTGCGGCTCGTTCTACGTGGCGCAGCAGAAGCTCGACATCAAGAACTGGCGCGACAGCCAGCAGTCGGTCGGCTTCCTGCCGCCAGAGCGTGCCTGGATGGACGCGATCACCGGCGAAATGGGCTACGTCGATGCGCTGCGCGAAGTCAGCCGTGAAGGCGACCAGTACAGCTGGTGGCCAGACAACGAGCAGGCCGAGATGCTCAACCTGGGTTACCGGTTCGATTACCAGATCCTCACCCCAGGCCTGCGCCGCTTCGTGCGCAATGCGCGCCTGCCGCGCCAGCCACGCTTCTCCCGGCACGCGCCGTTGATCGTGGACTACGACTGGACGCTGACCATCTAAGCCACGCCAGACACAAAAAAGCCGACGCTGAAGTCGGCTTTTTTGTGTCTGGCTGAGCGATCAGTCAGCCAGTGCGGCGTTCTGCAGCTCGAAGATCTCGCCCATGCCTTTTTGCGCCAGCGCCAGCATGGCGTTGAAGTCTTCCGGCTGGAACGGCGCGCCTTCAGCGGTGCCCTGCACTTCGATGAAGCCGCCAGCGCTGGTCATGACCACGTTGAGGTCGGTCTCGGCGGCGGAGTCTTCCAGGTAGTCGAGGTCGAGCACCGCTTCGCCCTGGTACATGCCCACCGATACGGCGGCGATCATGTGCTTGAGCGGGTTACCGCCCTTCAGGCCGCCGCGCTTCTTGATCACGGCCAGGGCATCGCACAGGGCGACCATGGCACCGGTGATCGAAGCGGTACGGGTACCGCCGTCGGCCTGGATCACGTCGCAGTCGACGTACAGGGTGATATCGCCGAGCTTGCTCATGTCCAGCGCAGCGCGCAGGGAGCGGCCGATCAGGCGCTGGATTTCCAGGGTGCGACCACCTTGCTTGCCACGGCTGGCTTCACGTTGGTTACGCTCGCCGGTGGAACGCGGCAGCATGCCGTACTCGGCGGTCAGCCAACCTTGGCCCTGGCCTTTGAGGAAGCGGGGAACACCATTTTCGACGCTGACCGTGCAGATGACCTTGGTGTCACCGAACTCGACCAGTACCGACCCCTCGGCGTGCTTGGTGTAGTTGCGGGTGATGCGGATCGAGCGGAGCTGATCGGCGGCGCGACCACTTGGACGTTTCATCTGGGATACCTGTACCGGGACTTTAAATCTGCCGAGCATTATAGAGCCCGTCGCCCCGCGAAGACATGCCTATCGTCGCACCCGGCGCAGCCTGTCGCCTTTTCCGACCACGGCTGCGGGGCAGCGGTAGCATGGCCGGATTGGGCGCCCGGGCCGCACTGCGCTACAATCCTGCGCCTTGCAGCCGTAAGGCTCCCCCGCTCACCCGATTACGCGAGGTACTCCCCATGGTGCACAGCATGACCGCCTTTGCCCGCGCCGAACGCGCCGGCAGCCAGGGCACCCTGGTCTGGGAGCTGCGCTCGGTCAACCATCGCTATCTCGAACCCCACCTGCGCCTGCCCGAAGCCCTGCGCGACCTCGAGGGCGCAGTGCGTGAAGGCCTGCGCCAAGGGCTGTCGCGGGGCAAGGTCGAATGCACCCTGCGCCTGAACGAAGACAGCACCGGCAAGCCGCTGCAGGTTGACCGTGAACGCGCCGCGCAACTGGTCGCCGCCGCCGAGACCGTCGCCAGCCTGATCAAGCAGCCGGCGCCGCTCAACCCGCTGGAAGTCCTGGCCTGGCCAGGCGTGCTGGTCGCCGACGCCAGCGACCCCCAGGCCCTCAATGCCGAAGCCATCGCCCTGTTCGACGAAGCCCTGGCCGAGCTCAAGGCCGGACGCCAGCGTGAAGGTGCCGAACTGGCCCGGCTGATCAACGAACGCCTGGACAGCATGGCCAGCGAAGTGGCCACCCTGCGTACCCAGGTACCGCAGATGCTGGCCGTGCAGCGGCAGAAGATCCTCGACCGTTTCAGCGACATGCAGGCCGAGCTCGACCCGCAGCGCCTCGAGCAGGAGATGGTGCTGCTGGCACAGAAGAGCGACGTCGCCGAAGAGCTCGACCGCCTCAGCACCCACGTCACCGAAGTGCGCCGGGTGCTCAAGTCGGGCGGAGCCGCCGGCCGGCGCCTGGACTTCCTGATGCAGGAGCTCAACCGCGAAGCCAACACCCTGGGCTCCAAGGCCTTTGACCCACGCAGCACGCAGGCGGCGGTCAACCTGAAGGTGTTGATCGAACAGATGCGTGAACAAGTACAGAACATCGAGTAAGGCCACCCCCGACCATGAACCACAGCAGCGGCACCCTCTACATCGTTTCGGCACCGTCCGGCGCCGGCAAGACCAGCCTGGTTACCGAGCTGATCAAGCAGGATCCACACGTTCGCGTGTCGGTCTCCCACACCACCCGCGCCATGCGCCCGGGTGAGGCGCACGGGGTGAACTACCACTTCGTCGTCCACGAGGAATTCAAGACCCTGATCGCCCAGGGCGATTTCCTCGAGCACGCCGAGGTGTTCGGCAACTTCTACGGCACGTCGCGCAGCGCCCTGCAGGAAACCCTCGACCAGGGCTTCGACCTGATCCTCGAGATCGACTGGCAAGGTGCCCAGCAGGTACGCAAACTGATGCCCGAGGCGCGCTCGATCTTCATCCTGCCGCCCAGCCAGCAGGCCCTGCGCCAGCGCCTGGACGGCCGCGGTCAGGATAGCGAAGAGATCATTGCCGGTCGCATGAAGGAAGCGGTCAGCGAGATGGAGCACTACGACGAATACGAGTACGTCATCATCAATGACGACTTCGACGTGGCGCTGGATGACCTGAAAGCAGTGTTCCGCTCGAACCGGCTGCTGCTCCAGAAACAACAACAGCGCCATGAGGCGCTGCTGAAACAACTGGTCGGCTGAAACAACATCGCGGGGCAAGCCCGCTCCTACGAAATGCGTGGGAGCGGGCTTGCCCCGCGATGACTGCTCCTACCTTTATTCCTGCAACTGAATGGTCGCCTGCTGACGCAGGGTAGCCCCCAGGAAGTACGCCGGCGCCCGCAACCGCGAGAGCAGCATCAGCACGATGCCCAGCGCCGAGATGATCGCTGCGATCACGAACACCAACCCCAACCCGCCGACATGCGAGCCGCTGCCAAAGTCCGGCGAAGCGCTGTCGATCGCGGTGCGCGCGAAGATCACCGACAGGATCACCCCACCCAACAGCGGGCACACGCCGCGCATGAAGAAGTGGCGCAGGCTGGTGAACAGGCTGTGGCGGAAGTACCACACGCAGGCGAACGCGGTCAGCGAGTAGTAGAAGCAGATCATCATGCCCAGGGCGGTGATGGTGTCGGCCAGCACGTTCTCGCTCAGGGTACGCATGGTCACGTAGAACAGGCCCGCGGCGACGCCGGCGCAGATGGTGGCGTAACGCGGGGTCTGCGAGCGCGGGCAGACGCTGGCGAAGCGCTGCGGCACGGCGCCGTAGTAACCCATGGCAAGCAGGGTGCGCGCCGGCGAAACGAAGGTCGACTGCAGCGATGCGGCCGTACTGGCCAGCACGGCGATGGACATCAGGATGGCCAGCGGGCCCATCACCGGGCCGGCCAGGTGGGCAAACACGTTCTCCTGGATACGCGGGTTGCCCAGGCCCAGGCCGCTGTCGCTGATCCCGGCGAACTGCAGGGTGGCGATGGCGGTGAGCAGGTACAGCATCAGGATCAGCAATACGGTCCAGGTGGCCGCCTTGCCCGGCACCTCGTCACTGCCGACGGACTCTTCACTGACGGTCAGGCATACGTCCCAGCCCCAGAAAATGAAGATCGACAACGACAGGCCGGCGGCGAACGCCGAGAACGACTCGACACCGAACGGGTTGAACCAGGCCAGGTCGAAGGCCAGCGGCGGCGGCGCCGTGGACTCGCTGAACGCGGCGAAGGCAAAGCCGATCAGCACCATCAGTTGCAGGGCCACCAAGCCATACTGCACCGTCATGGTCGTCGCCATGCCGCGACAACAGATCCACACCGCCAGGGCGATGAACACGCAACAGGTGGTGACGTTGATCAGCAGGTTGTCTGCCAGGGCCGCCAGCTCCTGGGTGCCGGTGATCTGGGCCAGGAACAGGTAGAAGAAGTCGACGGCCACGCCCGCCAGGTTGGACAGCACGATGGTGGTGGCGACCACCAGCCCCCAGCCGCCGATCCAGCCGATCATCGGGCCGAACGCCCGCGCCGACCAGGTGAAGGAAGTACCGCTGTCCGGCTCAGCCGAGTTCAGCTCGCGGTAGCCCAGGGCCACCAGCAGCATCGGCAGGAAGCCGACGATGAACACCGCCGGCAGGTGGGCGCCGACTTCGCGCACGGTCGGGCCGAGGGCGCCGGTCAGGGTGTAGACCGGGGCAATGGTGGAGATGCCCAGCACCACGCTGGCCAAAAGGCCCAGGCGGCCCTTGGCCAGGCCTTTGCTGGCGGCTTGGGTGTTGTTGCCCGAGTCGGCTGCCACATCAGGTGGGCGGCCGGCTTCTGTGTAATTGCTCATGAGTATTTGCCGTAACTATTGGAATTGTTCTCACAGGCCCGCCGTAGAGGGCCCGCTTTCACTCATTGAAAGCTTGCGGTGGGGGCACGGTCATCCTCGACCTTCGGCTAACGCCCGAATGTTTTCGAGCGCACACCCTCCCGTGCAGCGTGGGCAATGCAGGCCTCGCGGAACGCCTCGAACAGGCGCAGCGAGACCGGGTTTTCGGCGTAACGCCATTCCGGGTGCCACTGCACACCGAGCACCAGGCCCGGCGCATCCGGCATCGACACCGCTTCGATCAGGCCATCCGGGGCCCGTGCCTCGACACGCAGGCCAGGGGCCAGACGGTCGATGCCCTGGCTGTGCAGCGAGTTGACCTCGAACTGCGCCGCCAGGCCCAGGCGCTCGAACAACCCGCCAGGTGCAACAGCGACGGGGTGGCGAGGGCCGTATTGCACCTCCAGGGGTGCGTCCTCAGGTTCACGGTGGTCCAGGTAGCCGGGCAACTCCTGCACCCGCTGGTGCAAGCTGCCGCCAAGGGCCACGTTCAGTTCCTGGAAACCACGACAAATGCAGAACACCGGTACCCCGGCGGCAATCGCCGCCTGCAGCAACGGCAAGGTCAGGCGGTCACGCGCAAGGTCGTGGCGGGTGCCTGCCGCGCTGGGCGCGCCATTGTAATGATGCGGCTCGATATTGGAAGGCGAGCCGGTAAACAGAATGCCGTCGAGTTGCGCCAGCAGCGCCTGCGTGTCGCTGCCGCCATCACGGGCCGGCAGGATCAGCGGCAGGCCGGCAAAGCCTGCGGCCTCGACATACTTGTCGCCCACTGTGTGCGACGAGTTCTTCCCCACCTGCTGACGGCAGGCGCTGACACCGATCAAGGGGACCGCAATTGCGCTCATGGGCTTACACCGTGTGCAGGTACCAGTTGTACTCGAGGTCGGAGATCGACACTTCGAACTCGGCCAGCTCGCTCTCTTTGCAGGCCACGAAGATATCGATGTAGTCCGGGCTGATGTATTGGTTGAGCACTTCACTGTCGTCCAGCGCGCGCAGGGCATCGCGCAGGTTGTTCGGCAGGCTCTGCTCCAGTTGCTCGTAGGAGTTGCCCTCGATCGGCGCGCCCGGCTCGACCTTGTTGGTCAGGCCATGGTGGATACCGGACAGGATCGCGGCGAGCATCAGGTACGGGTTGGCATCGGCGCCGGCCACGCGGTGCTCGATACGCACGTTGTCGCGGTTGTCGTTCGGCACGCGCACCGCCACCGTGCGGTTGTCCACACCCCAGCTCGGCGCATTGGGCACGTAGAACTGGGCACCGAAGCGGCGGTACGAGTTGATGTTCGGGCAGAGGAAGGCCATCGACGCCGGCATGGTCTCCAGCACACCACCGACGGCGTGGCGCAGGGTGTCGCTTTCGAGCGGGTCGTCACTGGCGAAGATGTTCTTGCCGGTCTTCTTGTCGAGCAGCGAGATGTGCACGTGCAGGCCGTTGCCCGCCTGGCCCGGGTAGGGCTTGGCCATGAAGGTGGTGTCCATTTCATGGTCGTAGGCGACGTTCTTGATCAGGCGCTTGAGCAGGATCGCGTAGTCGCAGGCCTTCATCGGGTCGGCGACGTGGTGCAGGTTCACTTCGAACTGCGCCGGGGCGCTTTCCTTGACGATCGCGTCAGCAGGCAGGCCCTGCTCCTTGGCGGCTTCGAGCATGTCCTGCAGGCAGTCGGCGTACTCGTCGAGGTCGTCGATCAGGTACACCTGGGTCGATTGCGGGCGCTTGCCGGAGATCGGCGAGCGCGGCGGCTGCGGGCGGCCGTTGAGGTTGTCCTGGTCGATCAGGTAGAACTCCAGCTCGAACGCGGCGCAGATATCCAGGCCGAGGTCGTCGAACTTGCTCACCACCTGGCGCAGCACTTCCCGCGGGTCGGCGAAGAACGGCGCACCGTCCAACTCGTGCATGGTCATCAGCAGCTGGGCGGTGGGGCGCTTCTGCCACGGCTCGTCGGACAGCGTGCCGGGGATCGGGAAGCAGATGCGATCGGCGTCGCCGATGTCCAGGCCAAGGCCGGTGCTTTCGACGGTCGAGCCGTTGATGTCGAGGGCGAACAACGAGGCCGGCAGGTTGATGCCTTTCTCGTACACCTTGTGCAGGCTGGCGCGCTCGATGCGCTTGCCGCGCACCACGCCGTTCATGTCGGAGATCAGCAGATCGACGTACTGGGTGTCCGGATGGGCTTCCAGGAATTCATTCATCTCGCGGGAAGAACTGGCGCACGGGGAGACCGACGTCATGGCTGTACATCCTTTGATTCGGAGCGGCGATGTGGGGATACGGCTGACGCCTGCTAAGGCGACGATGGAATTACTGTTGTTCTTTTCACTGGCCCATCGTTGGGGGCTGGTTGCCGACCGGCTGCATTGATTCCTGTCGGCCGTTTCACTATAAAATGGCTCAAACGCAACTAGACATTGGCAATTCGGCAAGCAGAGCGTGCACCAATGCAATATCAGATCAACCATGCGGACCTGTCACTGGTCCTGGCCCTGGAACGCGGCCGCTCCCTGGCAAAGGCTGCCGAACTGCTCAAGGTCGATGTTTCGACGGTGTTCCGCTCGATTCGCCGGCTGGAATCGGCGCTGGGCACCGCGCTGTTCGTCAAGAGTCGCAAGGGCTACCTGCCCACCGACACCGCCCAGGCCCTGGCCGAGCAGGCCGAGCGTGCCGAACAGGCGCTGGATGCCGCGCGCATCGCCCTGACCAGCGGCGAACAGGTGGTCAGCGGCACGGTGCGCCTGACCTGTACCGAGGCGGTCCTGCACAGCCTGCTGCTGCCGGCACTGGCCGAGTTCATGCCCAACTACCCGGCGCTGTCGCTGGAAATGGGCACCTCCAACACCTTCGCCAACCTCAGCCGACGCGACGCTGACATTGCCCTGCGCCTGACCAACACACCGCCGGAGCACCTGGTCGGCCGCTGCCTGGGCTCGACCAGCTACGTGATCTGCGGCCGGCCCGAGCTGCGCGAGCGCCTCGACAGCTCGCCCACCAGCGTGCCGTGGATCGCCCCGGACGACTCCATGCAGGACCACGCCACCGTGGTCTGGCGCAACCAGCAGTACCCGGGGCTGAGCCCGCGCTACCAGTGCAGCGGCATGTCGACCATTGCCCAGCTGGTGAGCACCGGCCTGGGCGTGGCGGCACTGCCCGACTACATGGTCCACGCGCTACCGGGCGTGGATGCGCTGAGCGGCCCGCTGCCCGGCTGCGATACCCAGTTGTGGCTGCTGACCCGCCCGGATTGCCGTGCGCTGCGCTCGGTGCAGACCCTGTTCGAGGAGCTGACCCCGCGGCTGCGCGACGCGATGCTGTGAGGCTGTTGTGTTCGCGGGCTGGGTGACGTTATTGTCAGCCTCAGGCCTGATGCTGTCTGTTCCGGCGCTTTCGCGGGGCAAGCCCGCTCCCGCGGGGTGCTTGCGATGGGTCACCAGATAAAACAGTCCTTCCCTATTGGCTGGTGATTTTTTAAACTATCGAGTCCGCCTGCCCATTCATGGGCGCACGCCTACCGCATTTGCTACTGAGGAAGACCATGGCCCGCGTAACTGTTGAAGACTGCCTGGAACACGTGGATAACCGCTTCGAGCTGGTCATGCTCTCGACCAAGCGCGCCCGCCAGCTGGCTACCGGCGGCAAAGAGCCACGCGTAGCGTGGGAAAACGACAAGCCAACCGTCGTCGCCCTGCGTGAAATCGCCGAAGGCATCGTCACCAACGAATTCATCGCCGCCGAAGAAATCGTCACCGAGGATCCGGTATTCGCCGCGTTCGAGGACGAGAACAACGAGGCCGTCTGATTGATGCCCAGTCGACACCGTGCGGCGCAAGGCCCTCTTCTTTCGCAAGAGGTGAAACCATGCCGGGTATAGAAGCCCTTGCCGAACGGCTGTCGACTTATCTAGGCCCCGAACAGGTCAACCTGGTTCGTCGGGCCTACTTCTATGCCGAACAAGCCCACGACGGCCAGCGCCGCCGCAGCGGCGAACCCTACGTGACGCACCCGCTGGCGGTCGCCAGCATCCTCGCCGACATGCACATGGACCATCAGAGCCTGATGGCGGCCATGCTGCACGACGTGATCGAAGACACCGGCATCGCCAAGGAAGCCTTGAGCCAGCAATTCGGCGAAACCGTCGCCGAGCTGGTCGACGGGGTCAGCAAGCTGACCCAGATGAACTTCGAGACCAAGGCCGAAGCGCAAGCGGAAAACTTCCAGAAAATGGCCATGGCCATGGCCCGCGACATTCGCGTGATCCTGGTCAAGCTGGCCGACCGCCTGCACAACATGCGCACGCTGGAAGTGCTGTCCGGCGAAAAACGCCGGCGCATCGCCAAGGAAACCCTCGAGATCTACGCCCCCATCGCCAATCGCCTGGGGATGCACACCGTGCGCGTGGAGTTCGAGGACCTGGGTTTCAAGGCCATGCACCCGATGCGCTCCTCGCTGATCCACCGCGCAGTGAAAGCCGCCCGTGGCAACCGCAAGGAGATCGTCGCCAAGATCGAAACCTCGCTGGCCAACTGCCTGGCCGCCGACGGTATCGAGGGCGAGGTCAGCGGACGGCAGAAACACCTCTACGGCATCTACAAGAAGATGCGTGGCAAGCGCCGCGCCTTCACCGAAATCATGGACGTGTACGCCTTCCGCATCGTCGTCGACAAGGTCGACACCTGCTACCGCGTGCTGGGCGCCGTGCACAACCTGTACAAACCGCTGCCTGGGCGCTTCAAGGATTACATCGCGATCCCCAAGGCCAACGGCTACCAGTCGCTGCACACCACCCTGTTCGGCATGCACGGCGTGCCCATCGAAATCCAGATCCGCACCCGCGAAATGGAAGAGATGGCCAACAACGGCATCGCCGCGCACTGGCTGTACAAGTCCAACGAGGAAGAGCAGCCCAAGGGCAGCCACGCCCGCGCCCGCCAGTGGGTCAAGGGCATCCTCGAACTGCAGCAGCGCGCCGGCAACTCGCTGGAGTTCATCGAGAGCGTGAAGATCGACCTGTTCCCGGACGAGGTCTACGTCTTCACCCCCAAAGGCCGGATCATGGAGCTGCCCAAAGGCTCCACCGCCGTCGACTTCGCCTACGCGGTGCACACCGACGTCGGCAACAGCTGCATCGCCTGCCGCATCAACCGCCGCCTGGCGCCGCTGTCCGAACCGCTGCAAAGCGGCTCGACCGTGGAGATCGTCAGCGCCCCGGGCGCCCGCCCGAACCCGGCGTGGCTCAACTTCGTGGTCACCGGCAAGGCCCGCACGCACATCCGTCATGCCCTCAAGCAGCAGCGCCGTTCCGAGTCCATCAGCCTCGGCGAGCGCCTGCTGAACAAGGTACTGACCGGCTTCGACAGCAGCCTGGAGAAGATCCCCCAGGAACGCATCCAGGCGATTCTCGCCGAGTACCGCCTGGAGCTGATCGAAGACCTGCTCGAAGACATCGGCCTGGGCAACCGCATGGCCTATGTGGTCGCCCGCCGCCTGCTGTCTGCCGACGGCGAGGAGCTGCCGGCACCGGAAGGCCCGCTGACGATCCGCGGCACCGAAGGCCTGGTACTCAGCTACGCCAAGTGCTGCACGCCGATCCCCGGCGATCCGATCGTCGGCCACCTGTCGGCGGGCAAGGGCATGGTCGTGCACCTGGAAGACTGCCGCAACATCAGTGAAATCCGTCACAACCCGGAGAAGTGCCTGCAGCTCTCCTGGGCCAAGGATGTCGCTGGCGAGTTCAATGTCGAGCTGCGCGTCGAGCTGGAGCACCAGCGCGGCCTGATCGCCCTCTTGGCCAGCAGCGTCAACGCCGCCGACGGCAACATCGAAAAAATCAGCATGGACGAACGCGACGGTCGTATCAGCGTGGTCCAACTGGTGGTCAGCGTGCGCGACCGCGTGCACCTGGCCCGCGTGATCAAGAAGCTGCGCACCTTGACCGGGGTGGTCCGCATCACCCGGACGCGTGCGTAGTCCGCCAACCGCAAGGAGTCATCATGAGCAAGACTGTCATCACCAGCGACAAGGCCCCTGCCGCCATCGGTACTTACTCCCAGGCGATCAAGGCCGGCAACACCGTCTACATGTCGGGCCAGATTCCGCTCGACCCGAAAACCATGGAACTGGTTGAAGGCTTCGAAGCCCAGACCGTCCAGGTGTTCGAAAACCTGAAGTCGGTCGCCGAGGCTGCTGGCGGTTCGTTCAAGGACATCGTCAAGCTGAACATCTTCCTCACCGACCTGAGCCACTTCGCCAAGGTCAACGAGGTCATGGGCCGTTACTTCGAACAGCCCTACCCTGCCCGCGCCGCCATCGGCGTGGCAGCGCTGCCAAAAGGCGCCCAGGTTGAAATGGACGCCATTCTGGTCCTCGAGTAATACCCCGAGTGACGGGCGGCACGCCCGTCACCGCCCCTCCTGCCCCAAGGTTCTCCCCATGCGCCACGCATTGCCTCTGGCATTGGCAGCCCTGCTCCTGGGCGGCTGCGCCAGCCACAAACCTGAAGATTTCAACGGCACCTGGATCAACCAGGACGCCATCGACGCAGTCGTCAAAAGCGGCCGCGTGAGTGAACCGCTGAACAAGAATGGCATCGAGCTCGAATGGAAGCTGGATGTCGCCAGCCAGAAAGCCAGCTTCAGCAATGGTTTCGAAGCGGTCGACGGCCGACTCAGCGCCAACAAGAACAACTGGCAGGTCAGCTTTGACGGTGGCCAGACCGAACAGTTGGAGCTCGATGGCGACGAGCTTCGGGTCATCAACCCGGCAGGCGCAGAGCAGCGCTTCGTGCGCAGCGAAGCGGCAAGCAACACCCCATTGGGCGGCAGCTTCGAGAAGGCACTGTACAAAGCCTTCCTGGATGGTGACTGGAAGATCGTCGAGGGCCAGGGCCAAGGCACTACCGTGCGCTTCAGTGACACCGGCAATGTCACCGGGCTGCCTGGGGTTGACCGCTTCGCCGTGTGCCTGGCGGGCGATTGCGCGACCATGGGCGGCGGCAACGACAGCATGTGGCTGGAACGCAATCAGCGCGGCGCGCCGTGGATCTTCAAGCGCGATGGCGACACCCTGGAGATCTTCCGGGCAGTTAACCGTGCCCAGCCCGATGAAATGCCCGAGCTGGCTGCCGGCGCCCGGCAGTGGGTGCTGGAGAAGGACTAACGCTCATCGCGGGGCAAGTCGCAGCGGCGCACCGCCGCTCCCACGGATCTTTCGGCTTCGTGGGAGCGGGCTTGCCCCGCGATAGGGCCACAAACCTCAGCTACGCCCCTCCAGAATGGCGGCATACCCCTCTTTATAACTGGGATACTGCGGCACCCACCCCAACGCCTTCGCCCGCGCATTGCTGCAGCGCTTGCTGCCGGTACGCCGCACCCGCTGGTCATCCGACCACTCGGTAACACCCATGTACCCCCGCAGCCAGGCCACCACATCGGCCAGCGGCGCCGGGTCGTCGTCGACACCGATATAGCACTCGTCCAGCACCACACCACGGGCATCGGCCTGCAGCAGGTACGCCAGCAGGCTCGCAGCATCCTCGGCATGGATCCGGTTGCCATACAGCGGTGGCTCCTCGGCGACGCGATAGCCCTGGCGCACCTGGCTCAGCAACCACTCACGCCCCGGGCCATAGATACCCGTCAGGCGTACGACACTGGCAGGGATGCCGCTGCGCAGGGCGAGCTGCTCGGCTTCAAGCATCACCTTGCCGGAATAGCCTTCGGGCTCGGTGCTGGCAGTCTCGTCGATCCACTCACCGTCCTTCTGCGCGAAAACGCTGCTGCTGGACACGAACAGCAGCCGCCGGGGCAGTTTGCCGCCGCGCTGCAGCCAAGCCAGTACATGCCGCAAACCCTCGACGTAGGCCGCCTGATAGCCGGCTTCGTCATGCTGACTGGCAGCCACGCAGTACACCAGGTAGTCCGGGTTACGCTCGGGCCAATCAACCGGCATACGCTGGTCGGACAGGTCGGCGGCGATGGGCTCGACCCCTTTGGGCAACTGCTGGACCGAGCGCCGCAAGCCGCTTACCTGCCAGCCGAGGGCCAGTAGTTGGCGGGCCAGACGACTGCCGACATCACCACAACCTACGATCAAAGCAGATACGTCTGACATGCCAAAACTCCTATTCCTAAAGGAGCAGGCTATAGGGTTCTGGCGATAAACGGCTATACCAAGGTCAAAAAAAGCAATCTCATTACTTTTGTTAACAAGAATTAATTGCAATAATGGCCGTCTTGTCTGTTCTCGGCCTGCTTCGAGGCCTTGGAGAACTCAATCTTTTCCTCTTCATCAGGTCCGGCCAGCATGACACGTACTCAACCTTCCGCTTCGCCAACCACGTCGCGCGCCTGGCGCGCCATTGCCGCGCTGATCTTCAGCCTGGTGCTGGCACCCGTGGCCATGGCCGATGAGCCAACCGCTACCGCCGCCGCTACCCCAGCCGCCGCCACCGCTCCGGCTGCGCCGGCCGCTGAAGGCCAGGCGCCGGTAGACGCAACCGCGCCGGTGGACGCCCAGGCTCCAGTGGACGAGAACGTGCAGCCGCTGGTCGAAGACACCTCGCTGGGCATGGCCCACGACCTGTCCCCATGGGGCATGTACAAGAACGCCGACGTGGTGGTGAAGGCCGTGATGATTGGCCTGGCCATCGCCTCGATCATCACCTGGACCATCTGGATCGCCAAAGGCTTCGAGCTGATGGGCGCCAAGCGTCGCCTGCGTGGTGAAATCGCGGCCCTGAAGCGCTCGGTGAGCCTCAAGGAAGCCAGCGAAGTCTCCAACAAGGAAGGCACCCTGGCCCACACCCTGGTGCACGACGCTCTCGAAGAGATGCGCCTGTCGGCCAACGCCCGTGAAAAAGAAGGCATCAAGGAGCGTGTCAGCTTCCGCCTCGAGCGCCTGGTAGCCGCCAGCGGTCGCACCATGAGCAGCGGCACCGGCGTGCTGGCCACCATCGGTTCCACCGCTCCGTTCGTCGGCCTGTTCGGTACCGTGTGGGGCATCATGAACAGCTTCATCGGCATCGCCAAGACGCAGACCACCAACCTTGCCGTGGTTGCCCCGGGTATCGCCGAAGCCCTGCTGGCCACGGCCCTGGGCCTGGTTGCGGCAATCCCGGCGGTGGTCATCTACAACGTCTTTGCCCGCTCCATCGCCGGCTACAAGGCGCAGGTATCCGACGCTTCCGCTCAGGTACTGCTGCTGGTCAGCCGTGACCTGGACCACCAAGGTGGCGAGCGCGCCGCCCCGCACATGGTGAAAGTGGGGTAAGCCATGGGCCTGCATCTGAACGAAGGTGGCGACGACCTCGCCGAGAACCACGAAATCAACGTCACGCCGTTCATCGACGTGATGCTGGTGCTGCTGATCATCTTCATGGTCGCCGCCCCCCTGGCCACGGTCGACATCAAGGTCGACCTGCCCGCCTCGACCGCCAAGCCGGCGCCGAGGCCGGAGAAGCCGGTGTTCGTCAGCGTCAAGGCCGACAAGAAGCTGTACCTCGGCGATGACCTGGTGGCCCAGCAGGATCAGCTTGGCGCGATGCTCGATGCCAAGACCAAGGGCGACAAGGAAACCACCATCTTCTTCCAGGCTGACAAAGGCGTCGATTACGGCGACCTGATGGAAGTGATGAACACCATGCGCGCCGCCGGCTACCTCAAGGTTGGCCTGGTCGGGCTCGAGACGGCAGCCAAGAAATGACGAAAACGCGCTCAAACATGGCGCGCTACGGCACCAGCCTGGCCTTCGTGCTGGGCGTGCACGTGGTCGCCGTGGTGCTGACGCTCAACTGGTCGGTGCCCCAGGCCATCGAGCTGCCACCGGCAGCCATGATGGTCGAGCTGGCACCGCTGCCCGAGCCCGCACCGCCGCCACCGCCGAAGGCCGCACCGAAGCCGCCGACCCCGGTCGAGGAACCGCCGCTGCCGAAACTGGCAGAAGCGCCAAAACCGAAAATCGCCATCCCCAAGCCGCCCAAGCCCAAGGCCAAGCCGCAGCCGCCCAAGCCTGAGAAAAAGCCTGAGCCGCCCAAGGACGAACCGCCGGCCAAGGAAGACGTCGCGGATACTCCGCCGAGCAATTCGCCACCGCAGAAGTCGGCGGCACCGGCACCGAGTATCGCCTCGAACAGCAATGCCCTGCCGAGCTGGCAGAGCGACCTGCTGCGCCACCTGGCGAAGTACAAGAAGTACCCCGAGGACGCTCGCCGTCGCGGCTTGCAGGGCATCAACCGCCTGCGTTTCGTGGTCGACGCCGAAGGCAAGGTGGTCTCGTTCTCGATGGCGGGTGGGTCGGGCAGCGCGGCGCTGGACCGGGCCACAATGGAAATGATCCGCCGGGCCGGCACGGTTCCCAAACCTCCGGCCGAGCTGTTGACCAATGGCACGATCGAAGTCGTTGCACCGTTCGTCTACTCGCTGGACCGACGCTGACGCTTTTGTTTCTGTCACAAAACAGCAAGTCTGATAACGTGCGTCTATCAATTGCAGCCGCTATGCTGGGGCCGCAACTTCATGGACGCACGTTATGACCCTCACCGAACTTCGCTACATCGTCACCCTCGCCCAGGAGCAGCACTTCGGCCACGCCGCCGAGCGTTGCCACGTCAGCCAGCCCACCTTGTCGGTCGGGGTGAAGAAGCTCGAGGACGAGCTCGGCGTGCTGATTTTCGAGCGCAGCAAGAGCGCGGTACGCCTCACGCCGGTCGGCGAGAGCATCGTCGCCCAGGCGCAGAAGGTCCTGGAACAGGCCCAGGGTATCCGCGAACTGGCCCAGGCCGGCAAGAACCAGCTGACGGCCCCGCTCAAGGTTGGCGCCATCTATACCGTCGGCCCCTACCTGTTCCCGCACCTGATCCCGCAGCTGCACCGCGTGGCGCCACAGATGCCGCTGTACATCGAAGAGAACTTCACCCACGTGCTGCGCGAAAAGCTGCGCAATGGCGAGCTGGACGCGGTGATCGTCGCCCTGCCGTTCAATGAAGCCGACGTGCTGACGTTGCCGCTGTACGACGAACCCTTCTGCGCGCTGATGCCGGCCGACCACCCGTGGACCGCGAAAAAGACCATCGACACCGCCATGCTCAACGACAAGAGCCTGCTGCTGCTGGGCGAAGGCCACTGCTTCCGCGACCAGGTACTGGAGGCCTGCCCCACCCTCAACAAGGGCGGCGAAGGCGCCAAGCACACCACGGTCGAGTCCAGCTCGCTGGAAACCATCCGCCACATGGTCGCCTCTGGCCTGGGCGTGTCGATTCTTCCGCTGTCGGCGGTGCACAGCCACCACTACGCGCCCGGTGTCATCGAGGTTCGCCCGCTGACCTCACCGGCGCCGTTCCGCACCGTGGCCATCGCCTGGCGCGCCAGCTTCCCGCGGCCCAAGGCCATCGAGATTCTTGCCGACTCGGTGCGCCTCTGCTCGGTGGCCAAGGCGCCCGTGGCAGAACCGGCCTGATCCCATGACCGAGCTGTCGAATGTGCCGGTCACCACGCTCAAGGGCGTTGGCGATGCCATGGCGGAGAAACTCGCCAAGGTTGGCCTGGAGAACCTGCAGGACCTGCTGTTCCACCTGCCCCTGCGCTACCAGGACCGCACCCGCGTGGTCCCCATCGGTCAGCTGCGGCCAGGGCAGGACGCGGTGATCGAAGGTGTGGTCAGCGGCGCCGACGTGACCATGGGCAAGCGCCGCAGCCTGGTCGTGCGCCTGGGCGACGGCACCGGTGTGCTGAGCCTGCGTTTCTACCACTTCAGCAATGCGCAGAAGGAAGGCCTCAAGCGCGGCACCCACGTGCGCTGCTATGGCGAGGCCCGCCCCGGCGCCTCGGGGCTGGAGATCTACCACCCCGAGTACCGTGCACTGAACGGCGACGAGCCGGCAGCGCCGGTGGAACAGACCCTGACACCGATCTACCCGACCACCGAAGGCCTCACCCAGCAGCGCTTGCGCCTGCTGTGCCAGCAGAGCCTCGGTCAGCTCGGGCCGCGCAGCCTGCCCGACTGGCTGCCCGACGAGCTGGCCCGTGACTACCGGCTGGCGCCATTGAGCGACGCCATCCGCTATCTGCACAATCCACCGGCTGACGCCGATGTCGATGAGCTCGCCGAAGGCCAGCACTGGGCCCAGCACCGCCTGGCCTTCGAAGAATTGCTGACACACCAGCTGTCCCAGCAGCGCCTGCGTGAAAGCCTGCGCAGCCTGCGTGCACCGGTGCTACCCAAAGCCACTCGCCTGCCCGCTCAGTACCTGGCCAACCTGGGCTTCAGCCCCACGGGCGCCCAGCAACGGGTCGGCAACGAAATCGCCTACGACCTCAGCCAGCCCGAACCGATGATGCGCCTGGTGCAGGGCGACGTCGGCGCCGGCAAGACCGTGGTTGCCGCCCTTGCCGCGCTGCAGGCGCTGGAGGCAGGCTATCAGGTGGCGCTGATGGCACCGACCGAAATCCTCGCCGAACAGCACTTCATCACCTTCAAGCGCTGGCTCGAACCGCTGGGCATCGAAGTCGCCTGGCTGGCCGGCAAGCTCAAGGGCAAGGCCCGCGCCAGCGCCCTGGAGCAGATCGCCGGCGGTGCGCCGATGGTGGTCGGCACCCATGCGCTGTTCCAGGAAGAAGTGCGCTTCAAGCACCTGGCCCTGGCGATCATCGACGAACAGCATCGCTTCGGTGTGCAGCAACGCCTGGCCCTGCGCAAGAAGGGCGTCAACGGCGAGTTGTGCCCACATCAGCTGATCATGACCGCCACGCCGATCCCGCGCACCCTGGCCATGAGTGCCTACGCTGACCTGGACACCTCGATCCTCGACGAGCTGCCGCCCGGGCGAACGCCGGTCAATACCGTGCTGGTGGCCGACAGCCGCCGCTTCGAAGTGGTCGAGCGGGTCCGCGCCGCGTGCGCCGAGGGGCGCCAGGCCTACTGGGTATGCACGCTGATCGAAGAGTCCGAAGAACTGACCTGCCAGGCGGCCGAAAGCACCTTCGAAGACCTCGGCAGCGCTTTGGGCGAATTGCGCGTGGGCCTGATCCACGGGCGCATGAAGCCAGCGGAGAAGGCCGCGGTAATGGCTGAGTTCAAGGCTGGCAACCTGCAGTTGCTGGTGGCCACCACGGTCATCGAAGTCGGCGTGGACGTACCCAACGCCAGCCTGATGATCATCGAGAACCCCGAGCGCCTGGGCCTGGCCCAACTGCACCAGTTGCGCGGCCGGGTTGGCCGGGGCAGCGCCGTGAGCCACTGCGTGCTGCTGTACCACCCACCGCTGTCGCAGATCGGCCGCGAGCGCCTGGGCATCATGCGCGAAACCAACGACGGCTTCGTCATCGCCGAAAAGGACCTGGAGCTGCGCGGCCCCGGCGAGATGCTCGGGACCCGCCAGACCGGCCTGCTACAGTTCAAGGTCGCCGACCTGATGCGCGACGCCGACCTGCTGCCGGCCGTGCGCGATGCCGCCCAGGCCTTGCTGGCGCGCTGGCCCCACCACGTCAGCCCGCTGCTCGACCGCTGGCTGCGCCACGGCCAACAATATGGCCAAGTGTGACGCTCGTCCCATTACAGAACCAGCTTGCCGATCAGGCTGGTTATACTTCGCGTTCAAAGGAATTAGTGGATACAGGCCATGACTGAAGTTGCTCTGGATATCGCAACCCCACACGCACCGTCTGTCATCCGGCTGTTGCTCGAAAAACTCGGCGTGGCCTATGTCGAGGTGCCAGAAAGCCCGAAGCAGCCACCCGCATCGAAGGTTCAGGCCATCCTGCTCGATGACGAGGTCGGCGCCCTGCTGGTGCTGTACCCGCAGAGCAAGCTGCTGGACCTCAACCGCCTCGAGGAGCTGACAGGCCGCAAGCTCAAGGCCGTGCCGTTGCCGCGCCTCAAGCAGATGCTCGACAAGCATCATCTCAAGGCGCTGCCGGCCATTCCGGCACTCACCAGCTCGCCTTGCCTCTACGAAGGCAAGCTGCTCGAGCAAGAGCACCTGCTGATCCAGTCGGGCGAGGTGGGTATCCTGCTGTCGATCAAGCGCGACGATTTCAAGCGTATGTTGCACAAGGCCAGTGCAGGCAGCTTCGGCCAGCCGGTCCGTGAGATTCGCCCCAACCTCGACCGCCCGAATGACGACTCCAAGGAGATCACCCAGGCCGTCCAGGCCTTCACCGCTCGCCGTATCCAGAAGCGCCTTGAAGAAACCATCGAGATCCCGCCGCTGGCCGACACCGCGCAGAAAATCATCAAGCTGCGGGTCGATCCGAATGCCAGCACCGATGACGTCACCGGCGTGGTGGAAACCGACCCTGCCCTGGCCGCCCAGGTGGTCAGTTGGGCAGCATCGCCCTACTACGCCTCGCCGGGCAAAATCCGCTCGGTGGAAGACGCGATCGTGCGGGTGCTGGGCTTCGACCTTGTGATCAACCTGGCCCTCGGCCTGGCCCTGGGCAAGACCCTGAGCCTGCCCAAGGACCATCCGCAACAGGCCACCCCCTACTGGCAGCAGTCGATCTATACCGCTGCGGTCATCGAGGGCCTGACCCGCGCCATGCCACGCGCAGAGCGCCCGGAAGCCGGCCTGACCTACCTCGCCGGCCTGCTGCACAATTTCGGTTATCTGCTGCTGGCCCACGTGTTCCCGCCGCACTTCTCGCTGATCTGCCGCCATCTGGAGGTCAATCCGCACCTGTGCCACAGCTATGTAGAGCAGCACCTGCTGGGGATCAGCCGCGAGCAGATCGGCGCCTGGCTGATGAAGCTGTGGGACATGCCCGAGGAGCTGTCCACCGCCCTGCGCTTCCAGCACGATCCATCGTACGACGGAGAGCACGCGGCCTTCCCCAACCTGGTCTGCCTTTCGGTGCGCCTGCTGCGCTCGCGGGGTATCGGTTCGGGCCCGCAGGACGAAATCCCGGATGCCCTGTTCGATCGCCTGGGGCTGACCCGGGACAAGGCCGAAGAAGTGGTGAACAAGGTGCTGGAGGCGGAAGCTTTGCTGCGTGAGCTGGCCTCGCAGTTCCACGCACCGCACTGATGTAGCCGGTCCTCTGTCCTGTGTCCTGTGGGAGCGGGTTTACCCGCGAATGCGGTGGTCAATCCACAACCGTATTCGCGGGTAAACCCGCTCCCACAGGTGCATTGCGCTGTGTTGTCTATCAGCCCTTCTTCTTCGGCTTCAGGTATTTCATCAAGCCCTGGAACCAGATCACCAGCGCCGGGTTGCCCTTGATCTGGATGCTCTTGTCCTGAATGCCCTGCATGAACGCCAGTTGCTTGTTGCCCGCCTGCAGGGTGGCGAAGCCGTAGCCGGCATCCTTGAACGCAATGGCGAACGCCGGTTGCGGGTGCAGGCCGCCCTTGCTGCTGATGCGTTGATCCTTGACCACGAAATGGCGGGCCACCTTGCCGTCCAGCGTCTGCATCTGGAATACCAGGTCCTTGTCCTGCAACTGCTGCTGGAACGCCGGGTTGTTGCGGCTGGCCTTGGCCATCAGCAACCCCATGGCCCAGAGAAGAAAGCGAAACTTCATCAACGCGCCTCGATTGAAAAATGACTGAGGCGCGCAGTTTATCCGTTTCCTGGGCGGTTTATGCAAGTTCGCCGCATTTTCACCGCAGAAACACAACGGGCGCCTCAAGGGCGCCCGTTCGAATGACCGTTGTTGCTGCCGATCACTTCTTCTTGGCAGGCTTGGCCGGTACGTTGACGCTGTCGCGCAGGTTCTTGCCTGGCTTGAAGGCGACGGTGTTGCTGGCCTTGATCTTGACCGGCTCGCCGGTTTGCGGGTTCTTGCCGGTGCGGGCGCCACGGTGACGTTTCTCGAAGGTGCCGAAACCGACCAGGGTGACGGTGTCCTTGTCGAGTGCGCCGGTGATGCTGTCGAGAATCGCGTTCAAGACCTGGTTGGCCTTTTCCTTGGTCAGATCGGCCTTGTCGGCGATGACGGCGGCGAGTTCTGGTTTACGCATAGTGAAGCCTCTTTGACGGAATTCTTGTTGTTATGCCGTGCTGCCAAGGGCGGCAGCGTTCAAGGCACCGCAGGCTCTAGGCTGCGGTAGACGCCAGTGAGAATGGCACGCCGTCCGGGGCCGCGCCAGTACCTGGGCGGCCATTGTCGCGGCAAGAACAGGAGAAATCCGACAGAACGCCCGCCATTTACGCCATCAGCGGCGGCAACTGGCGATTCAACGCCAGTTTCTCCATGACGGCCGCGCCTGTGAGGGCGTAGCCCAGCAGCTGGCCGTCAGAGCCGTGGCACAGCACCTTGAGGTCGGCGCCGCTGCCTTCCACCTGCCAGGTACCTTCCTGACCGGCGGGTGGGGGTGACACCACCAACGGGCAGGCCGGGGTCTTCACGGTGACGGGCATCGGCCCATAAGCGACCGCCGTGGGGTTGCCGGCCAAGGTCTGGGCAAGGGCACGGGCGCAGGTCATCAGGGGCATGACGTACAGCAGATTGATGCCATCGACCTCGGCGCAGTCGCCCAAGGCAAAGATATTGGCGTGGGAGGTGCGCAGCTGGCGATCGACTACCACGCCACGGTTCACCTGCAAACCGGCGGCGGCCGCCAGGTCGGTGCGTGGACGCAAGCCAATGGCCGAGACCACCAGGTCGCAAGGGATCACACTACCGTCGGAGAGGTGCGCGTCGAGGGCCGCCCCGACCCGCTGCAGGCGGGTCAGCACCGGCCCCAGGTGGAAGCGCACGCCCAGGCCCTCGAGGCCCGCCTGCACGGCATTGGCAGCGGCGGGATGCAGCAGGGTCGGCATCACCTGCTCGCACGGCGCCACTACGTCGCACTGGTAGCCGCCCAGGGTCATGTCGTTGGCGAACTCGCAGCCGATCAGGCCGGCACCGAGGATCAGCACCCGCTGCTTGCCAGCGGCGGCAGCCCGGAAGCGCGCGTAGTCCTCGAGGTCGTTGATCGGGAACACCTGGTCGCCGGCATCGCCTTCAACCGGCACCTGCACGGTCTGCGCGCCCCAGGCCAGGATCAGGTCGCGGTACTCGACCGCTTCTTCACCGATCCACAGGCGCTTGTGCCCCGGGTCGATACCGCTGATACGGGTATGGGTGCGAACCTCGGCCTTGAGCTGCTCGGCCATCGCGCCGGGCTCGGCCATGCACAGGCCGTCGGCGTCCTTGCCCTTGGCGAAACCGGTGGAGAGCATCGGCTTGGAGTAGGAGCGACCGTCGTCGGCAGTAATCAGCAGCAGCGGCGTTTCACTGTCGAGCTTGCGAAATTCGCGGGCCAGGTTGTAGCCGGCAAGGCCGGTGCCGATGATTACCACGGGGGACGTCATGCAGGTGCTTCCTCTTTCCAGTAAGGGTGCGATCAGCCGATGGCGATCATTTCGAAGTCGCTCTTGCCCACGCCGCAGTCGGGGCACAGCCAGTCTTGCGGCACGTCTTCCCAACGGGTGCCTGGGGCGATGCCGTCATCCGGCCAGCCTTCGGCTTCGTCGTAGATCAGGCCACAGACAATACATTGCCACTTCTTCATGGGGGGTCGTTCCTCGGTCAGGCTTGATGTGTCGCTGCTGATGCCCCGCGATAGAGGCACCGCGCAATCTGGTCCGGGCTTTGTACTGTATGCAAGCCGCCAGGGCAATCATGCTAAGCTCGCCGCCTCTCTGGCTGTCACAAGCATACCGACGTGTCGTACGAAACCCCGCAAGCAGCCGCTGTCGCGTGGCTGCCGTATTCACAACTGGCGAGCACGCTCGACCAGCCGACCCTCGACTGGCTGTTCGACCAAGGCTCCCTGACCCGCCGCCTGACCCAGCTGTCCCACGACCACTTCAGCGTCACGCCCTTGTTCGAAGGCTGGCAGCCGCTGCGCGATGACGAATGCGCAGCGCTTGGCCTTGCGCCCGGCGAAGAGGGCTGGGTGCGTGAGGTCTACCTGCGCGGCCATGGCCAGCCCTGGGTGTTCGCCCGCAGCGTGGCCGGGCGCAGCGTGCTGGAACGCGGCGGCCTGGACCTGGAAACCCTGGGCACCCGCTCGCTCGGTGAGTTGCTGTTCTGCGACCAGGCGTTCATCCGCCACCCCATCGAGGTGTGCAGTTATCCACAGGGCTGGTTGCCTGCCGAGGCCGCCCATGCCGGGCTGTGGGGGCGGCGTTCGCGCTTCGAGCGTGCCGGCCTCGACCTGCTGGTGGCTGAGATTTTCCTGCCGGCGCTGTGGCAAGCGGCCAAGGAGGCAACCTGCTGATGTACCTGCAACTGCTCAAATCGCTCAACCGCCTGCACCCACGGGCCTGGGACTTCGTCCAGCTGAGCCGCATGGACCGCCCGATCGGCATCTACCTGCTGCTGTGGCCGACGCTGATGGCCGTGTGGATCGCCGGCAATGGCGCACCCAGCGTGGCCAACGTGCTGATCTTCGGCCTGGGGGTGGTGCTGATGCGTGCCGCCGGCTGCTGCATCAACGACTTCGCCGACCGCAAGGTGGACGGCCACGTCAAGCGCACCGCCGACCGGCCGCTGGCCAGTGGCAGGGTCAAGCCACGGGAAGCCTTGGCATTGTTCGCCGTGCTGGTGGGGGTGAGCTTCCTGCTGGTGCTGTGCACCAACGCCCGCACCGTCTGGCTGTCGTTCGGCGCCGTGGCCCTGGCGTTCTGCTACCCGTTCATGAAGCGCTACACCTATTACCCGCAGGTGGTGCTGGGTGCCGCGTATTCCTGGGGCATTCCCATGGCCTTCACCGCCGCCGGTGGAGAACTGCCGGCCGCCGCCTGGCTGTTGTACATCGCCAACCTGCTGTGGACGGTGGGCTATGACACCTACTACGCCATGGTCGATCGTGACGACGACCTGAAGATCGGGGTGAAATCCACCGCCATCCTGTTCGGCGAGGCTGACCGGGTGATCATTCTCACCCTGCAGCTGCTGTCGCTGGGCTGCTTGCTGCTGGCCGGCAGCCGTTTCGAGCTGGGGGGCTGGTTCCATCTGGGGTTGCTGGCGGCAGCGGTGTGCTTTGCCTGGGAATTCTGGTCGACGCGCAAGCTGGACCGAGAATCGTGCTTCAAGGCGTTCCTGCACAACCATTGGGCGGGGATGTTGATCTTTATCGGGGTGGTGCTGGATTACGCGTTGCGTTGACCTTCACTGCCCCTGTGGGAGCGGGTTTACCCGCGAATGCGTCGGTGAGTCCACCATCGCATTCGCGGGTAAACCCGCTCCCACAGGTTACAAGGCGCTGTTAAGGCTTGGCCACGTGCCAGACATCCTTCATGCCATCGCCGGTCATGTCCCCGGCTTTCTTGTCCTTGACGAAGGTGTACAGCGGCTTGCCATCGTAGGCCCACTGCATCGAACCGTCGTCGCGCTTGATCTGCGTCCACTTGCCTTCGGCTTTTTCACCGGCCGTGACCTTCAACGGCGGCCAGTTGGTCGCGCAATCGCCGTTGCACATCGACTTGCCACCTGCATCCTTGTCGAAGGTGTACAGGGTCATGCCGTTGTGGTCGACCCACATGCCATCCTTCTCCATGGCGTGATGAGCCGACGCCACCCCCGGCACTGCCAGCGCAGCGCAAAGGGCCATCCAGCTCAGCGTATGTCGTGTCATTGGAATCACCATCGTTTCGGGGGGTTGAAGGGTTCTGGTAGCCGCTGCAGCGGCCCTGTGAAGCCTAGCCCAGTCATGCAATGTCGCCAGAACTGCCCATGCCCTGTCACACAGCTGCAATAATTCCGTTATCTAATGCGGGCCAAGACACCGTTCCCGGGAGAGGTAATTGAGCATGGTTGGCAGAAACATTCTGATCGTCGACGACGAAGCGCCTATCCGCGAGATGATCGCCGTTGCATTGGAAATGGCTGGCTATGACTGCCTTGAGGCGGAGAACTCGCAACAGGCCCACGCCATCATCGTCGACCGCAAGCCGGACCTGATCCTGCTCGACTGGATGCTGCCGGGCACCTCGGGCATCGAACTGGCGCGCCGCCTCAAACGCGACGAGCTGACCGGCGATATCCCGATCATCATGCTCACCGCCAAGGGCGAAGAGGACAACAAGATCCAGGGCCTCGAAGTGGGCGCCGACGACTACATCACCAAACCGTTCTCGCCGCGCGAGCTGGTGGCGCGCCTCAAGGCCGTGCTGCGCCGCACCGGCCCGAGCGACAGCGAAGCCCCAATCGAAGTCGGTGGCCTGCTGCTCGACCCGATCAGCCACCGTGTGACCATCGACGGCAGGCCTGCCGAGATGGGCCCCACCGAATACCGCCTGCTGCAGTTCTTCATGACCCACCAGGAGCGCGCCTACACCCGTGGCCAGCTGCTCGACCAGGTCTGGGGCGGCAACGTCTACGTCGAGGAGCGCACGGTCGACGTGCACATCCGCCGCCTGCGCAAGGCGCTGGGTGAAGCCTACGAAAATCTGGTACAAACCGTCCGCGGCACTGGCTATCGGTTCTCGACCAAGAGCTGATCGAAGCCCAGACGCCCGCAGTACAAGGACTGTCAATTGAACCAGAACTGGCACGCAACCCTGATTCGCCACATGTTGCTGCTGATCACCGTCTGCCTGATCGGCGGCCTGGTCAGCGGTTTCTACGGCTGGAGCCTGGCCATCGGCCTGGCGTTCTACCTGGGCTGGACGCTCAAGCAGCTGCTGCGCCTGCACGACTGGCTGCGCCACCACCAGCCCGATGAGGCACCGCCGGACGGCTACGGCCTGTGGGGCGAGGTGTTCGACAGCATCTATCACCTGCAGCGCCGCGACCAGCGCGTGCGTGGCCGCCTGCAGGCGGTGATCGACCGGGTGCAGGAGTCCACCGCCGCATTGCGTGACGCGGTGATCATGCTCGACAGCGAAGGCAACCTGGAGTGGTGGAACCGCGCTGCCGAAACCCTGCTGGGCTTCAAGACCCCGCAGGACGGCGGCCAACCGGTGACCAACCTGGTGCGCCACCCGCGCTTCAAGGAATACTTCGAAGCGGAAAACTATGCCGAGCCACTCGAGATCCCCTCACCGATCAACGACCGCCTGCGCGTGCAGCTGCAACTCACCCGCTACGGCAACAACGAGCACCTGATGCTGGTTCGCGACGTGACCCGCATCCATCAGCTCGAACAGATGCGCAAGGACTTCGTCGCCAACGTCAGCCACGAGCTGCGCACGCCGCTGACGGTGATCACCGGCTACCTGGAAACCCTGCTGGACAACGTCGAAGGCGTGAACCCGCGCTGGGGCCGTGCCCTGCAACAGATGAGCGCGCAAGGCTCGCGCATGCAGACCCTGCTCAACGACCTGCTGCTGCTGGCCAAGCTCGAAGCCACCGACTATCCCTCGGACAACCAGCCGGTGCTGGTCGACGCCCTGCTCACCGCCATCAACAACGATGCCCAGGCGCTGTCCGGCCCGCGCAACCAGCGCATCACCCTGGAGGCCGCACCCGGCATCCGCTTGAAGGGCAGCGAGTCGGAACTGCGCAGCGCGTTCTCCAACCTGGTGTTCAACGCGGTCAAGTACACCCAGGACGAGGGCAACATCCGTATTCGCTGGTGGGCCGACGAGCAGGGCGCGCACCTGTCGGTGCAGGACTCGGGCGTCGGCATCGAGGCCAAGCACCTGCCGCGCCTGACCGAACGCTTCTACCGCGTCGACTCCAGCCGCGCCTCCAACACCGGCGGCACCGGGCTGGGCCTGGCGATCGTCAAGCATGTGCTGATGCGCCATCGCGGGCGCCTGGAAATCAGCAGCGTGCCGGGGCATGGCAGCACCTTCACCTGTCATTTTGCGCCGGCACAATTGGTCGTGAACAAGGACTGAACCCTCGCGGGGCAAGCCCGCTCCCACGGATCTGCACAGGCATCGTGGGAGCGGGCTTGCCCCGCGATGCGCCAACCGGGCATGGCCCTCCCCTTTGCTTTTGCGGCTTCAGCCGCTACATTGGATCCCCTGTGCCAGCAAACGCTGGCACTTTTTTTCTTACTTTTCAGCAGACGGACCCCGTAAAACTCCATCATGGACCCTTCCCCTGGTATCAGCCTCACCTCGTTGTTCGCCGATTTCGGCATGATTCTCTTTGCCTTGTTCCTGGTGCTGCTCAACGGCTTCTTCGTTGCCGCCGAGTTCGCCATGGTCAAGCTGCGCTCCACCCGCGTCGAGTCCATCGCCGAGCTGCATGGCTGGCGTGGCAGCATCCTGCGCAAGGTACACAACCAGCTCGACGCCTATCTTTCGGCCTGCCAGCTGGGCATCACCCTGGCTTCGCTGGGCCTGGGCTGGGTCGGTGAGCCGGCCTTCGCCCACCTGCTCGAACCGCTGCTGGCCTACTTCGGCGTCGACTCTCCCGAGCTGATCAAGGGCATCTCGTTCTTCGTCGCGTTCTTCGTCATCTCCTACCTGCACATCGTGGTCGGCGAGCTGGCGCCCAAGTCCTGGGCGATCCGCAAACCCGAGCTGCTGTCGCTGTGGACGGCGGTGCCGCTGTACCTGTTCTACTGGGCGATGTACCCGGCCATCTACCTGCTCAACGCCAGCGCCAACACCATCCTGCGCATCGCCGGGCAAGGCGAGCCCGGCCCGCACCACGAGCACCACTACAGCCGCGAGGAGCTCAAGCTGATCCTGCACTCCAGCCGTGGCCAGGACCCGAGCGACCAGGGCATGCGCGTGTTGGCCTCGGCCGTGGAGATGGGCGAGCTGGAGGTGGTCGACTGGGCCAACTCACGCGAGGACATGGTCAGCATCGACGCCCATGCCCCGCTCAAGGACATCCTCGCGCTGCTGCGCCGGCACAAGTTCAGCCGCTACCCGGTGTACGACGCCGAGCGCGAAGAGTTCACCGGCCTGCTGCACATCAAGGACCTGCTGCTGGAGCTGGCCGAACTGGACCACCTGCCGCAGACCATCGACCTGGACGACCTGGCCCGGCCGCTGGAGCGTGTGTCCCGGCACATGCCGCTGTCGCAACTGCTCGAGCAGTTCCGCAAAGGCGGCGCGCACTTCGTGCTGGTCGAGGAGGCCGACGGCAAGGTGATCGGCTACCTGACCATGGAAGACGTGCTGGAAGTGCTGGTGGGCGACATTCAGGACGAACACCGCAAGACCGAACGCGGCATCCTCGCCTACCAGCCCGGCAAGCTGCTGGTACGGGGCGATACGCCGCTGTTCAAGGTCGAACGGCTGCTGGGGATCGACCTCGACCACATCGAGGCGGAGACCCTCGCCGGGCTGATCTACGAGACCCTAAAGCGCGTGCCTGAGGAAGAGGAAGTGCTGGAGGTCGAAGGCCTGCGCATCATCATCAAGAAGATGAAAGGGCCGAAGATCGTGCTGGCCAAGGTGCTCAAGCTGGATTGATCAGCATCTGCAACCTATCGCGGGGCAAGCCCGCTCCCACGAACCTCGTGGGAGCGGGCTTGCCCCGCGATGCTTTCAGGGGTTGCCAGCAGTGAAATCCGGCATCCCGCCAATCGGCCGGTCGAACTGATAGGGGATCGACTCCAGCGCCAGCCCCACGTTGCGCTGCACCACGAAGTGCAGATGCGGCCCACTGCTGTTGCCGGTATTACCCGACTTGGCCAACGCCTGCCCCACCACCACCTGCTGCCCCTCTGCCACCACCACCGAACCGCGCATCAGGTGCAGGTAGACGCCCATGGTGCCGTCCGGGTGCAGGATGCGCACGAAGTTGCCCGCCGGGTTGCTGCCACGCCCGGTCTGGCTGTTCTCGATCCTGACCACCACCCCGCCCCTCGCTGCGATGATCGGCGTGCCTTCAGGCATGGCGATATCGATGGCGTAGCGCCCCTTCGGGCCGAAATGGCTGAAGCGGCCATTGGGCCCCTGGCTGATGCGAAACGGCCCGCCCTTCCACGGGAAGGGGTAGCGATAACCCTGGGTACGCTGGATGGGATCGCCCATGGCGTACTCGAACTTGCTGACGTATTTCAACGGCCCGCTCGGCGCAGCCAGTATGACGCTGAGGACCTGGGTCGAACGCGCGGGCACCACACGCCTGACCAGGCGCGGGGCATTGCCGCCAAAGGCATTGGCCAGGCCATTGAGGCGCAGTTCGACCTCCATCGGCACATGCAGCTCGTTACGCGCAATGAAGCGCACGCCGCCACGAAATGCCTCGGTCTGCAGGCGCACCTGGCCGTCGAGGCGCTCGACCATGGGCTCGTGAACGATCAAGGGTTTTGCCCCTGGGCTGGGGCTTTCCGAGTAAGAGGCCACACCGAAATCGTCGGTGGTCTTGTAGATGGTCATGCCCAGGCTCGACGCCGAGGCCGTGAGCAAGGCACAGAACAGCAGCAGGCGGGCGGGCGGCATGATAGTGGCTTTTTGACAGTTGAGTTCTGTCGAAGCCTAGCAGCCGATTTCAAGACGAGTTGCTACAGCTGGTCGGATGCCATGGGTTCACCCCGGCCTGTAGGAGCGGCCTTGTGTCGCGATAGGGCCGCAAAGCGGCCCCAGCGATCTATGCATCCACGTTGAAATCCTGGGGCCGCTGCGCAGCCCTGTCGCGACGCAAGGCCGCTCCTACAAAGGCAGGACCTGCGCCTCAGGCGCCGGGCGTGAAGTGCTTCTGCGCGGTGCCACGAGCAATCAGTCGCGACAGGTAATCGAGCTTCTGCGCATCCTGATCGACGAACTTGAAGTTCAATTGCAGCCAGTCGCTGTCCGGCTTCGGCTCCAACGCCGCAACGGCATGCAGGTAACCGTTCAGCCGCGCCACTTCGGCGTTCTCGCCTTGCTCAAGGTCGAGCACCGCGCCTTCGAGCACCTGCGGCAGGTTGGCGCTGCGACGCACCACCAGCAACGCCTCCTTCAGGCTCAGGGCCTTGATCACGCACGGTTGCGGACCGCTGGCCAGGCGCAGCTGACCCTGCCCACGGCCGGTCGGTGCTGCAGCGGCGGCGGCTTTCGGCGCCGGCGCATTGATCAACGGCTTGGCGGCCGTTGCTGCTGGCGCGGCAGGGGCGGCAACCTTGGCAGCCTCCGGGCGGCCCCCGGTCAGGGCGCTGAGCGAATCGTTGGCGAACGCCGAGTTGACCCGCGCCGGCCCACTCGCCATCAGGCTGTCGAGTTTACCGATCTTGGTCAGCGACTTTTTCACCTTGGTCAGTAGCTGTTCGTTGGTGAACGGCTTGCCGACGAAATCGGAGACGCCGGCCTGGATGGCCTGGATCACGTTCTCCTTGTCACCACGGCTGGTCACCATGATGAACTGCATGGTCTTCATTTCTTCCTGCTGGCGGCACCAGCTCAGCAGCTCGAGGCCGGACATCTCCGGCATCTCCCAGTCGCACAAAACCAGGTCGAAACGCTCCTTGCTGAGCATGGCCATGGCTTTGCGGCCGTTGACCGCATCTTCGATTACCATGCCCGGGAAGGCATTACGCAGGCACTTCTTTACCAGATCGCGGATGAACGGGGCATCGTCCACGACCAGCACATTGACTTTACTCATCGATACTCCTCTTGAATCCCGACTAGCATACCGCCGACTGATGGCCATTTGCCAAAACACGGGTCACGCCGGGACTTCTCTACACGTTCGCGGCTGCCTGCAGGGTGCTCGACCGCAAACGAAAACGCCCGGCGGATGCCGGGCGCTGTTGCTCGGGAGCAATTCTATTTATCGTCCGGTTCAGCCGGAACATTAGCGATTTCGCCCTCTTCGAAGGCCTCGCCCTGTACTTCCGCTTTCATGCGTTTGAGACCCATGTGGCGCACGTCGGTACCGCGTACCAGGTAGATCACCAGCTCCGAGATGTTGCGCGCGTGGTCGCCGATCCGCTCCAGCGAGCGCAGGGCCCAGATCACGCTGAGCACGCGAGTGATCGAGCGCGGATCTTCCATCATGTAGGTGACCAGCTCGCGCAACGCGGTCTTGTACTCGCGGTCGATGGTCTTGTCGTACTGGGCCACCGACAGCGCCAGGTCAGCGTCGAAACGGGCGAAGGCATCCAGTGCGTCACGCACCATGTTGCGCACCTGGTCGCCGATGTGGCGCACCTCGACATAACCCCGTGGCGACACCCCTTCCTCGCACAGCTGGATGGCGCGGCGGGCGATCTTGGTGGATTCGTCACCGATGCGCTCCAGGTCGATCACCGACTTGGAGATGCTGATGATCAGACGCAGGTCGGAGGCCGCCGGCTGGCGGCGGGCGAGGATGCGTACGCATTCCTCGTCGATATTGCGCTCCATCTGGTTGATCTGTTCGTCGACTTCACGCACTTGCTGGGCCAGGCCCGAGTCGGCCTCGATCAGCGCGGTGACGGCGTCGTTGACCTGCTTCTCGACCAGCCCGCCCATGGCCAGCAAGTGGCTGCGGACTTCTTCGAGCTCGGCGTTGAACTGCTGGGAAATGTGGTGGGTAAGGCTTTCTTTGTTGATCATCGTTTCGCTCCGCGAAGAAGCTGCAAGCTTCAAGTCGTTCGTATCGTTCCCTGGCAAGCACTATGAACCGTGGGAGCGAGCTTGCCTCGCGATTGCGGCGCCAGCTCTGGCGCAATCGCGGGGCAAGTCGCAGCGGCGCACCGCCGCTCCCACGAATCCCACCTAGCCATAGCGGCCGGTGATGTAGTCTTCGGTCTGCTTCTTCGCCGGGTTGGTGAACAGGGTGTCGGTATCACCGAATTCCACCAGTTTGCCCATGTACATGAACGCGGTGTAGTCCGAAACACGGGCCGCTTGCTGCATGTTGTGGGTAACGATGACGATGGTGTACTTGGATTTCAGTTCGTAGATCAGCTCTTCGACTTTCAGCGTCGAGATCGGGTCCAGTGCCGAGCACGGCTCGTCGAGCAGCAGCACTTCCGGCTCGACGGCGATGGTACGGGCAATCACCAGACGCTGCTGCTGGCCACCGGACAGGCCCAGCGCCGACTCGTGCAGACGGTCCTTGACCTCGTCCCACAGGGCCGCGCCCTTCAGCGCCCACTCCACGGCTTCATCGAGGGTGCGCTTCTTGTTGATGCCCTGGATGCGTAGGCCGTAGACCACGTTCTCGTAGATGGTCTTGGGGAACGGGTTGGGCTTCTGGAACACCATGCCCACACGGCGACGCAGCTCGGCCACGTCCTCGCCCTTGCGGTAGATGTTGTTGCCGTACAGGTTGATGGCGCCGTCAACGCGGCAGCCGTCAACCAGGTCGTTCATGCGGTTGAAGGTGCGCAGCAGGGTCGACTTGCCGCAGCCGGACGGGCCGATGAAGGCGGTCACGCGCTGCTTGGGGATATTCATGCTGACGTCGAACAGCGCCTGCTTGTCGCCGTAGTACAGGGACAGGCCGGGCACTTCGATGGCCACGGTCTCTTCAGCCAGGCGCAGGCTCTGCTTGTCGCGGCCCAGGGCCGACATGTCGATGCCGTGGGCGTGGGATTCATGCTGCATGGTCAACTCCATACGCTATCAATTCGTTTCAAAGGGCCGCCCGGGCTGCGGGCGGCGCGCTTGCAATCAGGATCAGCTGTCGAGGGCCTTGTACTTCTCGCGCAGGTGGTTACGCATCCACACCGCCGAGAGGTTGAGGGTGGCGATCACCAGCACCAGCAGCAGCGCGGTGGCATACACCAGCGGCCGCGCGGCCTCGACGTTGGGGCTCTGGAAGCCGACGTCGTAGATGTGGAAGCCCAGGTGCATGATCTTCTGGTCCAGGTGCAGGTACGGGTAGTTGCCGTCCACCGGCAGCGATGGCGCCAGCTTCACCACACCCACCAGCATCAACGGGGCCACTTCGCCGGCGGCGCGGGCCACGGCGAGGATCATGCCGGTCATCATGGCCGGGCTGGCCATCGGCAGGACGATCTTCCACAGGGTCTCGGCCTTGGTCGCACCCAGGGCCAGCGAGCCCTCACGCACGGTGCGTGGAATGCGCGCCAGGCCTTCCTCGGTGGCCACGATCACCACCGGCACCGCCAGCAGCGCCAGGGTCAGCGAAGCCCAAAGCAGGCCGGGTGTGCCCAGGGTAGGCGCCGGCAGCGACTCGGGGAAGAACAGGCGGTCGATCGAGCCACCCAGCACGTAGACGAAGAAGCCCAGGCCGAACACGCCGTAGACGATCGCCGGTACACCGGCCAGGTTGTTCACGGCGATGCGGATCAAGCGGGTCACCGGGCCCTGCTTGGCGTATTCGCGCAGGTAGACTGCGGCCAGCACGCCGAACGGGGTGACGATCACGGCCATGATCAGGGTCATCATCACGGTGCCGAAGATGGCCGGGAAGATACCGCCTTCAGTGTTGGCCTCACGCGGGTCGTCGCTGAGGAACTCCCATACCTTGGCGAAGTAGGCACCCATCTTGGTCAGGCCGGACATGGCGTTCGGCTGGATCGCGTGGACCACCTTGCTCAGGTTGATCTCCACTTCGCGGCCGTTGCCGTCGCGGGCCACCAGGCTGTCGCGGGCGAAGGCCTGGTGCAGGCCGCTCAGGCGCTCTTCGATGGCCTTGTAGCGGTTGTTCAGCTCGGCGCGCTCGGCATCCATGTCGGCCTGGGCGGCGGCATCGAGCTTGCCGTCCAGTTCCAGCTTGCGGCCATGCAGGCGCAAGCGCTCCAGGCCGTGGTTGATGGCGCCGATGTCTTTCTTCTCGAGCTTCACCAACTGGTCGTTGAGTTCGCTGGCGCGCTTGAGGCGGGTCTGCAGCTCGTTCCAGGCCTCAGGGCCCTGGGCAACCACGCGCCCTTCTTCCTTGACGCTCACCAGATAGCCGTAGAAGTTGCCCCACTCGCGGCGCTCCAGGGCGATCAGCTCGGCGGGCTTTTGCTGATCCACCAGCCACTCGCCGACCAGCCAGGTGAAGTCGCTGCCGTTAAGGTCGCGGTTACCGATCTTGACCAGCTCGCGGGTCATGAACTCCGGGCCCTGGTCGGGCACCGGCAGGCCGGCACCCTTGAGGCGTTCGCGCGGTACTTCTTCCTTCTGTACCACTTCACCGATGATCACGTGGTCGGCCTGGCCAGGCACCTTGTAGGTGGCCTGGACCAGGTCGGCCGGCCAGAAGTGGCCCAAGCCACGCACAGCGATCACGGCCAGCAGGCCGACGGTCATGATGACCGCCATGGCTACCGCGCCACCGCTGATCCAGACGCCGGGGGCGCCGCTCTTGAACCAGCCTTTGAGGGAATCCTTTTTCACGGATCTCTACCTTTCTATCAAAGCGACGAGTATTTCTTGCGCAGGCGCTGGCGAATCAGCTCGGCCAAGGTGTTCATGATGAACGTGAACATCAGCAGCACGAGGGCGGCGAGGAACAGCACACGATAGTGGCTGCCACCGACTTCCGATTCCGGCATTTCCACGGCCACGTTGGCGGCCAGGGTGCGCATGCCCTCGAACAGGTTCATTTCCATCACCGGGGTGTTGCCGGTGGCCATGAGCACGATCATGGTCTCGCCCACCGCACGGCCCATGCCGATCATCAGTGCCGAGAAGATGCCCGGGCTGGCGGTGAGGATGACCACGCGGGTCAGGGTCTGCCACGGCGTCGCACCCAGGGCCAGCGAGCCCAGGGTGAGGCTGCGCGGCACGCTGAACACGGCGTCTTCGGCGATGGAGTAGATGTTCGGGATGACCGCAAAGCCCATGGCGATACCGACTACCAGGGCGTTGCGCTGGTCGTAGGTGATGCCTAAGTCGTTGCTGATCCACAGGCGCATGTCGCCGCCGAAGAACCAGCTCTCCATGAACGGGCTCATGTACAGCGCGAACCAGCCGATCGCCAGGATCACCGGGATCAGGATCGCCGCTTCCCAGCCATCCGGGATACGCAGGCGGATCGACTCCGGCAGGCGGCTCCAGGCAAAACCGGCGACCAGGATGCCCACCGGCAGGATCAGCAGCAGGCTGAACACGCCCGGCAGGTGGCCTTCAAGGTACGGCGCGAGGAACAGGCCGGCGAAGAAGCCGAGGATCACCGTCGGCATCGCTTCCATCAGTTCGATCACCGGCTTGACCTTGCGGCGCATGCCCGGGGCCATGAAGTAGGCGGTGTAGATGGCGGCGGCGATGGCCAGCGGGGCAGCCAGGATCATCGCGTAGAACGCGGCCTTGAGCGTCCCGAAGGTCAGCGGCGACAGGCTCAGCTTGGGTTCGAAGTCGGTGTTCGAGGCGGTCGACTGCCAGACGTATTTAGGCTCGTCGTAGTTCTCGTACCAGACCTTGCCCCACAGCGCACTGAAGGAGATCTCTGGGTGCGGGTTGCGCAGGCTCAGTGGCAGCAGCTTGCCGCCTTCTTCGATGATGATGCGGTTGGCGCGTGGCGACAGGGCCAGGATGCCCGCGCCTTCGGCGACCGGCTCGACCAGCAGGGTACGGTGCGCGGTGCTGTGGAACACACCCAGCTTGCCGGCGCTGTCGAGGGCGATGAAGCCCTTGCGGCGCTCTTCGGCGTCGATCTGCACGATCGGTGCGTTACCCAGCTGGAAGCTGCGGATCAGTTTCAGGCGCGACTCGCCATCCGGGTCGCGGGCCATGAACCACTGGCTCAGGCCGCCCTTGGAGTCACCGAAGATCAGCGAGATGCCGCCGACCAGTTGGCCGCTGGCAGTGATTTCGGCGTTGCCGTCCTCGAGCAGCTTGTAGCGGCCGTTGAGGCTCTTCTCGCGCAGGCTGAAGACGTCGGCGGTGGCACGGCCGTTGACCACGTACAGCCACTGCTGGCGCGGGTCGATGAAGATGTTCTTCACCGTCTCGGTCATCTGCGGCAGTTCGATGCGGTTCTGCTCGACGGTGACCTCGTCGGTCATCATGTTCTCGGTGCGCGACAGTTCGATCACCTGCAGGTGCGCACCGGTGGAGCCGGCCAGCAGCAGGGTGTCGCCATTGACGTTGACACTTACGTGTTCCAGCGCGCGGCCCTGGTCATCCAGGGTGAACAGGTCCTGACCATAGGGGTAGTCGATGCCCGCCTCGATGGTCTTCTTGTTGTCCGGATAGGTGATCTTGTAGGTGTGGTGGAACACCAGCGCCTGGCCGTTGGACAGGCCCAACACCACCAGCGGGCTGCCGGGTTGGTCGGTGCTGATCGAGCTGACCTGGGTGCCGGCGGGCACTGGCAGGTCGACGCGTTTGAGTTCGCTACCGGTCTTGGTATCGAAGAACAGGGCCTGGCCCTTGTCGGAAACGCGCATGCCCACGAGGTTCTGTTCCTCGAGGGCGATCATCAGCGGCTTGCCGGCATCCTGCTGCAGCCAGGTCGGCTCCAGCGCCTTCTTGCTGGTCAGCGTGGCGCCCTGGAACAGCGGCAGCACTACGTAGGCCAGGTAGAAGAAGATCAGGGTGATGGCAGCCAGCACGGCCAGCCCGCCCACCAGGACGTACCAGCGGGTCAGGCGGTCCTTGAGGGCGCGCATGCGGCGCTTGCGTTGCAGCTCGGGCGTATTGAAATCAATGCGCACCGGCGGGGAATTTTGGGTCATGGTGGAGTTGGCCAGATCATTCATGCGCACACCCTAGCGGTCCCGTATGACAAAAACATGACAATGCAGTGACGCAAGAAAGCCCGCCGCGCAGGAACCCTGGCTTCGGACCGAGAAATTCGTGGACAAGGCCGGGCATCAGCACCGGCCTCATCCTCAGTTACTTACTTCTTTGCGACGTTACCGGCGTGGGACAGGCCCAGGTCAGCCAGGGTCTTGTCGACCACTTTGGCCGGCAGCGGGATGTAGCCATCCTTCACCACGACCTGCTGGCCTGCCTGGGACAGCACCAGCTTGACGAACTCGGCTTCCAGCGGGGCCAGAGGCTTGTTCGGGGCCTTGTTGACGTAGACGTAGAGGAAGCGCGACAGCGGGTACGAACCGTTCAGGGCGTTGGCTTCGTTGTCTTCGATGAACTCGCCGCCTTCCTTCTTGGCCAGGGCCACGGTCTTCACGCTGGCGGTCTTGTAGCCGATGCCCGAGTAGCCGATGCCGTTCAGCGAGGAGCTGATCGACTGCACGACCGAAGCCGAGCCAGGCTGTTCGTTGACGTTAGGCTTGAAGTCGCCTTTGCACAGGGCTTCTTCCTTGAAGTAGCCGTAGGTGCCCGATACCGAGTTACGGCCGAACAGCTGGATTGGCTTGTTGGCCAGGTCGCCGGTCACACCGATGTCACCCCAGGTCTTCACGTCAGCCTTGCCGCCGCACAGGCGGGTGGACGAGAAGATGGCGTCGACCTGAGCCATGGTCAGACCCTTGATCGGGTTGTCCTTGTGCACGAACACGGCCAGGGCGTCGACGGCAACCGGGATGGCGGTTGGCTTGTAGCCGTACTTCTGCTCGAAGGCCTGCAGCTCGACGTCCTTCATCTTGCGGCTCATCGGGCCCAGGTTGGCGGTGCCTTCGGTCAGCGCGGGTGGCGCGGTGGAGGAACCGGCGGCCTGGATCTGGATGTTTACGTTCGGATATTCCTTCTTGTAGGCCTCGGCCCACAGGGTCATCAGGTTGGCGAGGGTGTCCGAACCGACGCTGGAGAGGTTACCCGATACACCGGTGGTCTTGGTGTAGGTCGGGATGGCTGGGTCGACAGCGGCGACCGCATTGGCGGTGGCAACGCCAGCGGCGGCAAAGGTCAGGGCCGCCATCAAACGCTTCAGTTTCATGCCTTGCTCCTAGCAGGAATATCGTAGGGGTTGTGATGGAACGGGCCCAAGTATCTGCAGGCCGCATGAACACGATATGACTCCAATGTGACAATTGGATGAAAGGCCATCACCGGTTGCCCGGGATGGCCTTTCAAGATGTTTCAGGAAGGGTTCGAGCAGGTCCGCCCTCTTCGCGGGTTTACCCGCGAAGAGGCCAGCAAGCCGGCCGCTCAGCGCTTGTTGGCGAGCAGATATGTACCGACCAGCAGACCAACGGCACACAGGCACGCCACGTAATAGGCCGGTGCCATCGGGCTGAACTTGAGCAGCGCGGTCACCACCATCGGCGTCAGCCCGCCAAAGATCGCGTACGCCAGGTTGTAGGAGAACGACAGCCCACTGAAGCGCACCACCGGCGGAAACGCCTTGACCATCACGTACGGCACGGCGCCGACGATACCCACGCACAGCCCGGTCAGGGCGTACAGCGGGAACAGCAGGTCCGGGCGGGTCGGCAGGCTGTGGTAGAAGGCCCAGGACGAGGCCAGCAGCGCCAGGCTGCCAACGATGAACACGCGCCCGGCGCCGAAGCGGTCGGCCAGGCTACCGGCGCCGACACAGCCCAGGCTGAGCAGCACGATGGCCAGGCTGTTGGCCTTGAGCGAATCGGTGGGGCTGACGTGGTAGAGGCTCTGCAGCAGGGCCGGGGTCATCAGGATGATCACCACGATGCCGGCCGACAGCAACCAGGTGAGCAGCATCGACAGGATGATCGCGCCGCGGTGGTCGCGCAGCACCGCGCGCAGCGGCAGCTCCTCGGCCAGGGCCTTGCGCGCCTGCATCTCGGCGAATACCGGGGTTTCATGCAGCCAGCGGCGCAGGTAGACCGCGAAGAAGCCGAACACACCACCCAGCAGGAACGGGATGCGCCAGGCGTAGTCGGCCACTTCTTCCGGGCTGTAGATCGTGTTGATCAGCGTCGCCACCAGCGAGCCAAGCAGGATGCCCGAGGTCAGGCCGGCGGTCAGGGTGCCGCAGGCATAACCAGTGTTGCGCGCCGGCACGTGCTCGGAGACGAATACCCAGGCGCCCGGCACTTCACCACCGATGGCCGCGCCCTGGATGACGCGCATCAACAGCAGCAGGATCGGCGCCCACAGGCCGATCTGTGCATAAGTTGGCAGCAGGCCCATGACCAGGGTCGGCAGCGCCATCATGAAGATGCTCAGGGTGAACATCTTCTTGCGCCCGAGCAGGTCACCGAAGTGGGCCATGACGATGCCGCCCAGCGGCCGCGCCAGATAGCCGGCGGCGAAGATGCCGAAGGTCTGCATCAGGCGCAGCCATTCGGGCATGTCGGCGGGGAAGAACAGCTTGCCCACCACTGTGGCGAAGAACACGAAGATGATGAAGTCGTAGAACTCCAGGGCACCACCGAGGGCGGACAGAGAGAGGGTCTTGTAGTCGCTGCGGGTCAGCGGCCTGGAAGGCTGCTCGATACTGCTCGGCACGGAGGTCATCGCTGCTCGTTCTCTTTTTTAGTGTGCAGGCCGCTTGGCATGCGGCTTCTGGATTGGGTAGCGGGTGAAGATAACAAATTGCCGAGCAGCCCTCATAGCGGTACAAAATCCGTACAGATATTCATGAATGTGACGTCGTCGCTGGCTGTAAGGGTCTATATACTGCCCGCTCGTAGGAAAAGGTTGATTCTGTTGAGGGATATTGTGCGAAAACGTCGGTCTCTATTGTCAGACTGTTTCGCAGAGTTTCCCCAAGGCCGCCCCTGAAGCGAAATCAGCGTAGTATGCGAGCAGCTGAATCGTTTTAACGGCGTCCGTCACTGCGCCACCCATGAAGCGTCACGGGTCAGAGGCCCCACGGCATGATTGAGCTCGAACAAGAAGATCCTATCCCGCAGGGCGATCTGGCCTTGCAGATCACCGCGCTGCCGCGCGAAACCAACGGTTTTGGCGACATCTTCGGCGGCTGGCTGGTCGCACAGATGGACCTGGCCGGTACCGCCATGGCCAGCCGCGTTGCCGGTGGCCGCGTGGCCACGGTGGCCATCGACCGCATGGCCTTCCTGGTCCCGGTGGCCGTGGGCGCGCAGCTCTCCTTTTATACCCAGACCCTGGAAATCGGTCGCAGCTCGATCCAGATGATGGTCGAAGTGTGGAGCGACGATCCGTTGTCCAGTGAATGGCGCAAGGTCACCGAAGCGGTGTTCGTGTTCGTCGCCATCGACGGCAGCGGCCGCACCCGCTCGGTGCCTCGTCGCTGAGCCAGGCGAGCGGTAAACTCATTGCAGGCTAACGGGTCCAACGGCCCGACAGGCATTCAATGAGACGAGCGCAATGGCTACTTTCAAGGTCGACACCGAGCTACACGGCGAACTCAACTGCTGGCGCATCACCAGCGACCGCGCCGAACTTCTGATCGCCCAGCAGGGCGCGCAGGTCCTCAGCTACCAGCGCATCGGCGAGCCGCCCCTGCTGTGGCTGAGCGACCAGGCCATCTTCCGTAAGGGCAAGTCCGTGCGTGCCGGGGTACCGGTGTGCTGGCCCTGGTTCGGCAATCTGCAGCGCAACCCGCAGTCGGTGCAGAACATGTTCCAGGGTGAACAAGCACCGGCCCACGGCCTGGCTCGTGGCCGCGACTGGCAGTTGCTCGGCATGGAAGAGTCAGGCAACAGCCTGCTTATCGAATTCACCCTGCCCGAAGCCCAGGGCGAATTGCCAGGCTGGCCCCATGAGGTCGAACTCAAGCTGCAGGTGGAGCTGGGCGATCAGTTGCAACTGACCCTCACCAGCTACAACCTCGGCAATACCAACGTCACCCTCAGCCAGGCCCTGCACAGTTACTTCGCCGTGAGCGATGTACGCCAGGTGCAGGTGGAAGGCGTCGATGGCCTGGGCTATATCGAAACCCTGGCCGACTGGGAGCAGCGCCAGCAGCAGGGCAACCTGGGCTTCGCGGGCGAGACCGACCGCATCTACCTGAACGCCCCCCAACGCTTGAGCATCGTCGACCCGCACTGGAACCGACGCATCAGCCTGCAGGCCAGCGGCTCACGCAGCGCGGTGATCTGGAACCCCTGGACCGACCGCGCCCAGGAGCTGGCAGACATGGCCGACGATGGCTGGCAGCGCATGCTGTGCATCGAGACGGCGAATGTGTGGGATGACGTGGTGACGCTCAAGCCTGGGGCGAGTCATTCGCTGGGGCTGGTGATCGGCAGCGAAATGATCTGATAACGCAATCGCGGGGCAAGCCCGCTCCCACGCCGACCGCTAATGACGGCGTGGGAGCGGGCTTGCCCCGCGATGGGTTTCACGGCCAATCAAAGATCAGCATCCTCCACCACCCTCACCTTCCCGGCATCCAGCGCATAGGCCGCATCGGCCAGGTCATTGCTGACCTTCTCCACCTTCAATTGGCCGGTCACCCACAGCGGTGTGTAGATATCGTCGATCTTCAACCCTTTCGGATAGCGCACCAGCACCAGCTGGTTCGGCGGCGGTGGCGGCACGTGGATACAGGCGCCGGGGTACGGCACCAGGAAGAACAAGGTGCTGTTGCCCTTGGCATCGCTCTCCAGCGGCACCGGGTAGCCACCCAGGCGGATCTGTTTGCCGTTCATGGCGGCGACGGTCTTGGTCGAGTACATAACCGCCGGCAGGCCCTTGCTCTGCTTCAGGCCACCTTTGGCAGTGAACACACCCTGGGCTTCGGGGGAATTGTGGTCGATCTCGGGCATCTGCTCGAGGGCCTTCTGGTCCGACTTGGGCATCAGCTCCAGCCAGTCGGTTTCGGGCAGCTCGGCATGGGCCAGGGCGCTGACAAGCAGCAGGGGGATGAGGAAAAACGCACGCATGGAAATGCTCGGCAACTCAGGTTTGAATTGCCGAGCATTCTAGCCTGTGTTCAGTTCTTCTTGATGAAGCCGTAGATCACCAGAAGGATGATCGCGCCGACCAGGGCCCCGAAGAAGCCCGCCGCCTGCCCGGCCTGGTAGATGCCCAGGGCCTGCCCGCCATAGGTGGCGGCCAGGGAGCCGGCGATGCCGAGGAGGATGGTCATGATCCAGCCCATGCTGTCGTCCCCGGGTTTCAGGAAGCGCGCCAGCAGGCCGACGATCAGGCCGATGAAGATGGTTCCAATGATGCCCATGGCAATCCCTCTGTGGTGAAGTGGAACAAGCCAAAGCCTAGACAGCGCTTTGGCTTGTCGCCATTTCAGAGGGGCGGTTGCCGTAAGAAGTTCGCTCAGCCGGCGATCAAAGCCTCTACTTCGGCGATCTTGGCCTTCAGCGTGGCCATGTCGGCGCAACGCAGGGTAGCGTGGCCAACCTTGCGCCCGACCTTGAAGGCCTTGCCGTAGTGGTGCAGGTGGCAATCGTCGATGGCGATGACTTTGTCTACCGCCGGCACTTCGCCGATGAAGTTGAGCATGGCGCTTTCGCCGACCTTGGCGGTCGAACCCAGCGGCAGGCCGGCAACGGCGCGCAGGTGGTTCTCGAACTGGCTGCACTCCGAGCCTTCGATGGTCCAGTGCCCGGAGTTGTGCACGCGCGGGGCGATTTCGTTGGCTTTCAGGCCACCGTCGACCTCGAAGAACTCGAAAGCCATCACGCCGACATAGTCCAGCTTCTGCAGCACGCGGCCAACGTAGTCTTCGGCCAGGGCCTGCAGCGGGTGCGCGTCGCTTGCCACCGACAGCTTGAGGATGCCGCTCTCGTGGGTGTTGTGCACCAGCGGGTAGAAGCAGGTTTCGCCATCGCGAGCGCGCACGGCCACCAGCGACACTTCGCCGGTGAACGGCACGAAGCCTTCCAGCAGGCACGGCACGCTGCCCAGTTCGGCGAAGGTGTCGATTACGTCTTCCGGTTTACGCAGGACTTTCTGGCCCTTGCCGTCATAACCCAGGGTGCGGGTCTTGAGCACGGCCGGCAGGCCGATGCTGGCCACGGCGGCGTCGAGGTCGGCTTGCGAGAGGATGTCGGCGAAGGCTGGGGTGGGGATCCCCAGGTCACGGAACATGCTCTTCTCGAACAGGCGGTCGCGGGCGATGCGCAGGGCTTCGGCGCTTGGGTACACCGGCACGAACTGCGACAGGAAGGCGACGGTTTCCGCCGGCACACTTTCGAACTCGAAGGTCACCAGGTCGACTTCGTCGGCCAGCTGGCGCAGGTGGTCCTGGTCGCCGTAGTCGGCGCGCAGGTGCTCGCCCAGGGGCGCGGCGCAGGCGTCCGGGGCCGGGTCGAGGAAGGCGAAGTTCATGCCCAGCGGGGTGCCCGCCAGGGCCAGCATGCGGCCCAGCTGGCCGCCACCGATTACACCGATCTTCATATCGTCAGCCTCAAGCCTGGCGCGGGTCTGGATTGTCCAGCACGGTGTCGGTCTGCTCGGTGCGGAACTGCTTGAGCGCCGCGTGGAACTGCGGGTGCTTGGCACCGAGGATGCTCGCCGACAGCAGGGCGGCGTTGATCGCGCCGGCCTTGCCGATGGCCAGGGTGGCCACCGGGATACCGGCCGGCATCTGCACGATCGACAGCAGCGAATCGACGCCCGAGAGCATCGACGACTGCACCGGTACGCCCAGCACCGGCAGATGCGTCTTGGCGGCGCACATGCCCGGCAGGTGGGCGGCGCCACCGGCACCGGCGATGATCACCTCGATGCCACGGCCTTCGGCCTCATCGGCATACTGGAACAGCAGATCCGGGGTGCGGTGGGCGGAAACCACCTTCACTTCGTAGGGAATGCCGAGTTTTTCCAGCATATCGGCGGTGTGGCTAAGGGTGGACCAATCGGACTTGGAGCCCATGATCACGCCAACCAGTGCACTCATCGTCGAGCCTCTTCGCTTGTGCGCCCGCAGGCGCGTCAAAAAACAACAAGCCACGCGGGACGACCGGCGTGGCTTGTTTGCTGATCTGGACCGGAGCTATCCGGTCGAAAGGCCGCGCAGTATACCGTAACGCAGGCCCATCACGGCACCCCCGGCGACCAACTGTCGCCCTTATTTTTCGGGGCTTTGGCTGACTTTTGGGTCAACTGAACCGCCTTCCAGCTTGCGCCACAGCAAGCGCACGTTGGCCTTGCGCACCAGGGCACAGCGATACAGGCGGATTTCCAGCGGTACATGCCACTGGCTGGCGCCGCAGACCACCAACTCGCCACGCTCCAGCTCGCCGCGCATGGACAACTTCGGCACCCAGGCGATGCCCATGCCTTCCAGTGCCATGCTCTTGAGGCTGTCGGCCATGGCCGTTTCATACACCGTGGTATAGCGCAGGTTGCGCTGGCGCAGCAGCAGGTTGACCGAACGGCCGAGGAAGGCGCCGGCGCTGTAGGCCAGCAACGGCACGCTGCCCTCGCCTTCCAGGTCGAACAACGGCTTGCCATCGGGGCCGACCGCACACACCGGGAGCATTTCGGTGTTGCCCATGTGCAAGGAAGGGAAGATTTCGGCGTCCATCTGCAGCGCGGCATCCGGGTCGTAGAACGCCAGCATCAGGTCGCAGCCACCCTCGCGCAATGCATGCACCGCATCACCCACGTTGGTGGCCACCAGGCGGGTGGCAATGTTCAAGCCGTCGTTGCGCAACTGGGCGACCCAACGCGGGAAAAACCCCGAAGCCAGCGAGTGCGCCGCCGCCACCTGGATCACCTCGCCCTGCCCGCCTTCAAGGTGATGCAAATGACGAAGAACTTCGCTCAACTGGTCGACAACAGTACGCGCGGTGACGAGAAACAGCTGCCCGGCCTCGGTCAGTTCGATGGGGGTGCGGGAACGATTCACCAAAGTCAGCCCCAAGGCCGCTTCCAGGCTGCGGATACGCCGGCTGAAGGCTGGCTGGGTGACGAAGCGGCGCTCGGCCGCTTGCGAGAAACTGCGGGTTGAGGCCAGGGCACTGAAGTCCTCCAGCCATTTGCTTTCGAGGTTCATCGACTACTCCGCAACGCGTGCACCAAAATGGAACACGCTCGATTGTCAATCGGCGTCACATCAAACCGTATGCCGTTTGTGCATAGGTTAGCGTGCAACAGCATTGGCCGACAAATCTGCCCAGCCCTAGCATTGGCGGCATTCCGGCAGGTGCCGGGTCAAAATCGAGATGATATCCATCATGTCCTCCGCTGCATCGTTCCGCGTCGAAAAAGATCTGCTTGGTACCCTTGAAGTCCCTGCCGATGCCTACTACGGCATCCAGACTCTGCGCGCTGCCAACAACTTCCACCTCTCCGGTGTTCCGCTGTCGCACTACCCGAAACTGGTAGTCGGCCTGGCGATGGTCAAGCAGGCAGCTGCTGACGCCAACCGTGAGCTGGGGCACCTGAGCGATGCCAAGCACGCCGCGATCAGCGCAGCCTGCGCACGACTGATCAAGGGCGACTACCACGAGCAGTTCGTGGTGGACATGATTCAAGGCGGTGCTGGTACTTCCACCAACATGAACGCCAACGAAGTCATCGCCAACATCGCGCTGGAGGCCATGGGCCATCAGAAGGGTGAGTACCAGTACCTGCACCCGAACAACGATGTGAACATGGCGCAGTCGACCAACGACGCCTACCCGACCGCGATCCGTCTGGGTCTGCTGCTGGGCCACGACGCCCTGCTGGCCAGCCTCGACAGCCTGATCCAGGCGTTCGCTGCCAAAGGTAAAGAATTCGACCACGTACTGAAGATGGGCCGCACCCAGCTGCAGGACGCCGTACCTATGACCCTGGGCCAGGAATTCCGCGCCTTCGCCACCACCATGACCGAAGACCTGCAGCGCCTGCGCTCGCTGGCTCCGGAACTGCTGACCGAAATCAACCTGGGCGGCACCGCCATCGGTACCGGCATCAACGCCGACCCTGGCTACCAGGCCCTGGCCGTACAGCGCCTGGCAACCATCAGCGGCCAGCCGCTGGTGCCGGCTGCCGACCTGATCGAAGCCACCTCCGACATGGGCGCCTTCGTGCTGTTCTCCGGCATGCTCAAGCGCACCGCGGTCAAGCTGTCGAAGATCTGCAACGACCTGCGCCTGCTGTCCAGCGGCCCACGCACCGGCATCAACGAGATCAACCTGCCGGCGCGTCAGCCAGGCAGCTCGATCATGCCAGGCAAGGTCAACCCGGTTATCCCGGAAGCCGTCAACCAAGTCGCCTTCGCCATCATGGGCAACGACCTGGCCCTGACCGTCGCTGCCGAAGGTGGCCAGCTGCAGCTGAACGTGATGGAGCCGCTGATCGCCTACAAGATCTTCGACTCGATCCGCCTGCTGCAACGCGCCATGGACATGCTGCGCGAGCACTGCATCGTCGGCATCACCGCCAACGAACAGCGCTGCCGTGAACTGGTCGAGCACTCGATCGGCCTGGTCACCGCCCTGAACCCGTACATCGGCTACGAAAACGCCACCCGTATCGCCCGCGTTGCCCTGGAAAGCGGCCGCGGCGTGCTGGAACTGGTGCGCGAAGAGAAGCTGCTGGACGAAGAGATGCTCAACGACATCCTGCGTCCGGAAAACATGATCGCTCCACGTCTGGTTCCGCTGAAGGCGTAACCCGACCGTAGCAAACAGTCTCACCAGGTCGAGGGACTAGACACCTCTCAACCTTTCAAGGGCCCGAGCGCACGCATCGGGCCCTTTTTTTATGCGCGTGTCACCCCACCTGTGGGAGCGGCTTTAGCCGCGAAGCAGACAACGCGGTGCCTGGCACCGGCTGCGCCGGTGTTCGCGGGTAAACCCGCTCCCACAGGGGCAACACACCCCGGCACACAACTTGCTCCATAATGCCCCTCAGCCCCACGGGACACCGAGCATGCTGCACAGCCACCTCACCACCCTCAATGCCGTTTCGCTGATCCTCCAGGTGTTCCAGGAACAAGACGTGGACCCGCAGCAGCTGCTCGCCGGCAGCGGCATTGGCCTGGCAGACCTTGAGCACCCGGACGCCCGCATCACCACCCAGCAAGAGCTGCAGGTATGCGCCAACGCCCTGGCCCGGCGCGAGGACATCGGCCTGGAGCTGGGCCGGCGCATGCATGTGTCGTGCTACGGCATGCTCGGTTACGCGCTGCTCTCCAGTGCCACTTTGGGTGACGCCCTGCGGCTGGCGCTGAGCTTTCCGGCACTGCTGGGAACAGTTTTCCAGTTGCGCCTGGTGGATGATGGCCAGCGTGTGTGGCTGTGCGCCAGCGACCACTACGACGCGCCAGGGCTGGCCGCCTTCAATGCCGAGTTCTGCCTGGTGTCGCTGAAAGTGATCTGCGACGACCTGCTCGGCCGCCCGCTGCCCTTGCTGGCGGCACGCTTCGAACACCCCCGCCCCGATTACCACGCGCTCTACGCCGGTGCATTCGCCTGCCCGCAGGGCTTCGATGCGGGCGACAACGCTTTCGCCTTCGAACGCCGCTGGCTGGACATGCCGCTGCCGCTGGCCGACCCGATCACCCACAAGGCGATGAGTGAACGCTGTCGGCGTTTGAACCTGGAGTTCACCGGGCGCCAGGCCTGGCTGGGGCGGATTCGCCAGCTGCTGCTCCAGCAGCTGGATGCGGCGCCTGGGCTGGAGGGCCTGGCACGGCAGATGAACTGTTCGTCGCGCACCATGCGCCGGCACTTGCAGGCGCTGGGCAGCAGTTATCAACAGCTGCTCGACGAGCTGCGCTTCGAGCGGGCCAAGCAATTGCTGGCCGAGGACCAGATGCCGATCTACCGGATTGCCGAAACGCTGGGGTTCAGTGAGACGGCGAGTTTCAGGCATGCCTTCCAGCGCTGGAGCGGCGTGGCGCCGAGCCATTTTCGCGGTTGACCTGAACCGGCCCTATCGCGGGGCAAGCCCGCTCCCACGTGACACCTGTGGGAGCGGGCTTGCCCCGCGATAGGGTCTGCCAGGATGACTTGGCCACATTGATCCCCTTTTGGCCGTTTGCAACGTCCCCCGGTCTGCCGGCCGCCCACCAGAATGGGCCCACGCCAGTGATTACCCGGAGAACAACAAATGCTGACAATCTATTCCGATGACCACCGCCTGCACCACGGCCGCTGCGAGCTGATCGACGGCAAGCTGATGCCCTGCTTCGAGATGCCCTCGCGCGCCGACCATGTGCTGGAACAGGTGAAAAAGAGCAACCTTGGCGACGTCCAAGGCCCGACCGACTTCGGCCGCGCCCCGCTGCAGCGCATCCACAGCGCCGACTACCTGAACTTCTTCGAAGGCGCCTGGGCACGCTGGGCCGCGCTTGGTCACGACGGCGACCTGTTGCCCTTCACCTGGCCGGCACGCACCCTGCGCCAGGTCAAACCTACCGGCCTGCATGGCGAGCTCGGTTACTACAGTTTCGACGCCGGCGCGCCAATCACCGCCGGTACCTGGCAGGCCGCCTACAGCGCCGCGCAAGTCGCGCTCACCGCCCAGGCGGCAATCCAGCAAGGCGCCCACTCGGCCTTCGCCCTGTGCCGCCCACCAGGGCACCACGCCGCCGCCGAAGTGATGGGCGGATATTGCTACCTGAACAACGCCGCCATCGCCGCCCAGGCTTTCCTCGACCAGGGCCGGCGCAAAGTGGCCATCCTCGATGTCGACTACCACCACGGCAACGGCACCCAGGACATCTTCTACCAGCGCAACGATGTGTTCTTCGCCTCGATCCACGGCGACCCGCAGGACGAATTCCCGTTCTTCCTCGGCTATGCCGACGAGATCGGCGAGGGTGCGGGCGAAGGCTGCAACATCAACTACCCACTGCCCGCCGGCAGCGACTGGGCGGCCTGGAACGCTGCGCTGGAAGCGGCCTGCCAGCGCATCGCCGAGTACGACGCCGACGTGCTGGTGATCTCCCTGGGCGTGGACACCTTCAAGGACGACCCGATCTCGCAGTTCAAGCTGGACAGCCCGGACTACCTGGAAATGGGCAAACGCATCGCCCAACTCGGCAAGCCGACCCTGTTCGTGATGGAAGGTGGCTACGCTGTGGAGGAAATCGGCATCAACGCGGTCAATGTGCTGGAAGGCTTCCAGCGCGCCCAGCCAGGAGCCTGAACATGGTCCGACTCAAGCGTCTGCTCGCCCCACTCATCGCAGCCAGCCTGTTCACCGGCGCCCTGCAGGCCAACGCCGCACCGGGCACCCTGCGGGTGTACAACTGGTTCGACTACATCACCCCGCAAACCCTCGTCGACTTCCAGAAGGACAGCGGGGTCAAGCTGATCTACGACATCTTCGACACCAACGAGGCGCTGGAAGCCAAGCTGCTGACCGGCAACTCCGGCTATGACGTGGTGGTGCCGTCCAACGTGTTCCTTGCCAAGCAGATCGAGGCCGGGGTGTTCCAACCCCTGGACCGCAGCAAGCTGCCCAACTGGCAGCACCTGGACCCGGCGCTGATGAAGCTGATCGAAGCCAACGACCCGGGCAACAAATTCGCCGTGCCCTACATGTACGGCACCGTGCTGATCGGCTTCAACCCGGCCAAGGTCAAGGCAGTACTCGGTGATAACGCGCCGGTGGACAGCTGGGACCTGATCTTCAAGGAAGAGAACATCGCCAAGCTCAAACAGTGCGGCGTGGCGCTGCTCGACTCGCCGTCGGAGATTTTGCCGCTGGCGCTGTCGTACCTGGGCCTGGACCCCAACAGCGGCAAGCCGGCGGACTATCAGAAGGCTCAGGACCTGCTGATGAAGATCCGCCCGCACGTGACCTATTTCCACTCCTCCAAGTACATGGCCGACATCGCCAATGGCGACATCTGCGTGGCGGTGGGCTATTCCGGCAGCTTCTCCCAGGCGGCCAACCGTGCGCGCGAAGCCAAGAACGGCGTGGTGGTGGACATGCGCCTGCCCAAGGAAGGCGCGCCGATCTGGTTCGACATGCTGGCGATCCCGAAGAACGCGGCCAACCCGGAAGATGCCCACACCTTCATCAACTACCTGCTGCGGCCTGAGGTGATTGCACCGATCAGTGATTTCGTCGGCTACCCGAACCCGAACAAGGATGCGACCGACAAGGTCAGCCCGGCGATCCGCAACAACCCCAACCTGTACCCCACGGCCGAAGCGATGGCCAAGTTGTATACCCTCAAGCCGCTGCCGCGGGATGCCGAGCGGGCGCGGACGCGGGCCTGGACCAAGATCAAATCCGGCACCTGAACCATCGCGGGGCAAGCCCGCTCCCACGCAGCCTGTGTACGGCTCGTGGGAGCGGGCTTGCCCCGCGATAGCTACTTCCAGGCCTTGCGCAGCCGCATCAATGCATCCGCAATCTGCGCTTCAGGCACCGCCGCAAACCCCAGCACCAGCCCCGCCCGCTTATCCACAGGCACCTCGCTGTCATCCAGCCAGTAACTACTCAACGGATTGAGCTCCACCCCCACCGCCTCGGCCCGCGCCACCAGTTCCTGCTCGCGCGCAAAGTTATCCACAGCCACTTTCACATGCAGTCCCGCCGCCACTTCCGGCATTGCCCCCAGCCCCGGCACATCCACCGGCCAGCCAGCCTTCAACACATTCCTGCGCGCCAGCGCCGCCCGGCGCATGCGACGGATATGCCGCTGGAAATGCCCCTGGGCCATGAACTGCGCCATGACGCACTGGCTACCCACTTCCGAATGGCGCACCGCCAGCGCCTTGGCCTGGCTGAACACCTGCACCAGAGGTTTGGGCAGCACCAGGTAGCCCATTCGCAGCGCCGGGAAAGCGATCTTGCCGAAAGTGCCGACGTACAACACCCGGCCCTGCCGATCCAGCGCAGCCAGCGGCGCCAGGGGCGCGCCGCTGTAGCGATACTCGCCGTCGTAGTCGTCCTCGACGATCCACCCGCCCTGGCGCTCGGCCCAGGCCAGTAACGACAGGCGCCGGGCCAGGCTCATGGTGACGCCGGTCGGGTACTGGTGGGCCGGGGTCACATAGGCCAGCCGACAGTCCGGCAGCTCGGCCAGGCGCGCACAGTCCATGCCCTCTTCATCCACCGGCACGCCGCTGACCCTTGCCCCCGCCAGGGCGAAGGCGTGCCCGGCGGCGCGATAGCCTGGGTTTTCCACAGCCACGCCGTCACCGGGCTGTAACAGCAGCTGTGCACAAAGGCTGATCGCCTGCTGCGCGCCACTGGTGATCACAATTTGTTCAGCCGTGCAGGAAAGCCCCCGCGAGCGACGCAGATACGTGGCGATCAGCTCACGCAACTGCACCTCTCCCGCCGGGTCGCCATAACCGAGCAGCGCCGGGTCGGGATTTCGCCAGAAACCCGCTTGCAGCTTGGCCCAAACCTCGAAAGGAAACAGATCGAAGGCGGGCAGGCCGACCCTGAAAGCCTTCGGCGAGCCGCTTCTGGGTGGCGGCAAATGATGATTTTTCAGACGCTGCAATGGCTCGCTACACGCGATGAAACTGGATAAATCCTCAGTGTCAGATGCCTGAAATGTGGATAAACCTGTTGATAAACCCCGGGATAACCCTGTGGACAGTTGTGTGGATAGTTTTCCCAGCCGGCTCACGTAGGTGCCATCGCCTACCCGGCTTTCGATGAAGCCTTCGGCATACAGCTGGTCGTAGGCGCGCACCACGCTGTTGCGCGACAGCGCCAGCATCGCCGCTAGGTCGCGGGTAGCCGGTAGCCTTGTGCCACCTTCCAGGCGCCCATCCAGCACGCGGGCGCGCAGTGCCTGATACAGCTGTTGGCTGAGCCCGCGGCGGCGGCGGTCGAGGACGATGCCGGCCGGATCGAAAGGCAACGCGTGGGTACGCTCGCTCATGGCATTGGACCTATTAAAACAGTCATGAATGGCTCTTACACAGAACCAATAGCCTGCCTAGGATGAAGCCACTGCACAAGGATCCCCGGCATGTACAACAGCAAACCGCACCAGGAACACGACCTCGGCCGCCTGCACCAGCACATGCTGCAAACCCGCCTGGCCACACTGGTCAGCCATGGCGAACAGGGGCTGCTGGCCACCCATTTGCCGGTGCTGGTCGCCACCGACGAGGGCGAGTTCGGTACGGTCTATGGCCACCTCGCCCGGGCCAACCCTCAATGGCAGGACCTGGCGCAAGGCGCTGAAGCCTTGCTGGTATTCCCCGGCGCCGACGCCTATGTGAGCCCCGGGTTCTACCCGAGCAAGGCCGACAACCCCAAGGTGGTGCCCACCTGGAACTACACGGCGGTGCATGCCTGGGGCCCGGCGGCGGTGATCCACGAGCCCGCCGCCTTGCTCGACATCGTCAGCCGCCTGACCGACCGCCACGAGCAAAGCCGCGCAGCGCCGTGGCGCGTGGCCGATGCCCCTGCGGACTACCTCGACGGCATGCTGCGCGCCATCGTTGGCATCCGCCTGCCCATCACGCGTTTGCAGGGTGCACGCAAACTCAGCCAGAACCGTTCGGCACAAGACATCGCCGGGGTACGCGAAGGCCTGGCCGCCAGTGCCGACCCTGTGGATAACCAACTCGCCGCGCACATGCGCGACCTCTGAAGGAAAAGGCCCATGACCAGCATTACCCTGCGCCCGGTGGGCGCGAACGACCACGCCGCCTGGCTGCCCCTGTGGCAGGCCTACCTGCGCTTCTATGAAACCGAACTGCCCGAGGCGGTCAGCGCCAGCACCTGGCAACGCCTGCTGGACGGGTACGAGCCGACCCATTCGGCGCTGGCCTGGGTCGATGGCAAGGCAGTGGGGATGGTCAACTTCATCTACCATCGTTCCAACTGGAGCATCGAGCCTTCCTGCTACCTGCAGGACCTCTACGTGGACAGCGCAGTGCGGGGCCTGGGCATCGGCCGACAGCTGATCGAGCATGTCTACGCCACGGCCAAGGCCGACGGCTGCGCCAAGGTGCACTGGCTGACCCACGAAACCAACGCCACCGCCATCAGCCTGTACGAGCAGGTTGCCGAGCGCCCCGGCTTCATCCAATTTCGCAAAGTACTGTAGGCCGCCCATGACCGACGCATTGAACTGGAAACCCGCCGGTACGCCCAATGCCGCCCCCCTCGAAGGCCGTTTCATCCGCCTGGAGAAGCTCGACCCGGCGCGCCATGGCGATGACCTCTGGGAGGTGCTGCAAGGGCCAGGCTCGGACCCGGTGCTGTGGGACTACCTGCCTTATGGCCCGTTCGGCGAACGCGCCAGCTTCGACCGTTGGCTCGACGGTAACGCCGCCAGCCGCGACCCGCTGTTCTACAGCGTGATCGACCGTGCCAGCGGCCAGGTGCAGGGCATCCTCAGCTACATGTCGATCGTGCCGGAACAGGGCCGCTTCGAGATCGGCCATATCGCCTTCGGCGCGGCCATGCAGCGCACACCCAAGGGCACCGAGGCGGTCTACCTGCTGAGCCAGCTGGGCTTCGCGCTGGGCAACCGCCGGCTCGAGTGGAAGTGCAACAACGCCAATGCTCGCTCCAAGCGTGCGGCAGAGCGGTTCGGCTTCGTCTTCGAAGGGGTGTTCCGCAATCACATGGTGGTGAAGGATCGCAACCGGGATACAGCCTGGTACTCGATTACCGATGCCGAGTGGCCGGCCGTGGCGGCGGGGTTCGAGCGTTGGTTGAGTGAGGAAAACCAACAGCCGCAGGGCCAGGTAGAAACCCTCGAGGCATGTCGCAAAGGCTGAAAAGTTGACTGGGGCAGCCGGCCTCTTCGCGGGTAAACCCGCTCCCACAGTACAGTGCAGGGCCTGAGGCTGGCGCGCTAACTGTGGGAGCGGGTTTACCCGCGAAGGGGCCAGCGAATTTAGCGCAAAAAAAGGGGAGCATTCGCTCCCCAGAGGTTAACCGCTTGTAGATGAAGGCTTATCTCAGCCTTCGATCTCGATCAGGATCTCGCCCGGGGTAACCCGGTCGCCCTTGGCCACATGGATGGCCACGACCTTGCCGGCGATCGCCGCCTGCACTTCGGTCTCCATCTTCATGGCTTCGGTGATCAGCACCGCTTGACCGGCCTTGACCACGTCACCTTCCTTGACCAGCACATCGACGATGTTGCCCGGCATGGTGGTGCTGACGTGGCCCGGTGCGCTGGCCTGCTTGCGCTTGCTGCTGCCACCGCCGACGAACTCGTTGAGTGGCTCGAACACCACTTCTTCCGGCATGCCGTCGATGGACAGGTAGAAGTGACGCTTGCCTTCGGCCTTGACGCCCACACCGGTGATGTCGACGCGGTAGGTTTCGCCGTGCACGTCGATGACGAACTCGGTCGGCACGCCTTCACCGCTCACCGAACCCACCGCGCCGGCTTCCGGAATCGGCAGCAGGGCTTCGGGGGTAAGGGTGCCGGCTTCGCGCTCTTCGAGGAACTTGCGCCCGATGTCCGGGAACATGGCGAAGGTCAGCACGTCTTCTTCACTGCGCGCCAGCGCGCCGATGTCACTGCGCAGCTTGGCCATTTCCGGCTTGAGCAGGTCGGCCGGGCGCACGTCGATCACTTCTTCGCTGCCGATGGCCTGGCGGCGCAGCTGCTCGTTGACCACACCCGGGGCCTTGCCGTAGCCGCCTTGCAGGTACAGCTTCACTTCGTTGGTGATGGTCTTGTAGCGCTCCCCGGCCAGCACGTTGAAGAACGCCTGGGTGCCGACGATCTGCGAGGTCGGGGTGACCAGCGGCGGGAAGCCGAGGTCTTCGCGCACCCGTGGGATCTCTGCCAGCACTTCGCCCATGCGGTTGAGCGCGCCTTGCTCCTTGAGCTGGTTGGCCAGGTTGGAAATCATCCCGCCCGGTACCTGGTTGACCTGCACGCGGGTATCCACGGCGGTGAACTCGCTCTCGAACTGGTGGTACTTCTTGCGCACGGCATAGAAATACAGGCCGATTTCCTGCAGCAGCTCCAGGTCCAGGCCGGTATCGAACTCGCTGCCCTTGAGCGCGGCGACCATCGACTCGGTGCCCGGATGGCTGGTGCCCCAGGCGAAGCTGGAGATGGCGGTGTCGATGTGGTCGACACCGTTTTCAACGGCCTTGAGCTGGCACATCGCGGCCAGGCCGGCAGTGTCGTGGGAGTGGATGAACACCGGCAGCGACTGTTCGGCCTTGAGTGCCTTGACCAGCTCGCCGGTGGCGAACGGGGTCAGCAGGCCGGCCATGTCCTTGATCGCCACCGAGTCGCAACCCATGGCTTCCATCTGCTGGGCCTGCTTCACGAAGGCATCGATGGTGTGCACGGGGCTGGTGGTGTAGGCGATGGTGCCCTGGGCGTGCTTGCCGGCGGCCTTGACCGCCTCGATGGCCACGCGCAGGTTACGCACGTCGTTCATGGCGTCGAAGATGCGGAATACGTCGATACCGTTGACCGCAGCCTTGGCGACGAAGGCTTTGACCACGTCGTCGCTGTAATGGCGGTAGCCCAGCAGGTTCTGGCCGCGCAGGAGCATCTGCAGGCGGGTGTTGGGCAGTGCGCTGCGCAGCTTGCGCAGGCGCTCCCACGGGTCTTCCTTCAAGAAGCGCACGCAGGCGTCGAAGGTGGCGCCGCCCCAGACTTCCAGCGACCAGTAGCCGACTTTGTCGAGCTTGTCGCAGATCGGCAGCATGTCTTCGGTGCGCATGCGGGTGGCCAGCAGGGACTGGTGGGCGTCGCGCAGGATCGTGTCGGTAACAAAGATTTTCTTGGACATTATTCGGTTCCTCACAGGCCTGCGTGGGCGGCGATGGCGGCGGCGATGGCCAGGGCCAGCTCTTCGGGTTTGCGCTTGATCGAGTAGTTGGTCAGTTCAGGGTGGCTTTCGACGAAGCTGGTGTTGAACTGGCCGCTACGGAATTCCGGGTTGCGCAGGATTTCCTGGTAATACGCGGCGGTGGTCTTCACCCCCTGCACGCGCATGTCGTCCAGGGCCCGCAGGCCGCGGTCCATGGCTTCTTCCCAGGTCAGGGCCCACACCACCAGTTTCAGGCACATGGAGTCGTAGAACGGTGGAATGGTGTAGCCGGTGTAGATCGCCGTGTCGGTGCGCACGCCCGGGCCGCCGGGGGCGTAGTAACGGGTGATCTTGCCGAAGCTGGGCAGGAAGTTGTTCTTCGGGTCTTCGGCGTTGATGCGGAACTGCAGGGCGAAGCCGCGGTGCTGGATGTCTTCCTGCTTGATCGACAGCGGCAAGCCCGAGGCGATGCGGATCTGCTCACGGACGATGTCGATGCCGGTGATTTCCTCGGTGATGGTGTGTTCCACCTGCACCCGGGTGTTCATTTCCATGAAGTACACCTCGCCCTCGGCGAGCAGGAACTCCACGGTACCGGCGTTCTCGTAGTTCACCGCCTTGGCCGCGCGCACGGCCAGGTCGCCGATGTAGGCGCGCTGCTCAGGGGTGAGCTGCGGGCTGGGGGCGATCTCGATGAGCTTCTGGTTGCGGCGCTGGATCGAGCAGTCGCGCTCGAACAGGTGCACCACGTTGCCGAAGCTGTCACCGAGGATCTGCGCCTCGATGTGCTTGGGGTTGACGATGCATTTTTCCAGGAACACTTCTGCCGAGCCGAAGGCCTTGGTGGCTTCGGAAATGACCCGGGGGAAGTTCTGTTCCAGCTCCTCACGGCTGTTGCAGCGGCGGATGCCGCGCCCGCCACCGCCGGAAGTGGCCTTGAGCATCACCGGATAACCGATGCGGTCGCCTTCCTGCAGGGCTTCATGGATGTCGGCAACGTTGCCTTCAGTGCCCGGGGTCACCGGCACACCGGCCTGGATCATGGTGCGGCGCGCTTCGGTCTTGTCGCCCATGCGGCGGATCACGTCAGCGGCCGGGCCGATGAACTTGACCCCGCGTTCGGCGCAGATCTCCGCCAGTTCTGCGTTTTCCGACAGGAAACCATAGCCCGGGTGCAGGGCATCACAGCCGGTTTCCACAGCCAGGTTGACCAGCTTGCGCGGGTTCAGATAACCGGCCAGGGGCTCGGCACCAATGCTGTAGGCCTCATCGGCGCGCTTGACGTGCAAGGCGTGACGGTCGGCGTCGGAGTAGATCGCCACAGAGCGAATGCCCATCTCGGCGCAAGCGCGCACGATTCGAACTGCGATTTCACCCCGGTTGGCGATCAGGATTTTTTTTATCACTGGAGTCTTCCCAAAGCCGTAGGAACAGACGATCCGGTTTCACCGGTCGGCGCGTGACCAGACGTCGCTGGCCAGTCGCACAATCACCCTAGCGCTGTAGGTCGATAAACAAAAATCAATATTTGTTAGAGCCAGTATTAGCAAAGGCTTATAGTTAGGTAACAAGGTTTTGCCAAAACAGGTGAAAAGATGCGTAAGTCATTGATGCGTATGACATTGCGTCAGTTGCAGATCTTCAATGAAGTGTGTGATTTGCGCTCCTACAGCCGGGCGGCCGAGGAAATGGCGCTGACGCAACCCGCCGTAAGTCTACAGATACGTCAGCTCGAAGAACTGGTGGGCCAGCCGCTGTTCGAGTACGTCGGCAAGAAGCTCTACCTGACCGAGGCCGCAGAAGCGTTGCAACGCGCCAGCCGCGACATCTTCGGGCGCCTGGAGAACCTCGACATGCAGCTGTCGGACATGCAGGGCTCACTGCAGGGTCAGCTGAAACTGGCGATCGAATCCAGCGCCAAGTACTTCGTGCCACACCTGTTCGCCGCCTTCAAGCAGCGCCACCCGGAGGTCAACCTGACCTTGACGGTGGTCAACCGGGCCCAGGCAATCAGGCGCCTCTCGGACAACCGCGACGACCTGATCATCATGTCCATGGTGCCTCAGGACATGGGGCTGGAGTTCCTGCCCTTCCTCAACAACCCGATCGTCGCCGTGGCGCCGCCGGACCACCCTCTGTGCAAGCTCCAGAGCCTGCGCCTGCAGGACCTTGAACCTCATACCCTGCTGGTCCGCGAGCAAGGCTCGGGCACGCGCAAGGCCTGCGAGGAGTTCTTCAAGGACAAGCGCGTGCACTTCACCCAGACCCTGGAAGTCGCCTCCACCGATTCGCAGCGTGAATGCGTGGTGGCGGGCCTGGGTATAGCCCTGCTGACCCGCCATGCGGTCAACCTGGAACTGGCCACCGGCCTGCTCAAGGAGCTGCCGGTGGAGGAGCTGCCGCTGTACCGCAGCTGGTGCATCGTGCAGGCCAAGGCCAAGCGCCAGTCACCGGTGGCCCTGGCGTTCCAGGCATTCATCCGCGGCGAACGTGCGCAGATCAGCGCGCTTGTTGAGCGTTTTTCGGGGAAGTTGCCGCCGATACCTGCCACACCGTGATGTCCTGCAGCTCGGGGTAGTCGGCCAGCGAGCGCAGCAGTTCGCGGCGGTCGCAGTAGCTTTCGATCGCGCGGCGGAATTCCATGCGGCGCTGGTCCTTTTCCTGCTGCTTGCGAGCCTTGGCGTTGGGTTGGTACGAGCCGTCGTGTTCACGTGCCATTGCCTGTCTCCCAGATAGGATGGAGGGGAGTTTCAGACTGGCGCTGCAGGTTTACGGTTTGGCGGTGGAAGGGTGACAGATTCGTGAATTTTCGCTGGCTTTACCAGCCATATAACGGACCTGGACCGCTCCCATAGGTCTGGCGAATGGGCTTGAAATCAGCGCCTGTCCTGTGGGAGCGGCTTTAGCCGCGAAGCAAGCGACACGGCGCATGGCACCGGCTTCGCCGGTGTTCGCGGCTGAAGCCGCTCCCACAGAGCCGGTGCCGCTTCAGAAGTCAGTCGTCTGTAGCCTTGATCGACTTGGGCGACAAACGCAGGCTGCGCAAGCTGCGCTTCACGCTCTTGAGGTGGTTGACCAGGCTCGGGCCACGGGCCATGGCCACGCCCATGGCCAGCACGTCGATCACCACCAGGTGAGCGATGCGCGACGTCAGCGGGGTGTAGATTTCGGTGTCTTCGTGCACGTCGATCGCCAGGTTGACCGTCGACAGCTCGGCCAACGGTGTCTGGCTGGGACACAGGGTGATCAGGTTGGCACCGCTCTCGCGCACCAGGTTGGCGGTGATCAGCAGGTCCTTGGAGCGCCCCGACTGCGAGATGCACACTGCCACGTCACCCGGCTTCAAGGTCACCGCCGACATCGCCTGCATGTGCGGGTCGGAATAGGCCGCAGCAGTGAGCAGCAAGCGGAAGAACTTGTGCTGGGCGTCGGCGGCCACGGCGCCGGACGCGCCAAAACCATAGAACTCCACGCGCTGCGCCTGGGCCATGGCACTCACCGCCTGCTGCAGAGCCTGCGGGTCGAGGTGCTCACGCACTTCCATCAGTGTGTGCAAGGTGGTGTCGAAGATCTTCAGGCTGTAGTCGGCAACCGAGTCGTCTTCATGGATGGCGAACTGGCCGAAACTGGCCCCGGCGGCCAGGCTCTGCGCCAGCTTGAGCTTGAGGTCCTGGAAGCCCGAACAGCCGATCGCCCGGCAGAATCGCACGATGGTCGGCTCGCTGATCCCCACGTTGTGCGCCAGGTCGGCCATCGAACTGTGCATGACGGCAGCCGGATCGAGCAGCACGTGGTCGGCCACTTTGAGTTCCGATTTGCGCAACAGGTGGCGCGATTGGGCGATATGTTGCAACAGATTCACGGTCTGGACTCGGTTATGATCGGCTGGCCGGGATGTAGCTTTCTTGTAGTTATACTACATGCTCGCCAACCCGCCCAGTTAAACGAACGTGGAGAGTGGTGGTTTGACTATACCTTGCGACATCCTGGTCTTCGGCGGCACCGGCGATCTGGCCCTGCACAAGCTGCTTCCGGCGCTCTACCACCTGTATCGCGAGGCCCGCCTGCACAATGCCGTGCGGATCATCTCCCTCGCCCGCCGCCCGTTGCCGCGCAACGACTACGTCAAGCTCGCCGAACGCCACTGCCGCGCTCAGATCGCCCGCCAGGACTTCGACGAGGAGGTCTGGCAGCGCTTCTCGGCGCGCCTGGACTACTTCCCCATGGACGCCGCACAAAGCGCCGACTTCGGCCGCCTGGCGCGCTACCTGGGCGAGCCCGGCGGGCTGACGCGCATCTACTACCTGGCCACCGCGCCCCAGCTGTTCGTGCCCATCGCCAACCACCTGCGCATCGCCGGCCTGGCCGACCACGAGGCGCGCATCGTGCTGGAGAAGCCCATCGGCCATTCGCTGGAGTCGGCCACCGCGATCAACGAAGCGATCGGCGAAGTGTTCGACGAGCCCCAGGTGTTCCGCATCGATCACTACCTGGGCAAGGAAACGGTGCAGAACCTCATGGCCCTGCGCTTCGCCAACGCCCTGCTGGAACCGGTGTGGCGCAACAGCCAGGTGGACCATGTGCAGATCAGCGTCTGCGAAACCCTCGGTGTGGAGAGCCGCGGCGCCTACTACGACCGCGCTGGCGCCACCCGCGACATGTTGCAGAACCACCTGCTGCAGTTGCTGTGCCTGGTAGCCATGGAGCCGCCGGCGCAGTTCGACGCCGAAGCCGTGCGGGACGAGAAGGTGAAGATCCTGCGCGCCCTCAAACCAATCACTGGCCAGGACGTGCAGGACAAGACGGTGCGCGGCCAGTATGGCGCCGGCAAGATCGGCGGCCAGGAAGTACCCGCCTACTACTTCGAGAAAGATGTCGACAACGACAGCGATACCGAGACCTTCGTCGCCGTCCAGGCGCACATCGACAACTGGCGCTGGGCTGGGGTGCCATTCTATCTGCGCACCGGCAAACGCATGGCTAAGCGCTCCTCGCAGATCGTCATCCAGTTCAAGCCGGTGCCCCACGAGCTGTTCAGCGGCGGCCAGGTAAACCAATTGCTGATCCAGCTACAGCCGGACGAGCACATCAGCCTGCGCATGATGACCAAGAGCCCCGGTAAAGGCATGCGTCTGGCGCCCGTCGAGCTTGACCTCAACCTCGCCCAGGCCTTCGCCCAGACCCGCCGCTGGGACGCCTACGAGCGCTTGCTGCTGGATGTAATGGAAGGTGACTCGACGCTGTTCATGCGCCGCGACGAGGTCGAGGCGGCCTGGGCCTGGATCGACCCGATCCTGCAGGGCTGGACAGAACACTTCCAGGCGCCGCGGCCCTACCCGGCCGGCAGCAACGGCCCGGAACAGGCCAACGGCCTGATTGCGCGCCAGGGCGGGCACTGGCACGGCTGAAGGGGAAGCGCCGGGCGTCGCTCAACCATTTCCCTCTGATACTAGCGGCCGAAACCACCGACTCTTGCAACCGAGACGACACAATCCGTGTCGCAATGATCAAGTAGGAGTCGCTACATGAAAATCGAAACCGCCGGTTGGGTTGCACAGAACGACAAGATGCCGGGCAACGCTCGCCTGCGTGTCTACGGCACCGTCACCGTCGCCCACCCTGGCGTTCAGCCAAGCCTGGCCCTGCGAGCCATGCAAGACAAGTCCTTTGCCCTGGCCCTGGAGCTGACCCTGCAGAACCAGGATGGCATCTACCCGCAGGTAGTCACCGACAAGGCCGTAGCCTTCGAAATGCCGGGCGACCACAGCATCATCCCGAAAGTGGATATTTTCCATGACGGCAAGCTGCTCACCAGCATCACCGAAATCATCGACACCCATTGATCCGACCGAAGCCGCCCACGCCTACCACACCAGGTGAGTCGCGGGCCGCTCCAGCAAGGCCTTGAACGCCCCAGCGTCCACCGGCCGGCTGATCAGGTAACCCTGGACTTCGTCGCAGCCATGCTCACGCAGGAATGCCAGTTGCTCCAGGGTTTCCACACCCTCGGCCACCACTTGCAGCTGCAGGCTCTTGGCCATGGCGATGATCGCCCGGGTGATGGCCGCATCCTGGTTGCCGTCGAGCAGGCCGCGTATGAATGCCTGGTCGATCTTCACGTAGTCCACCGGGAAGCGTTTCAGGTAGCTGAGCGATGAATAGCCAGTGCCGAAGTCGTCAATCGCCAGTTTGACCCCCAGTTCATGGAGCTGCTCGAACGTGGCGATGATGTGCTCGACGCTGTCCAGCAACTGGCTTTCGGTGAGCTCCAACTCCAGCAGGTGCGGCGCCAGCCCGGACTCCTGCAGCACCTGGCGCACCAGGCTGACCAGCTTGCCCTGGCGCAGCTGGTACACCGACAGATTGACCGAGACCCGCACCTCCAGCCCCTGGCGCAACCACTCGCAGGCCTGCCAGCAGGCTTGGCGCAACACGAACTCGCCCATCGGCGCGATCAGCCCGGTCTCTTCCGCCAGACCGATGAATTCGCCCGGCGGCACCATGCCCCACTCCGGGTGCTGCCAGCGCACCAGCGCCTCGGCTGCATGCATCTGACCGGTGCGCAGGCACAGCTTGGGCTGGTAGTGGACCCGCAACTGCCCTTCGTCGATGGCCTTGCGCAGCTGGTTCTCCAGTTGCAGGCGCTCCAGGGTGCTGGCGCGCAAGCTCTCGGTGTAGAACTGGAAACTGTCGCCGCCCAGGTGCTTGGCGTGCTGCTTGGCCATGTCGGCCTGGCTGACCAGCGCATTGAGGTCGAAAGTGGCATCCGAAAGCACGCTGATACCCACCGACGCGCTGATCACGACTTCATGCCCACCCAGGCGCTGCGGCACCCGCAGCTTGTCGAGCAGGCGCGTGGTGACCCGCACCAGGCTGGACAGGTTGGTGTAACCATCGAACAGGATGGCGAACTCGTCGCCCGACAGGCGCGCCACGGTATCGGCCTCCGGTACCGCGTTGGCGATCCGCTGGGCCATCTTCTTGAGCAACTGGTCGGCCAGCTCATGGCCGAGGCTCTCGTTGAGCAGCTTGAAGCGATCCAGGTCGACGTGCAGCAAGGCCAGGCTGCGCCCGTTCAAGCGTATGCGCTGGGTGGCTTCGTGCAGGCGCAGGCGGAACAATGCCCGGTTGGCAAGCCCGGTCAGATCGTCGTAGTGCGCCAGGTAGCGCAGGCGCTCCTCTGACTCGCGGCGGGCTGAAAGATCGGTATAGAAGCCGACGATGTTGGCGATGCGGCCGCGCGCATCGCGCACGCTGTTGAGCTGCAACCACTGCGGGTAGAGCTCGCCGTCCTTGCGCGCCTCGACCAGTTCGCCCTGCCAGCGCCCCTGTTGCTCCAACGCCTGATCGATGGCCTGGCTGTGCCGCCGTGCATCGCGGCTGCAGGGCAGTTCCAGGGCGTTGCGAGCGATCAGCTCGGCACGGCCGTAGCCGGTAACGTCGCAGAACGCCTGGTTGACCGCCAACAACTGGAAGCTTGCGTCGAGAATCGCGATGCCTTCGCTGGCGGCCTCGAATACCGTGGCTGCCAGCCGTTGCTGTTCTTCCTGCTCCTTGTGCGCGGAGATATCACGGCGGGTGCCAAGCATGCGCACGACCTTGCCGTCGACATCGCGCTCCACCGCCCGGCCGCGGTCCTCGATCCAGCACCAGTGGCCTTGCACATGGCGCACCCGGTACTCGACCCGATAGTCCTCGGTGCGCCCCTTGAGATGCTCGACCAAGGTGCGCCGCAGCAGCGGCAGGTCATCGGGGTGCAGCCGGGGCTTGAGGTCGGCGCGGACCGAGCGGACCTGGTCGGCATCGAGGCCGAACAGGGCATGCAACTGGGTGTGATGAACCTCGTCGCTTTCCAGGTTCCAGTCCCAAAGGCCCAGCTCGCTGGCCTGCAAAGCCAGGGCGAGGCGTTGCTCGCTCTTGCTCAGCGCCTGGTTGGCCAGGTCCAGCTCATGGCTGCGCTGGGCCACGCGTTGTTCGAGGCCGCCATGGGCCAGGCGCAACTCGTCCTCGGCCTGGCGGCGTTGGCGCACCTCGGCGCTGAGCTGGTGGTTGAGGTCCTCGGCGTGACGCTGTGCGCTTTGCAGGTGCTCGATCAATGCCTGGTTCTGGAAGCGCCGCAGCAGGCCGCGCTCGATCAGCCGATTGACCTGCCAGGCCACCACCATCAGGGCGCCCAGCAGGATCAGCCCCAGCCAACCCCAACCACGCTGGTGGCCAGCGTCATAAGCGAACAGGAAAAGGGTCGGCGGCAACAGGCAGGGCAAGGCGAAACTCAGGAATGCCGGCAGGCTGACGGCATAGGCAACGCTGGCCGACAACGCCGCGGTGCCCAGCAGGCCGAATACCCAGGCCTGTTGCTCGAAGTTGTCCACAGGTACCAGGGCAATTGCCGCGCTGGCCAGCGTCAGCCCGCTGAAGGCGGACCCGGCGAGGAACATGCGTCGCCAGTTCGGCCTGGCCTGGCGCGATGGGGTCGCCGCCTCGAACGCCGCCACCTGGATCACCCGCAGGGCGACCAGCGCCAGCAGCCAGGCCAGCCATACGCTCACCAGCAAATAACGCGCAGGGCTCCACAACAGCCAGGCGCAGAGCGTGCCGGTCAGCAGCATGAACAACGTGGGCAACAGGGAGCCCTGGTAGAGCAGGCGGGTGCGCTCGATAGACAGCTGAGTGGCGAATTGCCTGCGAACGCTCCGTGTCGTCTCTGGCGATGCTCCGATCGCCATGCAATCCTGGGTCATAGGGCTGGTTTCTTGTTGTGTTTTTGTTATGGCAGACCACAAATGTGCAGGGAGAATACACAAGCACCGCGCCGGACCAAACTGCTCTGGGTCATGATTTTGAAATTGTCCCGCCCGTCCAAATGCGACCGCTCAACCACGCTGGCTGGCGAGCCATGCCGATGAACGGTAAATCGCCCGTCTGACGATTAGCGTCGGCGGCGTTTGCCCCTGCCCCCTGCCCGGCCCTAGAATGGCCGGATGCGCAATGACGACCTCTCCCTCCTGCTGAACTCCCTCAACGACGCTCAACGCCAGGCCGTAGCGGCCCAGGTCGGGCGGCAATTGGTCCTGGCCGGTGCCGGCTCGGGCAAGACCCGCGTGCTGGTGCACCGTATCGCCTGGCTTATCCAGGTCGTAGGGGCCTCCCCACATTCGATCCTGTCGGTGACCTTCACCAACAAGGCGGCGGCGGAAATGCGCCAGCGGATCGAACAACTGCTGGGTATCAACCCGGCCGGCATGTGGGTAGGCACGTTCCACGGCCTGGCCCACCGCCTGTTGCGGGCGCACTGGCAGGAAGCGGGGCTGGTGCAGAACTTCCAGATTCTCGACAGCGACGACCAGCAGCGCCTGATCAAGCGGGTGATCCGCGAGCTCGGCTTCGACGAGCAGAAGTGGCCGGCGCGCCAGGTCCAGTGGTTCATCAACGGCCAGAAGGACGAGGGCTTGCGCCCACGCCACATCCAGGCTGGCGGCGACCTGTACCTGACCACCATGCGCGACATCTATAGCGCCTACGAACAAGCCTGCGAGCGCGCCGGTGTCATCGATTTCGCCGAGCTGTTACTACGCGCCCTCGACCTGTGGCGTGACCAGCCCGGCCTGCTCGAGCACTACCAGCGTCGCTTCCGGCACATCCTGGTGGACGAGTTCCAGGATACCAACGCCGTGCAGTACGCCTGGTTGCGCCTGCTCGGCGCCGGTGGCGACAGCCTGATGGCGGTGGGCGACGACGACCAGTCGATCTATGGCTGGCGCGGCGCGAAAATCGAGAACATCCACCAGTACACCAGTGACTTCCCTGACGCCGAAATGATCCGCCTGGAGCAGAACTACCGCTCCACCGGTGGCATCCTCAAGGCCGCCAACGCCCTGATCGCCAACAACAGCGGGCGCCTGGGCAAGGAGCTGTGGACCGACATGGGCGAGGGCGAGCCGATCACCCTCTACGCCGCGTACAACGAGCACGACGAAGCGCGCTACGTGGTCGAGACCATCGAAAGCCTGATCAAGCAGGGCAACGCGCGCAACGAAATCGCCATCCTGTACCGCTCCAACGCCCAGTCGCGGGTGCTGGAAGAGGCCCTGCTGCGCGAACGCATTCCCTATCGCATCTACGGCGGCCAGCGCTTCTTCGAACGCGCCGAGATCAAGAACGCCATGGCCTACTTGCGCCTGCTCGAGGGCCGCGGCAACGACGCCGCCCTCGAACGGGTGATCAACGTGCCGCCGCGCGGCATCGGTGAAAAAACCGTCGAGGCCATCCGCGACCATGCCCGCCACAGCCAGGTGTCGATGTGGGAGGCGATGTGCCAACTGCTCGCCGCCAAGGCCCTCAAAGGCCGCGCCGCCAGCGCTCTGGGCGCGTTCATCGAGCTGATCGAGCATCTGGCTGCCAAGGTGCTGGACATGCCGCTGCACCTGATGACCCAGACGGTCATCGAGCAGTCCGGGCTGATCATCTATCACCAGGAAGAAAAAGGCGAAAAGGGCCAGGCACGGGTAGAAAACCTTGAAGAACTGGTCAGCGCCGCACGCAACTTCGAGACCAGCGACGAAGACGCCGACCTGACGCCGTTGTCGGCGTTCCTCGGCCACGCCTCGCTGGAGGCCGGCGACACCCAGGCCGACGAGCACGAAGACAGCATCCAGCTGATGACCCTGCACAGTGCCAAGGGCCTGGAATTCCCCTACGTGTTCCTGGTGGGCATGGAAGAAGGGTTGTTCCCGCACAAGATGAGCCTGGAAGAGCCTGGCCGTCTGGAAGAGGAGCGCCGTCTGGCCTACGTGGGCATCACCCGGGCCATGCGCCAGCTGATCATGACCTACGCCGAGACCCGTCGCCTGTACGGCAGCGAAACCTACAACAAGGTGTCGCGTTTCGTACGCGAAATTCCAGCCGGTCTGGTTCAGGAGGTACGCCTGTCGAACTCGGTCAGCCGCCCGTTCGGCGGCGCCAAGGCCCCGGCCAGCAACCTGTTCGCCAACGCCAATATTCCGCAGACTGCCTTCAACCTCGGCCAGCGGGTGCAGCACGCGGTGTTCGGTGAGGGCGTGATCCTCAACTTCGAGGGTTCCGGCGCGCAGGCACGGGTGCAGGTGAACTTCGCCGAAGGCAGCAAGTGGTTGATGCTGGGGTATGCGAAGCTCGAGGCTATCTGAGCCCGCTCCCACGTAGTAGCACGTGGGAGCGGGCTTGCCCCGCGATGATGATCTGCCAGGCCTGGAACAGCGAAACTCGATGCCTGCCAGGCAAAAGCTCGAAACATCTTGTCGCTAGCCATGGTCACAGGTTCATGTGCACCATGACGCGCGTGCAATCCACAAAATGGGAACCCCCAACTTATGCAACGTTTTCTTAGCATCGCTCTGGCGCTCTGCGTCGGCTTGACGCTGAGCCTCGACGCCAACGCCAAGCGCTTCGGTGGCGGCAAGAGCTCGGGCGCAGCGCCCATGCACCAGACTCGCCAGGCCGCACCGACCACCCCTGCCGCCGCACCGACCGCTCCAGGCCGTGCGCCGGCCGCCGCCAGCGGCGCTTCGCGCTGGCTGGGCCCTCTGGCCGGCCTCGCCGCCGGTGGCCTGCTGGCTTCCATGTTCATGGGTGACGGTTTCCAGGGCATGCAGATCATGGACTTCCTGATCATGGGCCTGATCGCCTTCCTGGTGTTCCGCTTCATCGCCGCGCGCCGTCGCCAGCAACAGCCGCAACACGCTGCTGCCGGCCACGCCCCGTACCAGCGCGAAGCCCAGCCGCAGGCCGCCCCGCAGTCGATCTTCGGTGGTTCCGCCGCGCCAGTCGCCGCCTCGCCGACCATCAACGCCCCGGCCTGGTTCAACGAAGCCAGCTTCCTGTCCGCCGCCCGTTCGCACTTCCAGTCGCTGCAGCAGCACTGGGACGCCAACGAGATGGACAAGATCGCCGAGTTCGTCACCCCACAGATGCTCGACTTCCTCAAGCGTGAGCGCGCTGAGCAGGGTGAAGGCTTCCAGTCCACCTACATCGACGACCTCGATGTGCAGCTGGAAGGCGTCGACGACCGCGCCGACAAGACCATCGCCACTCTGACCTTCCGTGGCGTGTCGAAGACCTCGCGCTTCGACCAGGGCGAGGCTTTCAACGAGAGCTGGCACATGGAACGCGCCCAGGGCGAAAACCAGCCTTGGATGCTCGCCGGTATCCGCCAAAACGGTTAACCCGCGCACGTTGCACAAAAACCCCGGGCCTGTCCCGGGGTTTTTGCTTTTGCCGGAGTCGGCTACTAGGGTATAACGCGCAGCGTTGTCATCAAGGCTAGAGGATGTGAACCGTGGAAGAAGTGATCGAACAACTGCGTGAAGCCAACGAGCCGGTACCGGTACCGCTGGAGCTGCCCGACGAAGACCAATTGGTCGAGATCGAGGAACAGCTGTTCATCAACATTCCGTTCGTGTTCAAGGAGTTCCTGCTGACCGTCAGCGATGTCGTGTACGGCTCGCTGGAACCTGTGACCGTCACCGACCCGCAATCCCATACCTACCTGCCGGACGTTGCCTCCAATGCCTGGGACGCCGGTGTACCACGTGACCTGATCCCTCTGTGCCAGGACGGCGACGACTACTATTGCGTAGAGGAAGACGGCACCGTTGTACTCTGGGAAGGGGAAGACGAAGCCATTGGTGAAGACAGCTGGGAATCGGTGTGGCACTGGGCACGGGATGTCTGGCTGGAAAGCTGAATGAGAAATACCCGCATAAAGTAATGGCTCATGGCCATTGAATACCCGTAAAATCGCCAGGCTTTCTGCGCCTGGCGACATCGCTACCGCTCCATCCCCTCGGACGACGATGAAATCTCGCGCAGAGAGCGTTCCCTCGCTCAGTGCGAATGATCGCGGTTGTTCTCGAGCGTCTCCAGCAAGGCGATCTGCATCCGCGTATGCACGCGGATAAACCAGCGCCAGAGCAACGCCACCACCCCCGCCGCCACCACCGCAATGATCAACAGCAGCTCGCTGGTTGGCAGGATGCTTGCCGACAGTGCCGACAGCAGCAGGAAAATCACCAGCAACGACAGCAGCGGGATCACTTCGGCGACCACCCTGCGCACACGTTGCGTGTGCCGCCCGGCCATCTCCGGTTTGACCCCCATCTCTGCCAGCAACATCGACAGTGCCTTGAGCTTGCGGTACGCCGCAATCAGGAACGGCAGCGACAGCAGCAGCGCCGCACCCCAGATCAGGGCCTTCTGCTGGCTGACATCCGCCACCCACTCGCCGAGCCATTCGCCGATGCGCCCGGCGAAATAACCGCCACTGAAGAAGATCGCGATCACCAGCGCCAGGTTGACCCCTACCTGCAACAGGATTCGCCGGATCATCGCCGCCAGCATCGCGCCCTCGCCCTGGGGCTGGATGCTGCGCAACCACTCGCCATACAGCGACAGCACCCGTGACAGGCGGCTCGGCATCACCTTGCCCAACTTGATCGACAGCGGGTCGGCCGCACGGATCAGGTAGGGCGTGAGCAGCGTAGTGATGGCCGACACCGCCACCGCGACCGGGTACAGGAAGTCGCTGGTGACCTGCAGGGTCATGCCCAGCGCCGCGATGATGAACGAGAACTCACCGATCTGCGAAAGGCCCATGCCCACCCGTAGCGAGGTGCGCCCGTCATTGCCGGCGATGAAGGCGCCCATGCCGCAGGAGAGCATCTTGCCCAGCACCACTGCCAGGGTGATCACCACGATGGGCCAGGCGTACTCGAGCAGAATCGAGGGGTCGATCATCAGGCCGATGGCGACGAAGAAAATGGCGCTGAACAGGTCGCGAACCGGCTCGATCAGACGCTCGATCTTCAGCAACTGGCGCGATTCGGCCATGATCGCGCCGATCAGGAAGGCCCCCAGCACCATGCTGTACTCGAGCTTCACCACCAGCAGGCAGAAACCGAAGCACAGCCCCAGTACCGTGATCAGCAGCATTTCGTTGCTTTCGAATTTCGCCACATAGGCCAGCAACCGCGGCACCAGCAGGATACCGATGACCAGCGCGACGATCATGAACAGCGACAGCTTGCCCACCGTCGAGAACACTTCCCCGGAACTGACCGTGCCACTGACGGCGATGCCCGACAGCAACGCGATGATGCCGATGCCCAGGATGTCCTCGACGATCAGCACGCCGAAGATCAGCTGGGCGAAGCGCTCGTTCTTCATCTTCAGGTCATTGAGCGCCTTGACGATGATGGTGGTCGAGGAAATGGCCAGGATCGCCCCAAGGAACAGCGAGTCCATGGTGTTCCAGCCGAACCAGCGGCCGATCTCGAAGCCGATCCAGATCATCAGCACGATTTCCAGGAACGCGGCGATGAATGCCGTGGCCCCGACCTTGAACAGCTTGCCCAGGCTGAACTCGAGGCCCAGGCAGAACATCAGGAAGATCACCCCCAGTTCGGCGAGGGTCTTGATGGTGTCTTCGTCGTGGATCAGGCCGAAAGGAGGGGTGTGCGGGCCGATGATGAAGCCGGCAACGATGTAGCCCAGCACCACGGGCTGCTTGAGACGATGGAAGAGGATGGTGACCACCCCGGCGACCAGCATGATCACCGCCAGATCCTGGATGAAGCTGATGGCATGCATGGCGCGAGTACTCCTTGTGTCGATGCACGTGGCGAACCACTCCTCCGTCGGAAACGTCTGACGCAGAAAGCAGGCACATACTGTTGCAATAGATAGAAAAGCCCACGTTGCATGGGCCCCGTCAGGTTAACATCGCGCCTTGCCGCAAAATGCCGATGCAATATGCAGAAACAGATCGGCCGAACCGGCGCCGCTGATGGCAAGATCGGCGTGACGATGGAGCGTCAGCCGACGTCCCGTACCAGGATGGGAAACCTCTATGAGGGGAACAGAAGTGTCAGCAGATACCAGCCCCGCTTCAGCGCAACTTCACCGTGAGCTCACTATGGAACCTGGAAACGCCCAGTTGACTATGACCGTCCTGATGACACCGGACATGGCCAACTTCTCTGGCAACGTACACGGCGGCACCCTGCTCAAGTACCTCGACGAAGTCGCCTACGCCTGCGCCAGCCGTTATGCCGGCACCTACGTGGTCACCCTGTCGGTGGACCAGGTGATTTTCCGCGAGCCGGTGCACGTCGGTGAGCTGGTGACCTTCCTGGCGTCGGTCAACTACACCGGCAATACCTCGATGGAAGTGGGCATCAAGGTGGTCACCGAGAACATCCGCGAGCGTTCGGTACGCCATTCCAACAGCTGCTTCTTCACCATGGTCGCAGTGGACGACGATCGCCGCCCGGTGAAGGTGCCGCCGCGCCAGCCGCTCAACAGCGAAGAGAAGCGCCGCTTCCTGCAGGGCCAGCAGCGCCGCCAGATCCGTCAGGAACTGGAGCAGCGCTATCAGGACCTGAAGACCGACGCGAACTAAAAGGCCAGGCGCTGCGCCTCGAAGCGCACGCGCGGATGGGCAATGCGGTCCTGGGCCCGCACCAGTTGTAGTTCGTAGCTGGCGCTGGCCTGGGTTTCCAGCAGCACCTCATGCACCGCGGCCGCGGCGAACTCAAACGCCTGCACCCAGCTGTCGCCGAGCAGCACCCGAGCCAGGAACAGACCTGAGGTGAGGTCGCCCACCCCCACCGGCTGACGCGGGAAGGCCAGCAGTGGGCGACGCAGGTGCCAGCTTTCCTTGGCCGTCACCAACAGCATCTCGAACGCATCCTCCGCGCGCCCCGGATAACTCAGGTGCTTGACCAGCACCACCTGCGGCCCACGCTCCAGCAGCCCACGGGCCATGCCGACGCAGTCTTCAAGGGATTGCGCCTTGCGTCCGCAGAAGCTGTCCAGTTCCAGCTGGTTGGGGCAGAGGATGTCGGCCTGGGTGGCGGCCTGCTCGAGCAGGAATTCGCTCACCTCGGCGGGCACGATGCAGCCTTTCTCGGCGTGACCCATGACTGGGTCGCATAGGTACAGCGCCTTGGGGTTGACCGCCTTGATCCGCGCGACACCGGCCAGGATTGCCCGCCCTTGCTCGGCACTGCCCAGGTAACCCGACAGCACGGCATCGCAATGGCCCAGTTCGCCGATGTTGGAAATGCCTTCCACCAACGCAGGAATTTGCGCTGGAGCAAGCACTTCCCCCGACCACTGTCCATACTGAGTGTGATTGGAGAACTGCACGGTGTTGAGTGGCCAGACGTTGACCCCGACCCGTTGCATCGGAAACACCGCGGCGCTGTTGCCGGCATGTCCAAAGACCACGTGGGACTGAATGGCGAGCAGATGCGGTGTACGTTTCATGCAGGACGATTCCGAAACTGTGTGAACAAATGTGCGGCCCGCAGTATGAACCCGAATGCCATCTGTACGACAGGCCGGCGGCCCTTTAAGCTGGCTCGACCTGTCTGGAGCTTACGCAAATGCTGACCCTCGAAAACATCTTCGTCCTGATGCTGGTGGCGTCCGCTGGCGCCTGGCTATGGCACAACCACGGGCTGCGCGAAAAGGCCCTGGCGCGGGTGAAACAGCATTGCGAAAAGCTCGACCTCGAGCTGCTGGACGACGCCGTGGCGCTCAAACGCATCGCCTTCGTGCGTGACGCAAATGGCCGCAAGCGCCTGGCACGCATCTACAACTTCGAATTCACCGTCACCGGCGAGCAACGCCATCCGGGCACCGTCACCCAGTTCGGCGCGCACAGTGTGCAGATCGAGCTGGCGCCCTACCCCTTCGAGATCAAGACCCCGCCACGCACCGACAACGTCATCGAGATGCAGCAGTGGCGCCAGGAGCACAACCGCTGGCACAACTGATCAGTCACCCAGTCGGCAGGCCGCCAGCGCGGCTTGCAGCTCGGCCAATGGCTGGGCTTTTGCGAAGATCAATTCCAGACGTGAATCCCTGCGCCACTCGCTTGGCTGCCACTCGGGCTCGTGGCCTTCAAGGCCGTTGAATGACTGCCAGCCCTGCGGGCTGTGGATAACCCCTTTGGCCCGGCGCCATGGCCAGGCTCGCAAGAAGGCGTTCAACTGCGCGGGATCGAAACGCTGACTGGGGTGCCAGCGCCAGCCCACGCTCCAACCCCCTTCACCCTCACTGGCCTGGCAGATCGGCTCGGATGGATTTGTCCACAACGCTGACGGCGCGGCGATAGAGTTGCCCACAGCCAGCCGCTGCAACGCCGCCTCGGCGTCAGCGACTGTGGAAAAACCGGGCAAGCGCTCCAACGGCAATACCCCATGATCCGTCCAGACCCCCGGCAACCCAGGGAATCGCGCAGTTATCAACAGGCGCTTGGCTTCATCCACAGAGGCCGACTTGTTGAAAACCAACAGTGCGGTTGCCGATAACGCTGCCTGCTGCGCTTCGGGCAGCGGATCTTCCTTGGCCAGCGCCTGGGCATCCAGCACCATCAGCAGCGGCTGCACGGCTAGCACAGCCTGCCACGGCGCCTGCCCCAGCTGCTGCAGCAATTGCCGGGGATGGCCCAGCCCAGAGGGCTCGATGAACAGCCGGTGTGGGCGCGCCTTGCGCAGCAAGCGGCCAAGACCCACCTGGAACGGCATGCCATTGACACAACACAGGCAGCCCCCCGCCACTTCACCGATGGCAATGCCATCGTCATCACGCGCCAGCATTGCCGCGTCCAGGCCGATCTGCCCGAACTCGTTGACCAGCACCGCCCAGCGCTCGTTGGCCGGGCGCTGCGCCAGCAACTGGCGGATCAGACTGGTCTTGCCGGCGCCCAGTGGGCCTGCGATTACATGGGTGGGAATGTTCTGCAGCATAGGTAGGTATCAGGCAAGTGCGTGGCCCACTATGCCCCGTCAGGCCAGCCAGTCAAGGCTGAGCAGCAGGCGCCGCTCGCCGGGCGCCGTCAGCGGCGAGCGGTGGATAAGGCCTGCCCCTTCGTTGCCAAGCCATTTCTCGCCCTTGAGCAGCGCCACGTCACCCGCCGCCAGCTGGCGGATGTTATCCACAGCTGGTTGATCGAGTTGCAACCTTGTACGGTCTATCGCGCCCTCCTCCAGCCATTGGCTGGCGCTACCGGCATAAGTGGTGAGCAGGCGCACCGGCACGTTATCCACATGGAAACGCGGGCACATGGCGCCATCCAGTACCCGCAGGCGCAAGCCGATGCGCCGTGCACCCAGCAGGCAGGTGTAGGCCGCCACCAGCCACGCCACGTCGGCGACGAAACCTTCGTAGCCATGCAGATCGGCCGCTTCCCGGAGCAGCCCCGGCAGCTGTGGCGGCTGCTGCTCGTCGACATCGATCACCCGCTCGTCCGCCAGTGTCTGGCCGAGGCTCAGCACCAGCGCGCAGAAATCCTCGACCTGGGCCGGCAACTGGCGCTGCCAGACGGCCAGGTTGACGCTATCCTTGAGCACGTCCGTCATCACCTTGGGTGACGGCCCGAAGACCTGGCAGATATCCACAACCTGGGCCGCGAGCCTCATGCCGCCTGCTCCTCGATCCAAGGGCCGAACGGGTCTGCCAGCTGTAGCCAGGCCATGGGCCCCAAGGCCATTTCTTCCTCGCTCAGCAGGCAGGCATCCAACGCTGTGGATAACTGTGCAAAGTCGATGTTCTGGCCAATGAATACCAGTTCCTGACGGCAGTCACCGGTGTCCACCGACCATTGCTTGAGGATCGCCGCCCGATCCGCTTCATCTTGCGGCCATTGCTCACGCGAAACGAAGCGCCACCAACGCCCGGCCAGGCCATGGCGCATCATGCCGCCCGCCTGTGACCAGCTACCGGCCTCCTGGTACTTGCTGGCCAGCCAGAAAAACCCTTTTGAGCGCAGCAGCCGCCCATTGCTCCAAGGCGTGTTGATAAAGTCGAAGAAGCGCTGCGGGTGAAACGGCCGACGGGCCTGCCAGGTGGTCGCGGCGATGCCGTACTCCTCGGTTTCCGGTACGTGCTCACCGCGCAGCTCCTGCAGCCAGCCCGGCGCTTGCGCCGCCTGATCGAAGTCGAACAGGCCTGTATCGAGGATGCGCGACAGCGCCACCTGGCCCATGACCATCGGCACGATCTGCGCCCGGGCATTGAGGCTGCGCAGGATGGCGATCAACTCTTCACGTTCGTGCTGGCCGATCAGATCGATCTTGCTCAGCAGCAACACATCGGCGAACTCGACCTGCTCGATCAGCAGGTCGCTGATCGAACGTTCATCCTCTTCACCCAAGGTCTCGCCGCGGCTGGCCAGGCTGTCGGCAGCCTGGTAGTCACGCAGGAAGTTGAGCCCGTCGACCACGGTGACCATGGTGTCCAGCCGCGCCATGTCCGACAGGCTGCGGCCTTGTTCGTCACGGAAGGTGAAGGTCTCGGCCACCGGCAGCGGTTCGGAGATCCCGGTCGACTCGATCAACAGGTAATCGAAGCGGCCCTCACGCGCCAGGCGCGCAACCTCTTCCAGCAGGTCTTCACGCAGGGTGCAGCAGATGCAGCCGTTGCTCATCTCCACCAGTTTTTCTTCCGCGCGGTTGAGGCTGACGTTGCGCTGCACCTCGCTGGCGTCGATGTTGATTTCGCTCATGTCGTTGACGATCACGGCAACCCGCAGGTTATCGCGGTTGCGCAAAACGTGATTGAGCAGCGTGCTCTTGCCGGCGCCGAGGAAGCCGGACAGCACGGTGACAGGAAGACGGTTGGGCATGACGGACCTCATCGGGCAGGCGCATTCGAAACGATGCATTGCGTCATGTTATATTATAACAATACAATTTCGCCAAGCCGTCTCGACCGAAGGGTTGCCTGGAGTGCCTCATCGATGAAATTGCCCCGCGCCAGCGCGTTGCTGCTGATTGCCCTGCCGGCCTCTTTACTGGCCATGCCCCGCACCGACCTGGCGCTGTGTACGCGCAGCGCCACGCTGTTGGCCTGCCAGGACAGCCAGGGCAACTACTACAGCGTGCGCAGCGCAGGCAGCACCTTCTACCTGCGCGGTTACGAAGTGCAGGGCAAGAGGCTGTGGGCACAAACCAACAGCCGCTACGGCGCGCTCACCTTCTTCACTGGCCTGGCCAGCGATGGCGAAGCCTGGGTCGGTTACAACCGGCGTGTCGGCTGGACCACCCTCAATCGCGTCTCGAGCTCCAGCGGCCAGCGCTTCGATCTGCACTGCAGCCTGCTCGGTGGTTGCCGTTGAGCCCTACTTTTTCAGGACACCTTTCATGACCAGCCTTAGCCTTTCCCTGCCCGACATCGCCACGCAAAGCAGCCAGCACAGCCTGCCGCTGGACTGGGTAGGCATGTGCGGTATCGCCCTGCCGCTGCAGGTGGAAGGTCGCAGCCTGAACGCCCATGCCAGCGCAGGGGTCAGCCTGGACGACGATGCGACGCGTGGCATTCACATGTCGCGCTTGTACCTGGCGCTGGAAGCGCTCGAACACCACCCCTTGAGCCTGCCGCTGATTCGCCAGACCCTCGAGCAGTTTCTCTCCAGCCACCAGGGCCTTTCCAGGGCCGCCTACCTGCGGCTGGAGTTCGATCATCTGCTCAAACGCCCGGCGTTGATCAGCCCGCTGGCCGGATGGAAACGCTACCCGGTGCGGCTCGATGCACAGCTCAAAGATGAAATGTTCCACGTGGAACTATCCGTAGATATTCCCTACTCCTCCACTTGCCCCTGCTCGGCCGCACTGGCCAGGCAGTTGATCCAGGCGCAGTTCGACCAGGACTTCGCCAACCAACCGCTGGACCGGGACAGCGTGCGCCAATGGCTGGGCAGCAGCAGTGGCATCGTCGCCACACCTCACAGCCAACGGAGCACGGCCAAGCTGCAGGTGCGACCAGGCGCTGATGCGTGGCCACTGACTGAGTTGATCGACCAGGCTGAGCAAGCGTTAGGAACAGCCGTGCAAACCGCCGTGAAGCGTGCCGACGAACAGGCCTTCGCTTTGGCCAACGGGCAGAACCTGATGTTCTGTGAGGACGCCGCGCGGCGCCTGCACCTGGCGTTGCGCCAGTTGCCGTGGGTGAGCGCGTTCAGCGTGCGCGTGGAACATGCAGAGAGCCTGCATGCCCACGACGCCGTCGCTGTCAGCCGCTGGCGGTGGTGATCAAGTACGGGGTTTGACGGTGCCGCAGTCGTTGCCCAACCATACCGCCCGGGTGTCCATGCTGCCCTGCTGCTGCACGCCCGATGCGTTGAAGGTGCCGTTGACCTTGGTCAGGAACTCCTTGTCGCTGAGGAAGGTGGCCTGACCTTGCCCTTGGGCTTTCGGACAACTGAACTGGAACTTCCAGACATTGCCGGTGCGGTCGGTGATCTTCTGGGTGCAACCCGACTGAGGGTCTTGCAGCGGGATATCGTTGGTCTTGACCTGCTCCGGGGTCAGGCACGAACGCACGCCCTTGCCACCCACGCTGATCCCTTGCTTGGCCAAGGCGCCTTCCATCATCGCCCGCTGCTCCGGCGGCAGATTCTTCAACTGGCCGAGCATGAACTGCATGTCGGGTAACGGCTTGCCATCGACCTGCATGTTGCTGGTGGTCAGCTCCCACAGGCCGGGTTGCAGCATCTGCGCGTGAACCAACGGGCTACCCAGGCCCACGACCAGGGCAAGCAGTGGCAGACGAATCTTCATGGATGAAAGCTCCTCGAATTACCGGCTCCGGCCGGACTGTGCCGTTAGACGTCATTTTCCCTTGCAGGTTGCAGCCACCCCCACGAACGTGGTCTGTTAAAGGCAGTGCTCACGGCAAGCAGGATGCGTATGGATTATCACAGCCCCTACTTCTTCGGTTACGTGCTCGGCCTGATTCATCTGCTCGGCATCATCGCTGCGTTGCATGCCGTGTTCACCGTGCGTACAGCCCAAGGTGCGATCGCCTGGGCCATGCCGCTGTTCTTCATCCCCTACTTCGCGCTCATCCCCTACCTGATCTTCGGTGCCCGTTCGTTCTATGCCTACATTAACGCCCGACGTCAGGCCAACCAGGAGATGCACGTGGCCATGGCCAATCTCAACTGGCGGCCATGGGTGGAGGAAGCCCTGACCGCGCGTGAGTCCGACAGCTATGCGGCCCTGCGCGCCATGCCCAAGCTGGGGCGCATGCCGTGCCTGGCCAATAATGAGGTGAAGCTGCTGATCGATGGCGAAGCCACCTTCAAGGCGATCTTCGCCGCCATCGACCAGGCCCGTGACACCGTACTGGTGCAGTTCTTCATCATCCACGACGACGGGCTCGGCCGAGAGCTCCAGCAGTTGCTGCTGCGCAAGGCCGCAGAAGGCGTAAGGGTCTTCGTGCTTTACGACCGGGTCGGCAGCCACGCGCTGCCGGCCAGCTACAGCCAGGTGCTGCGCGACGGCGGTGTGCAGATACAGGCTTTCGCCACCCGCCGCGGCTTGTTCAACCGCTTCCAGGTCAACTTTCGCAACCACCGCAAGATCGTCGTGGTGGATGGGCTGCTGGGTTTTCTCGGTGGGCATAACGTGGGCGACGAGTACCTCGGCGCGCACCCGCGCCTGTCGCCGTGGCGCGACACCCATGTGCAGATCAGCGGCCCGGTATTGGCCTGCCTGCAGGAATCGTTCGCCGAGGACTGGTACTGGGCCACGCGCCAGCTGCCGCCGCTGATCCTGCCGGACACCTACCCTGAAGATGGCGTGCTGTGCCAGGCCCTGGCCAGTGGCCCGGCCGATCCCCAGGAAACCTGCGCGCTGTTCTTCCTCGAAGCCATCCACTCGGCCACCCGCCGGGTCTGGATCACCAGCCCATATTTCATCCCCGACGAAGCGATCTTCGCCGCCCTGCGCCTGGCCGTGCTGCGCGGCGTCGATGTACGCATCCTCATCCCCTCACGCCCCGACCACCGCATCGTCTATGCCGCCTCCAGCCTGTTCGCCTTCGAGGCGGTGCGCGCGGGCGTGCGGATGTTCCGCTATCAACCGGGGTTCCTGCATCAGAAAGTGGTGTTGGTAGATGATGAGGTCACGGCCATTGGCAGCGCCAACCTGGATAACCGTTCCTTCCGCCTGAACTTCGAGATCACCCTGCTCACCGTGGACCGCGCCTTCGCCGACCAGGTCGAGCAGATGCTGGTGAACGACTTCGAACAGGCCAGGGAGATCACCGCCGAGGACAGCCGCGACACCCATCGCCTGCAGCAACTGGGGATGCGTATCGCGCGTTTGATTTCGCCGATCCTGTAGCGCCTCGGCGTGCCGCACAGGGGCACGCCGGGCAGCCCGTCAGCGATAGATGTCCTCACGCGTCCACGGCAGCTCGTGATGGCCATCGGCGAAAGGTTTGACGGCGAGGATCTGGTGCAGGTTGATCCAGCCCTTGCTGAAGGCATAGGCGCATCCTGCCAGGTACAGGCGCCAGATCCGCAGGGTCTTCTCCGGCACCAGCGCGGCGGCGCGGTGCAGCTGGTTCTCGAGGTTCTCGCTCCAGTGATTGAGGGTCTTGGCGTAGTGCAGGCGCAGGCTCTCCACGTCCACCACCTCCAGTCCCGCTTCACAGATGCGCGCGCTGATCATCGAGATGTGCGGCAACTCGCCGTGGGGGAACACGTAGCGGTCGATGAACTCGCCCGCGCCACGACCCACCGGGCGGCCGTCCACATGCTTGGCGGTGATGCCGTGATTCATCACCAGCCCGCCCTCGCGCACCGCACTGAACAGCTTGCGGCAATAGAGTTCGAGGTTGGCGTGGCCCACGTGCTCGAACATGCCGACGCTGACCACCTTGTCGAAGCGGCCATCCTCGGGCAGGTCACGGTAATCGAGAATGTGCAGGTCGACCTTGTCGGCCAGCCCCTCCTCCTTGACCCGCTGCCGGCCCAGTTTCAGTTGCTCTTTGCTCAAGGTGATGCCGTACACCTTGGCGCCATACTCACGGGCGGCAAAACGCGCCAGCCCGCCCCAACCGCAACCGACGTCCAGCAGGTAGTCACCGCCCTGCAGGCGCAACTTGCGGCACAGATGATCGAACTTGTCCTGCTGGGCCTGGGCCAGGGTGTTGTCGGGCTCTTTGAAATAGGCACAGGAATAGACCATGTCCGGGTCCAGCCACAGCTGGTAGAACGCATTGGACAGGTCGTAGTGGTAGGAGATGGCTTCGGCGTCGGTGCTCTTGTCGTGGGAGGTGCGCTGCGGCAGCACGTCGTCCTCGTCCTTGAGCAGCGTCTGGCTGAGCTCGTCACACACCCGGATCACTTCACCGATATCGCCTTCGAGCTCCAGCTTGCCTTCGACGAAAGCCGAACCCAGCGCTTCCAGGTTCGGGTGGGTCAACTGGGCGATCAGCTGGGGGTCCTTGACCACGATGGTGACCTGCGGGCTGGGCCCCAGATCGAACTGGTTGCCGTCCCACAGCTTGACGCGCAAAGGTATGTCCAGGCTCTGCAAAACGGGTGGAAGTTGCGCAAGCATTCATGACCCTCCCTTTCACGGATTCGGAACGCCACGTCTTATCAAGTCGGACGCCACCGCATGAGGGTAGTTCATTCGTACGAAGTTTCCGTTAACCGCGACCATGGTCTAGAACTATCTGGCACGGCTAACGCAGCAGATTGTATACAATCCTTCGCGCTCAGACTAACCTTATGCCCCTCTTCGCTTCCTCACCCTTGGAGTAACTAACCCATGAAATCCTATGACGTGGTGATCATCGGCGGCGGCCCCGGCGGCTACAACGCAGCGATCCGGGCCGGCCAGCTGGGCATGAGCGTGGCCTGCGTGGAAGGCCGTTCGACCCTCGGCGGCACCTGCCTGAACGTCGGTTGCATGCCCTCCAAGGCATTGCTGCACGCCTCCGAGCTGTTCGAGGCGGCCAGCGGTGACGAGTTTGCGCACCTGGGCATCGAGGTCAAGCCGAGCCTGAACCTGGCGCAGATGATGAAACAGAAGGACGAAAGCGTGACCGGCCTGACCAAGGGCATCGAGTACCTGTTCCGCAAGAACAAGGTCGACTGGGTCAAGGGCTGGGGCCGCCTGGACGGCGTCGGCAAGGTCGTGGTCAAGGCCGAGGACGGCAGCGAAACCACCTTGCAGGCCAAGGACATCGTCATCGCCACCGGCTCCGAACCGACCCCGCTGCCGGGCGTGACCATCGACAACCAGCGCATCATCGACTCCACCGGCGCCCTCTCCCTGCCCCAGGTGCCCAAGCACCTGATCGTGATCGGCGCCGGCGTGATCGGCCTGGAGCTGGGTTCGGTGTGGCGCCGCCTCGGCGCGCAGGTGACGGTCATCGAGTACCTGGACCGCATCTGCCCAGGCACCGATGCGGAAACCGCGAAGACCTTGCAGAAGGCCCTGGCCAAGCAAGGCATGACCTTCAAGCTGGGCAGCAAGGTCACCCAGGCCACGCCATCGGCCAATGGCGTCAGCCTCACCCTGGAGCCCGCCGCCGGTGGCGCCGCCGAAACCCTGCAAGCCGACTATGTGCTGGTGGCCATCGGCCGTCGCCCGTACACCCAGGGCCTGAACCTGGAGAGCGTGGGCCTGGAGACCGACAAGCGCGGCATGCTGGTCAACGACCATCACCGCAGCTCGGTCCCGGGCATCTGGGTGATCGGCGACGTCACCTCCGGCCCGATGCTGGCGCACAAGGCCGAAGACGAAGCCGTGGCCTGCATCGAACGCATCCACGGCAAGCCGCACGAGGTCAATTACAACCTGATCCCGGGCGTCATCTACACCCGCCCGGAGATGGCCACGGTGGGCAAGACCGAAGAGCAGCTCAAGGCCGAGGGCCGCGCCTACAAGGTCGGCAAGTTCCCCTTCACCGCCAACAGCCGCGCCAAGATCAACCATGAGACCGAAGGCTTCGCCAAGGTGCTCGCCGACGCCAACACCGACGAGGTGCTGGGTGTGCACCTGGTCGGCCCGAGCGTCAGCGAGATGATCGGCGAGTTCTGCGTGGCCATGGAGTTCTCGGCCTCGGCCGAAGACATCGCCCTCACCTGCCACCCGCACCCGACCCGCTCCGAGGCCCTGCGCCAGGCGGCGATGAATGTGGATGGGATGGCGATGCAGATCTGATCGGCAGGTCTGTCGTTCACCCCTGTGGGAGCGGGCTTGCCTCGCGATTGCGCCAGGCCAGGCAACATTGTTGTACCTGCCGACGATATCGCGGGGCAAGCCCGCTCCCACATTCGCCCTTCAGCCGTGCGCCAGCTTCTGGTCCACACCATCACCAAACCGCGACGCCAAAAACGGCGTGATATCCAGCGGCAACACCTCGTTGTGGACAACCTTGTCCAGCAGCACCCCGGTGATCGCCGACGTGAGGATCCCGGTGCGGAAGTGTCCACAGGCATTGAAGTACCCCTCGACATTATCCACAGGCCCCAGGATCGGCAGCTCATCCGGCGACCCCGGACGTAGCCCGGCCCAGGTGCGCTTGAGATTCACCTGCGCCAGCTCCGGCACGCAACGGATGGCCCCCTGCACCAGCCCGCTGATCTCCGGGAAGGTGTTGCTGACATCGAAGCCTTTCTCTTCAGTGGTACTGCCGATCAGGATCTCGCCATTGTCCTTCTGCGCCATGTAGCAATCGCTGGTGGTGATGCAGCCGTCCAACAGCTTGGGCAGGCGTTCGGTCAACACGATCTGGCCCTTTACCGGCTTGACCGGAATGCTCAGGCCCGTCGCCCACTCGCTCAGCTCGGCAGCCCAGGCGCCCGCGGCGTTGATCAGTGTGTGGCAGTGGAACTCGCCGGCTTCGGCAGTGCGCACGCCCTTGATCCGCGAGCCTTGATGCAGCACCCCGGTGACATTCACGTTGGGGTACAGGTCGACACCGTTCTGCCGCGCCGCCTCCAGGAACGCGTCGCCCAGGCGGAACGGGCTGACCTGGTGATCGCAGAGGAACTCCAGCGCGCCATTGGCCTGCTGCGTTACCGCCGGCTCCGAAGCCCGTAGCGCGTCGCGGTCGAGCCAGCGCACCTGGTCGGCCAGATGGGGGATCTGCTTGACGATATGCTCGGCGTACAGCTGGTCCTCGTCATCCTGGATGATGTACTTGAGCCCGGTGCGCTCGAACTTGAAGTCCATGCCGTGGCGCTCGATCAGCTCACGGTGCAGCTGTGGATAAATCGCGTTGGACTGCAGGGCGAAGTCGAAGAAGCACGGCGGCAGGATATGCGGGGTACTGGAGTCGACCACCACCGCCGCGCCATTGGCCTCGCGCTTGCTGCGCGAGGACATCATGCGAAAGAAGATCACCCCGCAACCCAGCCCCACCGATTCGCCGATGGCCCACAGGCCACCCGCCGATGCGCGCGTGGCGTTGCCCGGGCGCTTGCTGTCGATCAGGGCGATTTTCAGGTTGCTGCGTTTGGACAGCTGGTAGGCGCAGGACGCGCCGATCACGCCGCCACCGGCGATGATGATGTCGTAGTGCTTGGCCATGCTCAGGCCTCCGTGCCGAGGTGTGCGAATGCGGAAAACGGGATCGGGTCCACCGGGAAGCGTGGCCGCAGCCAGCCGACATCCTGGCGCCCGGTGGCGCTGCGCAGGCGATCGCTGCAGTAACCGACGCACATCCTGCCCTGGCAGTCGCCCATGCTCACCCGGGTACGCATCTTCAGGCTGGCCATGTCCTGCACGCCCTGTTCCAGCGCCAGGTCAATCTGCTCGCGGGTGACGTGTTCGCAACGGCAGATCACCGTGTCGGCCTGGGGCAGTTCGACCTGCGCCGCCCCCCGTGCGGTGAAGCGCTCCACACCTGCGCGGAAGCGCTTGATCGCGGCGAGCTTGCCCAGGTACAGCTCGCGCCGTTCGATGGCTTGTTCGGCATCGAGCTTGCCCATCTGCAGGAGCATCGACACCGCGGCGATACGCCCGGTCAGCATTGCCGCCTCACCGCCACGGATACCGGCCATGTCACCCGCCAGGTGGGTGTTCGGGCGGCTGCTCTGCTGCCACACGTTGCACACCGCGCGCAGATAGCCGTCTTCGCTGAAACCGTGTTCCAGGCCCAGTTGCTGGCTGAGCTGGGTGCGTGGGATGAAGCCGTAGCCCACTGCCAGCGTTTGCACCGTCTCGCGCTGCACGCGGGTCATGTCCGGCTTCCAGTCCTGGGTATAGGGCGCGACGCTGACCTCGCGCAGCTCATCCTCGCCCGTGGCCGCCACCACGCCCCAACCGTAGTGCATGGGGATGCCATTGAGCTTCATGTAGGCGAGCATGCTCAGGCCATCGAGGAACAGCTGCGGCTTGTTCATCAGCGCCAGGCTTTCCTTGGCGATGCGGTTGAACGCGCAGGCTTCATAGACTCCGCTGACCTTGGCCCCGGCGGCATGCAGCTGGCACGCAACCAAAGGCAGCAACGGCCCGGTACCGGCGATCAGGGTGCTGCCCAGCGGCTTGACCACGCCGCTCTTGATCTGCAGTTGCAGCCCGCCCAGAAGGATCACCCCCGGCAGGGTCCAGCCGGGGAACGGCACATTGCGCTCATGGCAGCCGGCGGCCAGCAGCAGGTGGGAATAGTCGATCTCGTGCAGTTGTTCGTCGGCATCGAGCACCATCAGGCGCTGGTCATCGCCGCCCACCACGCGGTGGTTCAGGCGCAGGTCGATATGGCTGGCGTTGGCGGCGAAATCCTCGTGCAGGGTGTTCAGGGCCTTGGCGTAGCGAGGGCCGAGGTAACCGAGGTCTACGCCGGCACGCAACGGGCCACGGTAGACCACGCCGCCGGGGCGCGAGGCTTCATCGAACAGCAGGCAATTCACATCGTGTTCCGCCAGCTCGATGGCCGCGCCCATGCCGGCCGAGCCGCCACCCACGATCACAGGACGAAGGCTCATGAGCGGGCCTCCCCTTGTACGCGGTTTACTTCGGTCTCGATCTGCATGCCCGGCTTGACCACCGTCTGACACGCCCGACGCTTGGGCCGCCCGTCGATCTGCACCAGGCAGCAGTGACATACACCCATGCCGCAAAAGGCGCCGCTGAGCTGGTCGTGGTCATTGCGCGCCAGCTGGCGCAGGCCAATGGCATTGAGCACGCTGAGGACAGTCTCTCCGGCGCTGGCCACCGCTGGCAGGCCGTTGACCAGCAGGGTCAGTTCGGCGCCGTCGAGTGGCTGGATATCGTGCTTTCGTTCCAGAGTCTGCATTTGTTGTCGTCCTTGATGACTGGGGAGTCGCGACGTTAGGGCAAACGCTGTGTGAAAACATTGATCCATGCCAGACGCATGCTGTAGGAAACTTCCTTGTCGACGGACGTGCGATGGACTTCACGTAAGTCGTGGGATTCGAAAACGCGGTCCCGGAAAAGACAAATGGGGCCGCTTTGCGGCCCTTCGCGGGTAAACCCGCTCCCACAGGATTGCGCAAAGCCTCAAGCTGGCGCGAAACCTGTGGGAGCGGGTTTACCCGCGAAGGGCTGCGCAGCAGCCCCATTAGTGGCGATGAAACGTTAACTGACTGGTGTGTCAGGAAAATAAACATTGTCACGGCCCCCCTTGGATTTCAGGGCCTCCAAGGAAAACCGTTCAGGCTTGAGCGAAACAAAGGTTGTCACAGCCAGGGCTCGGATCAAAAAAACTGCCACGACTGAAAGAAATAAAGGTTGTCACAAACCAGTAATGAGTAGATCGAGGCTCCTGTTTCGTGTGACGCGGGCTTCGCGCGCGGTAATCAGGGCGAAAGAGCAACGCTTACCGGCAGCCCCCGTAGGGGGCGGGACACGCATTCTGCCTAGGGATAGGGGAGGATGGACTATTTTTTAGTTGGAAGCCTCCCCCACTGGTGCATCTGCGAAAAGGGCAACCAAGGCTGAGCGTTCCTGCGGCTGATCAGAGCATGCCCCGCTGCTGGCTAATGGCAGACATCAGACCGATCAACTGCATCCGGCTTGAAAGTTCATTTTTGTCGCTCACCGCCGCCAGGCAGCTCCTTCGAAGCGGGTCCTTGGATAGAGCCGTACCTGAGCAAAGCGGTCTTAATTGTGGCAACCCCCAAAGTGTTGCCTAGGAGCTGCCTCGATTGTCCTACGGCCCCTCCATGAGAGTAGGTTGCTTACTCTTTCCGGATTTCAACAATCGTTGCCGCACTGCCCTCCATCCGGAAGTCGAACGCCACCTTGTCCCCCACCTTCAGTCCTTCAAGCTGCTGCGCGGTCGCCTTGAACCCCATAGTCATCGCTGGCCATTTCAACGCGACCACTGGTCCGTGTGCCAAGATGACCTTGCCCTGATCGAGATCGATGGTTTTGATCGTACCCTCCGCGTGGGCGACCGGTGCCGCTTGCTCGGCCTTCATCTGCATGTCCTTCATGCCTGCCATGCTGTCCTGGGCCTGTGCACCAGCCGCGAAAGCCAACATCAGTACAGCGCCGAGATAGACGTTTTTCATCGGGTTTCTCCTAGTTTGGAATTATTAGTTACTGCGAGATTACGGCGCCGGACTAACCAATACGCCGCAGGAACAATGAACAGAGAGAGCAAGGGGGCAGAGAGCATGCCGCCCACCATGGGCACGGCGATGCGACTCATTACTTCGCTGCCGGTACCATCACTCCAGAGAATTGGCAGCAGGCCTGCGACGATCACCGCCACAGTCATCGCCTTGGGTCTGATGCGTTGCACCGCACCCTCACGGATCGCTTCCAGTAGCGCCAGTTGCGTGCGCTCACTATTGGACTGTCGCTCGGTCCATGCGTTGTTCAGGTAGATGAGCATAATCACCCCGAACTCCGCCGCGACCCCAGCCAGGGCGATAAAGCCCACGCCGGTGGCCACCGACAAATTGAAGCCCATCAGGTACAGCAGCCACACGCCGCCGGTAAGGGCAAAAGGTAAAGTGCCCATGATCAGTAGCGCCTCGCTGAGGCGACCGAATGTCAGATAGAGCAGCACGAAGATGATCACCAGTGTCGCCGGTATCACCCAGGCCAGACGTGCGTTGGCGCGCTCCAGGTACTCGAACTGGCCGGAATAGCTCAGGCTCATGCCAGGATCGAGCTTCACCTCGCGACTCACCACCTGGCGCAGGTCGGCGACCACAGAGGACAGATCACGACCTCGCACGTCGATGTATACCCAACCGGATGGGCGGGCATTCTCGCTCTTGAGCATCGGAGGACCTTCCGTGATGCGCACATGGGCCACGGTGCCGAGAGTGATCTGGCCGCCTTGCGCGGTGTAGATCGGCAGTTGGCGCAAGGCTTCGACCGAGTCGCGCCATTCGCGGGGGTAGCGCACGCTGATCGGGTAGCGCGCCAGGCCCTCGACCGTCTCGCCGATGGTCTCGCCACCAATGGCACCGGCAACGATGGACTGCACGTCGGCAATGTTCAGGCCATATCGAGATGCAGTCTGGCGATCGATGTCAAGATCGATGTAACGGCCGCCGGTCAAACGTTCGGCCAGTGCCGAGGTCACACCGGGCACGGTTTTGGCGGCTCGCTCGATGGCTTGGGTCGTGCGGTCAATCTGCGTCAGGTCGCTGCCCGCCACTTTCACGCCGATCGGGCTCTTGATGCCGGTGGCCAGCATGTCGATACGATTACGGATCGGTGGAATCCAGATGTTGGTCAGGCCCGGTATCCGCACCGTACGGTCGAGTTCCTCGATCAGCTTTTCGGTGGTCATGCCCGGACGCCACTGATCTTTCGGCTTGAGCCGCACGATGGTTTCGAACATCTCCAGCGGCGCCGGGTCGGTCGCTGATTCGGCTCGGCCAGCCTTGCCGAACACGCTGGCGACCTCGGGCACGGTACGGATCAGCCGGTCGGTGCGTTGCAACAGCTCCGAGGCCTTTTGCGCCGACAGGCCTGGCAGGGCCGAGGGCATGTACAGTAGGTCACCTTCGTCCAGCGGTGGTAGGAATTCCCCACCCAGCTGGCTCAATGGCCACAGGCTGCTGAACAAGATCGCCAGCGCGCCAACCAGTGTCATCCAGGGCCGGCGCAGCACCACTTCCAACGCAGGCCGATACAGACGGATCAGGCCACGGTTGAGCGGGTTACGTTCCTCTGCTGGCAGAGGGCCGCGAATCCAGTAGCCCATCAGCACGGGTACCAGGGTCACCGCCAGCCCTGCCGCGGCTGCCATGGCGTAGGTCTTGGTGAACGCCAGGGGAGCGAACAGTCGTCCCTCCTGGGCCTGCAAGGTGAACACCGGGATGAACGACAAGGTGATGATCATCAGGCTGAAGAATAGCGCCGGCCCCACTTCGACCGCCGCCTCGGTCATCACTTTCCAGTGCTGCTCGCCGCGCAGCGACATCCCTGGGTTGCGTGCATGCCAGGCTTCCACTCGCTTGTGCGCATTCTCGATCATCACCACGGCAGCATCGACCATCGCACCGATGGCGATGGCGATACCGCCAAGCGACATGATGTTGGCGTTGATGCCTTGATGGCGCATGACAATCAGAGCGATCAGTACCCCTACCGGTAGCGAGACGATTGCCACCAGCGACGAACGCAGGTGCCAGAGAAACGCCGCACACACCAGCGCTACCACAATAAATTCCTCGATCAGCTTGTGGCTGAGGTTGTCCACTGCCCGGTCAATCAGCTGGCTGCGATCATAGGTCGTGACAATCTCCACGCCCTTGGGCAGGCTCTTTTTCAGCGCTTCAAGCTTGTCCTTGACGTGGGCAATGGCCTCCCTGGCGTTTTTGCCACTGCGCAGAATCACCACACCGCCAACGGCCTCGCCCTGACCATCCAGCTCACCGATACCCCGACGCGCTTCTGGGCCAAGTTGCACCGTGGCGACATCGCCGAGTGTCACCGGCGCACCGTTGGTGGCCAGGCGCAGGGGAATGGCGCGGAAGTCGTTCAACGTCTTCAGGTACCCTGACGCCCGCACCATGAACTCGGCTTCGCCTTGTTCCAGCACGCCGCCACCGGTTTCCTGGTTGGCCTTTCCGATAGCGTCCGACACCTCCCCTTGGGTGATGCCCAGGCTGGCCATCCGCAGCGGATCAAGCACCACCTGATACTGCTTGACCATGCCGCCGATGCTCGCCACTTCAGCGACATCCGGCAAGGTCTTGAGCTCGAAGCGCAGGAACCAGTCTTGCAGGCTGCGCAATTGCGCCAAGTCATGCCCGCCACTGCGGTCGACCAACGCGTACTGATAGATCCAACCCACGCCGGTGGCGTCCGGCCCGAGCACCGGCTTTGCCGACGCCGGCAAGCGCGACTGCACCTGGCTCAGGTACTCCAGTACCCGCGAGCGTGCCCAGTACAGGTCGGTGCCGTCCTCGAACAGCACGTAGACAAAGCTGTCACCGAAGGCCGAGAAGCCGCGCACGGTCTTGGCCCCCGGTACCGAGAGCATGGTGGTTGTCAGCGGGTAGGTGACCTGGTTTTCGACGATCTGTGGCGCCTGACCCGGGTAGGAGGTACGGATTATCACTTGCACGTCCGACAGGTCCGGCAGTGCATCGATCGGCAGGCTGCGCAGCGAGAACACGCCCCAGGCCACCAGGAACAGTGTGGCGAGCAGCACCAGCACTCGGTTGCCCACCGACCAGCGAATCAGTTTCGCGATCATGGTTGACTCTCCAGCGCATTGATCTGCTCGATCACCATGCCCTCATCCCGCTCGCGAACTCCGAAGCGAATACGTTGGCCCAACTTCAGCCCGACAATCAGCGTGGGATCAGACACGGGGAAGGTCATGGTCATGCCAGGCATGCCCAGGGTGAGGAAGGGACCGTGAGCGATCGTCAGCTGATTGCCCTCGATCTGCACGATACGTCCGTCTGCCTCATGCAGTGCTGGCAGTGCTGGTGCAGGTGGGGATTCCTGCGTGGTCATGGCCTCAATACCCTTGAGGCTGGCTTCGGAGTCGATGAGGAACTGACCCGATGTCACCACCCGCTGGCCTGACTGCAGCCCTTGCAGCACGGCAACCTGGCCGCCGCTCTCTTGACCCAGCACCACTTCCACTGGGCGGAAACGGCCTTGGTCTTCGGCCAGCATCACCAGATCACGTTTGCCGGTGCGGATGACTGCTTCGGCGGGCACTAGCAGTGTGGTATCGGTTTGCCCGGCTGGATGCAGGACGACCTGGGCGGACATCCCCGGCCGCAGCCGGCCGTCGGGATTGGGTAGCTCGATACGCAGGCGCAAAGTACGGCTTTGCGGGTTGGCGTCTGCAAGCAAAGCGGTCAGCTTGCCCGGCACGGCTTCACCTGGATAGGCGGGTAAATGCGCCTGCACTGCCTGCCCCTCGTGCAGGCCCTGGGCCTGCGCCTCCGGCACTGCGGCTTCGAGCCAGACGTTGGCCACACCATTGATCCGCGCCAGGGTAGCCCCCGGCACCACGCTCATGCCCGGACGCAGGTCCAGCGTTTGGATCACCCCGGCACTTGGTGCTAGCAGCGTGACAAGGTTCTGTACCTTGCCAATGCGCGCGACCCGCTCGATGAGCTCGGCAGGCATTCCGGCCAACAATAAGCGTTGGCGGGCTGCGGCCTGCAGTTCGCCATCGCCCAAGCGCCGCACTGCCAGATATTCCTCCTGCAATCCTGACCATTCAGGGGTCAAGACATCGGCCAGCGGTGCGCCCTTGGCCACGATATCGCCCGTGGCTCGGCCATAGGTGCGGTCGACGAATCCTGCGGTCCGTGCTTGCAGCACACTGAAATCTCGCTCGTCGAAGGCCAGCACACCACTAACCTGCAGCGTGCGTTCGAGGCGGCCCTGGGCCACTGTCGTGAGCCGCACGCCGAGGTTCTGCTGTATACCCGTGGTGATCTGTACCGCAGGCTCTGCTTGATCCTGTGTGCCATCGGCATATTTGGCGACCAATGGCATGTCCATGAAAGGTGACTTACCAGGCTCAGAGAAGTGCTGTTGAGGGTACATCGGGTCATACCAGTACAACGCTTTGCGTTGTTCTGGTGTCGGCGCCGGTCCACTTTGGGCCTGTTGAGCCAGCCAATAGCCCGCACCACCGCCTATGGCCAGTGCGAGCGTTGCGATCAATCCTATCGACATAGGTCTCATGCCCGAACCTCTCCATATGCGAAGTGCAAGCGCGCCGCTGTCGCGGCTAATTGCCCTTGCAGGTCGATATCCTGTAGCCGGGCCTCGACCCGCTGGCGTCGTGCCGCAAGCACCTCACTCAATGTCGACTTTCCCGCCCGGTAGTCCGCCAGTGCCAGGCGAACCCGGTCCTCGGCGAGGGGCAATAGGGTCTCGCGGCTACGGGTCACTGCCCGCTGCAGGCGCTGGTATTCCGCCAGATCTGACTCCAACCGCTCGGTATGTTCACGCAGCGCAGCCTCTTGCTCGTCTTCCAGCTGGCGCACCTCAGCTTGCCGCGCAGCGATCGTTGGGTCTTGGCGAGAGCCTGTGAACAGCGGCAACTGGAAACTGACTTGCACGCTGACCATGTTGCTAAAGTCCGGACCACGACGCTGGTAATCCAATTGCCAGCCCCAATCCGACTTTTTCTCGGCGACCGCCTGATGAACCTGTGCTTCGGCTTCACGGGTCTTGGCGCCGTAGGCCGCCAGTTCGGGATGCGCGTGCAGGGCGTGCAGGTATTCCGGTGCTTTCACTGGCCACTGCGGAAAAGCCGGTGCTTGTGCATCCACGTCCTGTCCGACCCAGCGCTTGAGTGCCGCTCTTGCCTGGGCCGCCTGGCTCATTAGCAGGTCCTTTTGTTCATCCAGCTGTGCTACTTCCTGGCTCGGCGCAAGCGCATCGGCCGACGAACCGCCCCCGCCGGCCAGACGGGCCCTCACGGCGGAAGCCAGCAGGCGGTTTTCCTTGTAGAACTCATCGAACTGTTGCAGCTTGCGTTGCACCGTGTAGGTGGCCACCCAAGCCTGCGCCGTCGCCGCGCGCACCTTCAAACGCTCGAAGACAGCTTCGGCATCAGCGCGTTCGACTGTGGCCCGTGCTGTCTCGACCCGTGCTTTGCGCTTGTCGCGGTTGGGCACCTCTTGAGAAAGCCCGACCACTTGCATGGTCATGAAGTCTCGGTTGGTGCTCCAGCGATCGCTGCCCTCGATCGGTAGATTCTGTACCCCGAGGTTAAGCCGCGGATCGGGTAGTTCACCCGCTGGCACGATGGAGTGACGCGCCGCCGACACCTGCTCCTGGCGTGCCTGAAGTGAAGGCGCATTACGCTCAGCCAATTGCAGCGCATCATCCAGAGAAAGCGAAGCCGCTTGCGCCGATAGCATCGGTAGCAGGACTATCAGGGCAGCCGGAAGTATCCGTCCTGAAGTGAAACGTAGGGGAGTCATGAGCATGATTCCTCGAAAAACCAGCGCACAGGCGCATGCCATCGTTCGGCCGCCAAGGCAGAACAACGGGTGTGAGGTTTACGAAGGAATCAGGCGCGCGGAGGACGCCAGTGATCTGGCGGCGCTCGAGTTACCAGGCTTACGGCATAAGCATCCGCAGGGGGCGCAGTAGAGAAGGTCAGCTGGGGTTCGAGCAAGCGGACTTGGAGTGTGCTCGCGGTTCTACATTCTTGGCCGACTTTGCAAGCTTTGGAGGCGTGCTGGGAAGACTTCCCTTGGTCCTGGTCCTGACAACAGTCGTGCTCCATGCCCGCCATCATTTCCATGTCCATCTCCTGCATTGGGCAGGGCTCGATGGGCGAGTCAATTCCCGCCATCCCGTTGAGGGGAAGCGATAGAACGAGCAGCAGGATGGTGAGCAGTCGTACAAAGCGGATCATAGTGATCGAGTGTAGGTTAAATCGATTAGCCCGGCATTAATGGTGGGCACGATCATTCATCGGCCGCGTCCTGGTAGGAAATGCAATGTGGAATGCAGTCTCACCGTCCTCCGAAGCGCACCATATCCGTCCGTTGTGTGCTTCGACAATGGAACGGGTTATCGCAAGGCCGAGTCCGGCATTGCTGGGCCCCCCTTCCCGTCTTGCCGGATCGGCCCTGTAGAAGCGGTCAAAGATTTTCTTGGCATGCTCTGGAGCAATTGGCCCCCCCCCATTTCGAGTAGTGAGGGTCACGGTGTCAGCGGTTTCCTGGATCTTTACTGAGATTGAGCTTCCTTCAGGGGTGTACCGCATAGCGTTCGACAAGATGTTGGAAAGGGCACGGTCGATCATGAGTGTGTCCCCAGAGACAACCCCCTCTCCTTGGAGGTTTAGCTGTATACCCCGATCCTCAGCCACCAATTGGTAGTAGTCGAAGAGCTTAGCCACTAGCTTTTCGAGTTTGATATCAACTTGCTCAGGAATGATGAGGCCATTGTCGGCTTTGGCGAGGAAAAGCATGTCATCGATCATTCGAGACATTCGCTTCAGTTCCTCTAGATTCGAGTACAGGTTCTCCTCGTACGCCACCACATCACGTTTTTTGGTAAGCACTACCTCGGTGTGCGTCAGTAAATTACTCACTGGCGTTCTTAGCTCATGTGCGATATCGGCCGAAAAATTGGATAGACGAATGAATGCGTCTTCCAGACGTGCAAGCATCCCGTTGAAAGACAAGATCATTTCCTGAAGTTCAAGGGGCACAGGCTCCAAAGGGATGCGCTCTTGGAGTGATCTCGCGGACATGGACGTCGCAACCTTTGTTATCTGCTCCACGGGACGCAAGCCACTTTTTGCAACCACCCACCCCAATGCCGCGCTGACCAATGCGCTAATGACCAAGCCGATACTGAACCACCGTTGCAGCGTTTCAAAGAAGTGAGCATGGCTAGTGACATCCAGCATCAGCATGACGGTACCCAGGGCTGGATCGCCTTGGATCTGAACGCGAGAGGTTACACCACGGAAATTATGGGAACTGTCTTGCCACTCCCACATATTGTCCTTTCCCGCCACCTTGTATCGGTCGGGGATTAGGGTGGTTTTGAGATCAGAAAAAAGTACGCCGCCATCCGAGGTGAGAATTTCCGCCGTCAAATCTTGGTGTGCGCCCAGCAGCGCGCGCAGTTGTTCTCGCAGCTCCTCTTGCCTCGTCCCTGGTGTTTGAATTGACAGGATGTGCCTTGTCGACTCCAGTTTCTCGGACAGTGCCTGCTCATCAAGCATGCGAAAGTGATGCTGGCTTAACATGTTGACGCTGATGCCTGCGACCACCAGTACCGAAATGACCGCGAACATGATCATGAGGGTCAGACGCTTGACCAGCGAGGATTGGGACAGCATCACTCTGGCTCATCCATCATGTAACCCATTCCACGGGCGGTATGAATGAGCTTCTGAGCGAAATCGTCATCGATCTTTGCACGTAGGCGGCGAATTGCTACCTCAATCACGTTCGTGTCGCTGTCGAAGTTCATGTCCCAAACCTGGGAGGCAATCAAGGACTTGGGCAGCACTTCGCCGCGTCGGCGCATCAGCAGCTCAAGAAGAGAGAATTCTTTGGCAGTCAGATCGATTCGCTTGCCGCTTCGGGTGGCTCTGCGCTTGAGTAGGTCTACCTCAAGGTCTGCCATCTTCATGGTGGTTTGGGCTGAGGCACTGGTTCCCCGGCGTAGTAATGTTCGTACCCGAGCTAGCAATTCAGAGAAGGCGAAGGGCTTGATCAGATAGTCATCGGCGCCCAGTTCAAGGCCCTTCACTCGATCGTCCACTCCATCCCGAGCGGTCAGGAACAAGACCGGGACGTCCTTACCTGCAGCACGAACCATCCGCAGGACTTCCCACCCGTCCAAGCCCGGCATCATGACGTCGAGGATCAACAGGTCGTAGCTCTCACTCAGTGCATTTTGAAGTGCGTCGGTACCCGAGAGGACTCGGTCAACGGTGAAACCTGCCTCTGCCAGGCCCTGCTGCAAGTAGGCTCCCGTTTTCGGCTCATCCTCAGCTACGAGTAATTTCATGTGCTCCAACCCCAAAGGTGTACATGCCCAGTTTGCAGCAAAAACACCACCTAACCAGAACCTGACGCAAAAGTAATTTAGGCATCAGGCCGCTGTCAGGCAGCCCCGTCTACGGTCATTCATGACAGGCATTTCAATCGATCCTGTCTGTCATTTAGCGGTAGCAGTGACCCTGACAACCTGATGGAGATCGTCCTGTGAAATCGCTCAAACCCATGATTCTTGCTACAGCTATGCTGATATCGTCAGCTGCGTTTGCTGAAGGTGGAAGCGACCGCGCACTTGAAAGAATTCAGTCACTTCGAGACAAGGCCGAAGCTGTGTTGATCAAGGCGGAGAAAGCCGACCCCAGCCAACGGCACGTTCATATGAAAGAACACATGTCTATGCTTCAGGATTTGATGAGCCAATTGCATCAAGACCACCCCAAAGCCGGCATGTCAAAGGATGAGCATCTCGTGTGGATGGAGAAACACGACAAGATGGTAGATGACGTCCTTGGTCAGATGGTTCGTGAACACCAGCTCATGATGGCGGACAAGGAATGTCATCCATAATCCATTCTTCGTGGCCGTTCCCCAGTGCTCCTTGGCCTTGCGGCGCCCAACCGGCGCCGTTTTTTTGGGTGACGCGTGGCTGCAGTTTTCCTTGGTCAGCCTCTCGAAAGGTCCGGAACAGATGAGGTTCCTTGGACCCTAGAAGCTGACAGATCTGTAACGTCGAGCTCAGCTACCTGAAAGCGAGGCGGGGCTATTGTTGACTCCAAGCCTACCCAATGGGCCTCCAACTGACTGCAGAGAGACTAGGAATGAACATGGTGAAAGCGCTTGTGATGATGATCACTTTTGGTTTGGCTGGCGTTGCCCTAGCTGAAGGTGGTGCCGACCGCACTTTTGCAAGGATGGAGACAGCTCGCCAATCGTCTATGCAGGCCTATCAGATCGCGCAGCAGAAGAAGGACACCGTCCCAGTTGCTGCTAAGCAACGAGAGACCAAACACGAGAATTGCTGAGTCGAGCTTACAGAAATGTAATCACTCACGAATCTTTTGTGTGGCAGCTTCAGAGTGCTCGTTCCCGCCGCATCTTGTGTATGAAATTCACAAAGCTTGCGGGAATTCTAAGGAAACGGGGTGCTGCGGCTTCGCGCAGGCCCGGATATCAGCGAATTACCTGACTCACTGGACACTACGGCATGCAAAGCAAAACCACGAGACGATCCTTCGTTAAAGGCTTGGCCGCCACTGGATTATTGGGTGGATTGGGCATGTGGCGCACGCCGGTATGGGCCGTGACCAGCCCTGGCCAAGCTAACGTGCTGACAGGGAACGATTTTGATCTGTATATCGGTGAGCTGCCAGTCAATATTACCGGAGCTGCTCGCACGGCAATGGCGATCAACGGCTCACTGCCCGGTCCCATTCTTCGTTGGCGCGAAGGTGACACTGTCACCCTTAGGGTTCGAAACCGTTTGCAGCAGGACACATCTATCCATTGGCACGGCATCATTCTGCCGGCAAACATGGATGGTGTCCCAGGCCTAAGTTTCCATGGCATCGCACCCGATGGCATGTATGAGTACAAGTTCAAGGTCCATCAGAACGGTACCTACTGGTACCACAGCCATTCTGGTCTTCAGGAGCAGATCGGAGTGTACGGCGCATTGGTCATCGATGCGAAGGAGCCCGAGCCGTTCACCTACGAGCGAGACTACGTCGTGCTGCTCAGCGATTGGACGGACGAGGACCCTGCCAGAGTACTGTCCAAGCTCAAAAAGCAGTCGGACTACTACAACTTCCATAAGCGGACGGTTGGCGACTTCGTCAATGACGTCAGTGAGATGGGTTGGTCAGCAGCAGTAGCGGATCGGAAAATGTGGGCTGAGATGAAAATGAGCCCCACTGATTTGGCCGACGTTAGTGGCTATACCTACACCTATCTCATGAATGGCCAGGCTCCGGACGGTAACTGGACGGGCATCTTCCAGCCGGGCGAAAAGATTCGTCTGCGCTTCATCAACGCATCCGCCATGACGTACTTCGATGTCCGGATCCCTGGTTTGAAAATGACTGTAGTTGCGGCCGATGGGCAGCATGTCAAGCCGGTGAACGTGGATGAATTCAGAATTGCAGTAGCCGAAACCTTCGATGTCATCGTCGAACCAGACGATGCACAGGCTTACACCATTTTTGCGCAATCCATGGATCGTACTGGTTACTCCAGAGGCACCCTGGCCGTGCGCGAAGGTATGCAAGCACCAGTACCAGCCGTTGATCCACGCCCTCTAATCTCGATGAGCGATATGGGCATGGATCACGGCAGTATGGGTGGGATGGACCATGGAAGCATGGCCGGCATGGACCATAGCAAGATGGCCGGGATGGGCCAGGACAGCATGGCTGGCATGGACCACAGCAAGATGGCCGGGATGGGCCAGGACAGCATGGCTGGCATGGACCACAGCAAGATGGCCGGGATGGGCCAGGGCAGCATGGCTGGCATGGACCACAGCAAGATGGCCGGGATGGACCAGGGCAGCATGGCTGGCATGGATCACAGCAAGATGGCTGGGATGGGCGGCGCCATGCAGGTTCACCCTGCGTCGGAGACCAATAATCCATTGGTCGACATGCAAACGATGTCGCCAACACCTAAGTTGAACGATCCAGGAATCGGACTGCGGAACAACGGGCGTCGTGTCCTTACCTACGCAGATCTGCGAAGCACGTTCGTTGATCCCGACGGCCGCGATCCAGGTAGAACAATCGAGCTTCATCTCACTGGTCACATGGAAAAATTCTCCTGGTCCTTTGACGGAATCAAATTTTCAGATGCCGAACCGCTGCGTCTCAAATATGGCGAGCGTCTTCGCATCACCTTGGTCAACGACACCATGATGACGCATCCAATTCACCTCCATGGCATGTGGAGTGATCTGGAAGACGAGAACGGTAATTTCATGGTTCGAAAACACACCATCGACATGCCGCCTGGCTCTAAACGAAGTTATCGCGTAACTGCGGATGCATTAGGTCGTTGGGCCTATCACTGCCACCTACTGCTCCACATGGAAATGGGCATGTTCCGAGAAGTCCGTGTGGACGAATGATCTGGAGATTTGAGATGAGCAAACCAATGAAACGTAGCGCCTTTTTCTTCTCTGCTGCCATGGTAGGACTTCTGGCTGTTTACGCCCCGTCCTCGTGGTCCGGTGAAAACCATGACCAACATTCCCAGAAGTCTGTAGATACACCTAATGCAGCGAAATCCAACGCAGGAGCAAAGACGGCGCAGGATAAGCAGTCCGGTAGCATGGACCATGGCTCCATGAAGGGCATGGATCACGGGTCCATGGAAGGTATGGACCACGGCTCGATGGAAGGTATGGATCACAGCAAAATGATGGAATCGCAGGGCGGCGATAAAGCTAAGGCAGGGAAAGATGACCAATAGGCTGGCACGACCATCGCTCTTGGCATTGGCTGTCTCCCTGAGCGCATTCGGGGGGACAACTGGTTTTGCGGCTGAAGAAATGGACCATTCGGCAATGGGGCATGGATCTATGCAAATGGACTCTGCCCCTTCTCCAAAACCGATGCCGGGTATGGACCACAGCCAGATGGGAGCGAGCAAGCAGGAGAAAAAACCTGCCCCTGCTGATCATAGCAAGATGGATCATGGCGCTATGCAGGGAAGCATGGGCACCATGGATCACAGCACGATGGGACATGGTCAACCTAAGGTGAAGCCTGCCCCTATGGATCACAGCAATATGGGTCATGGGAGCATGGAAGGGATGGGGCCCGGAACGATGGATCATTCAAAAATGAACCACGGCTCCGCTGATGCACCTACTGCCGCCAGTCGCACCCCCATTCCTGTCCTGACGGATGCGGACCGTAAAGCGGCTTTTCCCCCTTTGGGCGGTCATGAGGTTCACGACAGCGCCATCAACAGCTTCTTCTTGTTAGATCAGCTGGAGTATCAGGATGCTGACGAGGGTAGCACCTTGGCGTGGGATGCCTCTGGGTGGGTTGGTGGCGACATCAATCGTCTTTGGATTCGCTCCGAGGGCGAGCGAACAAATGGTGTAACCGAGGATGCCGAGCTGCAGCTCCTCTACGGCCGATCAATTGGTCCGTGGTGGGATGTCGTTGCAGGGGTACGCCAGGATTTCCAACCCGAATCTCCCCAGACGTGGGCAGCCTTTGGCATTCAGGGCATGGCTCTCTATGCGTTTGAAGCGGAAGCCACGGCGTTCATTGGTGAGAATGGCCAGACTGCCGCACGGTTGGAAGGCGACTACGACATCCTTTTAACCAATCGCCTGATCCTACAGCCCACCGCCGAAGCGAACTTCTATGGCAAAAATGACCCTGAGCGTGGTGTTGGTTCAGGTCTTGCCAATACCGAGGTGGGGCTACGACTTCGGTATGAAATTGTTCGCCAGTTTGCTCCCTACATAGGCGTCACCTGGAGCCGCTCTTACGGCAAAACTGCTGACCTGATTCGGGACGAAGGCGGGGAAGTGAGTGAAGCGCGTTTCGTTGCCGGCATTCGGATGTGGTTTTGAGAACCTGACATGAAAAAAACAATTACAACATTGGTCGCAGCAGGCGCCGTGGGTAGCGCGGCTGTATTGGGAGCCGCCTATTTTGGTCTGGTCAACGTGGGCGCTGATGACCCTCATTTCCCCGCTGTGCATGCTTTTCTCGCCATGGCGAGAGATCGCTCCATCGAAGTGCGTGCCAAGGATATCGAGGTACCGAATCTCAAAGATGAAACCCTGATTCGAACAGGCGCCGGAAACTACAATGCCATGTGCATTGGCTGTCACCTCGCTCCAGGCGTTGATAAGACCGAGCTCAGTCAAGCGCTTTACCCGTCTCCACCCGATCTCTCCAAGATCGGTGTTGGTGGGGACGCTGCCGCTGCATTCTGGACTATTAAACACGGCATCAAAGCCACAGGCATGCCTGCTTGGGGCAAGAGCATGGGTGATCAATACATCTGGGGGATCGTTGCTTTCTTAGATCAGCTCCCACAGATGAACGCTGAGCAATACAAGTCAATGGTAGCGACCAGCGGCGGCCACCAGCACGGCGGTGGGGAAAGTGATATGCACAATCATGAAGGCCAGCACGATAAAAGTGACGCTGATCACCACGGCGAGGCGGCCTCCGCGAAGGGCCCTTATGATATGGGAGAGCCTGAAGCCCATCATGCGCAGCCTGCAGATGCCAAGCCTGAAGCCGATCACCACAACGAGCATGAAGTCACGGAAGCTGATAGTGACCATCACTCCAAACCGACCCCAAAGTCGCATACTCACAAAGATGGTAAGGAGCACACCCATGAGGGCTAGAAGGCGATTCCTTAGCTTGGCAGCACTCGCTGCTTTTCTCGTGCTTCCGCCAGTCGACGCGGCAGTGCCAACCACTATTGACGTGCACCGGGATGCAAACTGCGGGTGCTGTAAAAAGTGGATTGCTCACTTGGAGCAAAATGGCTTCAAGGTCATCGATCACGTTGAAGCCGATATGAGTGCTGTTAAGCAGAAGCTAGGGGTAGCGCCGCGCCTAGCTTCCTGTCACACCGCAGTGATAAACGGAAAGTTCGTTGAAGGCCATGTTCCGGCCGAACAGATTCGACAGCTTTCAGAGCGAAATGATTTGGTTGGGGTCGCCGTGCCTGGTATGCCTGCTGGTTCTCCAGGAATGGAGGGGGATGGCGTAAGTCATGCTTACCAGGTCATAGGCCTTACCATAGGTGGGGAAGATCGCGTGGTTGCAAATTATCCTGCCAAGTAAACCTACCAACCAACGAAAACGGCGCCTTCCTGGCGCCGTTTTCATTGGATATGTGAGCATCTGAACTCCTCAATTCTGGCCGCGGCAACCAATCCCGGATGTACGGTACTCGAGGATGTTGAGCTTTCCAGTTGAGTCTTCATAGTTCATCTGTGCTGGCATCACGTCGCAGCTACCCCGGTTCGAGGTCACGCTGATCACTTTGGCCACGTCGAGCTTCATCCCATACCGATAATGGGTGACCTCAGGTTCGTTTTTCCCGTTGGCGGCGGCGTACGCCCGCATTGCTTGCTCATTTGCCTGAATCATCTGGCCATGCAGGCGGTCTGAGCCCCCCTCAGCCAGTGCAACCGAGGAGGCAGTAAGAATCAGCAAGGCGGCAATACTTTTGAGAGCTTTCATGTTCATCACTCCGATCTGGTGTGATTGAATCTTAAGCGGGTTGACCTGTCGGCCAAATGATCGGGGGATTACATCTAAGTAAGCCTTCTTTGCACTAAATCGGGAAAACGACGGTTGATAGAGTAGCCATCTTCATCGACCGCGCTGTGGCTAAGGAAACAGCGTTGATGCCGACTCCGGTCCTTCCAGCCTGTCGATACGCTGCTTACAGGTTACGCCGATCAAGCACAGGTTGGGGGCTCTGCTATCAGACCGCTCGGAACTCTACCGTCAGATGGCAGACTTCGTGAACCGGCTTGATCCGTTCACGAATACTCTCCGCGCTGCCAGTGACTTCACCAAGAACGCTGACGATAGCGGCATGGGCTTGTGGTCCCACCCGCCAAACATGCAGATCCGTAATCGTGACATCCCCCGGTTTTTCAACCAGTTCGCGAATCTCATCGGCGACATGTACGTCTGTCTGATCCAGCAGTACTCCTGCAGTAACCTTCATCAAGGTCCAGGCCCAACGCGCAATAACGATGGCACCTACGATCCCCATAACCGGGTCCAGCCACGCCCAACCGAGATACCGGCCGGCGAGCAGTGCAGCAATCGCTAGCACCGAAGTGAGCGCGTCAGCGAGGACATGGATGTAGGCCGATTTCAGATTGTTATCGTGCCCGTGGTGAACATGGTCATGGCTGTGGCCGTGACCCAGCAACAGTGCACTGACAACATTGACTATCAATCCGGCAATCGCGATTAGCGTAGCGGTACCGAACTGAACGTCTGTTGGTTGCAAGAGGCGCATGACAGATTCAATGCCAATTCCCAAGGCGACGATTCCGAGAATCAATGCAGAGGCAAAACCGCCCAAGTCCCCTACCTTTCCTGTACCGAAACTGTAGCGTTGGCTGGAAGCGTGCCGTTTTGCATATCCGTATGCGGCCGCCGCGATGCCCAATGCACCGGCATGAGTTGCCATGTGAAATCCATCGGCCAATAAAGCCATCGAGCCTGTGAGATAGCCTGCGGTGATCTCTCCAACCATCATCACAACGGTCAATGCCACGACCCAAAGCGTTCGCTTGGCGTTTTCATCATGTGCCGAGCCAAGAAACATATGGTCGTGTGTGTGGTTGATGCTGGTGCTGCTCATGTGCGTATACCCGGATCCGTTCACTTGGAGTAACGGCGAATGGCTTCAAGAAGCTCTTCGACGCCTTTGTTGCGCTCTTCTTCGCTCAGCGCCGGGTTAGCAACATGCTCCCGCGCGTGGTCTTCGATGATTTCCTCCATCAATCCGTTGATAGCTCCGCGAGTGGCGGCGACAAGATGCAACGTTTTGGCGCAATCGAGATCAGACTCCAGCGCCCGCTCAATGGCCTGGACTTGTCCGGCGATACGTTTAACGCGTTTGAGAAGATCGTCTTTGTTTGCCGCGATATGACTCATGGAGTACTCCTACCTGAATTATGCGCATAATAGGCATACCCCCTATACCTATGCAAGGCAGGGCGTTCTGCACGTTATGAAGCCCTTCGCTCGCTTCACCCACCGACGGTGTAGTCTGTGAGGACGGGGCAGAGACCTCAGTCGAAGCGGTGATAGGGTGCACCGGATTCAAGCCGGCGCTGGGGCACTTAGCGAGCCTCGGGGCAGTCACTGGGGACGGTCGCGTCGAAGTTACAGGTACACGTGCAGTGGATGCGCCTGGCCTATGGCTGGTGGGTTATGGAGAGTGGACAGGCTCTACATCCGCCACCTTGATCGGGATGACGCGCACAGCCAGGAGCACTGTCGCTGCGATCGAGCAGTTTCTGGTGAGAGCGGAGGCGTGAGTGCCTCCGCTCTCTCTGCGTGATCAGTGCGTCTGCTGCGACATTTCGCTATGTCTGGGCAACCCGATCGAGATGAGCGCGGCGGCCAATACGAAAATGCTGGAAACCCACAGGCAAGCCTGCAAACCATAGGCTTGGAACACCCAGCCCGACAGCAGCGTACCGACCAGCCGCCCCAGGGCGTTGGACATGTAGTAGAAGCCTACGTCCAGGGAGACGCCGTCTTCCTTGGCATAGCTGACGATCAGGTAGCTGTGCAGCGATGAGTTCACCGCGAACAGCACGCCGAACAGCATCAACCCACCGAGCAGAACCAACTGCGCCGACCAGCCCGCCGATAGGCCCACAGCAATAAGCGCAGGCAATCCAGCCAGTGCGATTGCCCAGATGAAGGCCACTCGGCCGTCCGGCACATGACCTCGTTTCTTGCCGGTGATGTGAGGAGCAAACGACTGGACGATGCCGTAGCCAATGATCCACGCGGCGAGGAAGCCGCCGACCAGCCAGAAGTCCCAGCCAAACGCGGTGCTCAGGTACACCGGCAGCGCCACGACGAACCAGACGTCCCGGGCACCGAAGAGAAACAGCCGTGCGGCCGAGAGGATGTTGATGGCTCGGCTCTTGGACAGCATGTCGCGGAACTTGGGTTTGGCCTTGGCTTTGCCCAAGTCCTTTTTCAGCAGCACCAGACTACCGATCCAGATCATGGCCAGTAATGCTGCCATGGCCAGCACCGCCAGGGTGAAGCCGAGCAACGCGAGCAGTGCTCCGCCGAGGAAAAAGCCCACGCCTTTGAGCGCGTTCTTCGAGCCCGTCAGGATGGCCACCCATTTGTAGAGCGTCCCCTGTTGGCTGTCCGGTACCAGGAGCTTGATGGAGCTCTTGGCGCTCATCTTGTTCAGGTCCTTGGCGATGCCGGACAGCGCCTGGGCGGCCATTACCCACGGCACCGTCAGCCAGGCTGCCGGCACCGTGAGCATCAGCAGTGCAAAGACCTGCATGCCCAAGCCGATGTTCATGGTGCGGTTGAGCCCCAGGCGGGCGCCGAGGTAGCCACCCACCAGGTTGGTGATCACGCCGAACACTTCGTAGAAAAGGAACAGCGCTGCGATCTGCAGCGGCGTGTAGCCCAGCGAATGGAAGTGCAGTACCACCAACATGCGCAATGCGCCGTCGGTGAGGGTGAAGGCCCAGTAGTTGCCGGTAACCAGCAGGTACTGACGCACTTCCGCAGACAGGGCTGACAACGCCTTCATGATCGCTGTTTACTCCGCTGCGCCGACCAAGCGGGCCAGTTCCGCTGCACGGTTGGCGTAGCCCCATTCGTTGTCATACCAGGCGTAGAGCTTCACCTGGGTGCCATTGACCACCAAGGTCGACAGCGCGTCGATGATCGAGGAGCGCGGATCGGTGCGGTAGTCGATGGATACCAGTGGACGCTCTTCGTAGCCCAGGATGTCTTTCAACGGGCCTTCGGCCGCCGCCTTCAGCAGCGCGTTGACCTCCTCAGCCGTCGTCTCACGCTCGACTTCGAACACACAGTCGGTCAGCGAGGCGTTGGCCAGCGGTACACGCACGGCGTGACCATTCAGCTTGCCGCGCAGCTCAGGGAAGATCTCGGCTATCGCAGTGGCCGAACCCGTGGTGGTTGGGATCAGGCTCATGCCAGAGGCGCGGGCGCGGCGCAGGTCTTTGTGCGGCGTATCGAGGATGCTCTGGGTGTTGGTGAGGTCGTGGATGGTGGTGATCGATCCGTGGCGGATGCCCAGGTTCTCGTGAATCACCTTGACCACCGGGGCCAAGCAGTTGGTAGTGCAGGAGGCGGCGGTAACGATGCGATGCTGCGCCGGGTCGAACAGGTGCTGGTTGACGCCCATCACCACGTTCAGTGCGCCTTTCTCCTTCACTGGAGCGCAGACCACTACACGTTTGACGCCCTGATCCAGGTAGGCCTGGAGCACGGCTACCGACTTCATCTTGCCGCTGGCCTCGATGACCAGGTCGCAGCCCGACCAGTCGGTGTCTGCGATGGTCTTGTTCGCGGTGACCTGAATGCGCTTGCCGTCGATCACCACCGTACTGCCCTCAGCACGGGCTTCACGGTGCCAGCGGCCGTGGACCGAGTCGAAGTTGATCAGGTGGGCATGGGTCTCGGCGTCGCCGGCCGGGTCATTGATCTGCACAAACTCGAACTCTGGCCAGTCCCAAGACGCGCGCAGCGCCAAGCGACCGATGCGGCCAAACCCATTGATGCCTACTTTGATTGCCATGTTGTTGTTCTCGCGTAGCGGTCAGGGGACGGTCAGAGGGTATTGGCGAACTGGTTGATGTAGTCGACGTGCGCAGGGTTCTGGATCGCACGTGGGCGCAGGGCCTGGACCTGAGCAACAGCTTCCTGCACGGGAATGCCGCACTCGATCATCAGGCGGGCCGCAAACAGGCCGGTGCGGCCGGAGCCGCCTTTGCAGTGAATGGCGATCGTCTTGCCAGTCATCACCAACGCTTTCAGGCGTTCCCGGTGGATTTCCCAGGCGGCAGCAAAGGGCTCGCCGGGCGCTTGGTCGTCTTCCACCGGCAGGTGGAACCATTCGAGGCCCAACAGTTGGCACTCCTCGGGCAGCAGGTCGATCTCATTCTGCAGCAGCTCGTCACTTGGCATCAGGGTGACCAGTGCACTCGCACCAGCTTCGCGCAGCGTTGCCAGTGCTTGGGATACCGAGGTGTCCTTGGTACCAGGGCACGGGGTGAAGATCAGCTGGCCGATCAGCTCGGGAGTCGCCAGCACGGAATACGGGTGCAGTTGCATGCTCAGAAAGCCTCAGATGGATCGTTGATTAACGCGTTTGGAAAGCTCTTCAGCCGACTCCTTGCGCTCGGAGTAGCGATCGACCAAGTAGTCGGCGCGGTCACGAAGCAGCAGGGTGAACTTCACCAGCTCCTCCATCACGTCGACGACACGGTCGTAGTACGCCGAGGGCTTCATGCGGCCGGCCTCGTCGAACTCCAGGTAGGCCTTGGGTACGGACGACTGGTTGGGGATGGTGAACATGCGCATCCAGCGGCCGAGGACGCGCAGCTGGTTGACCACGTTGAACGACTGCGAGCCACCGCAGACCTGCATCACCGCGAGGGTCTTGCCCTGCGTTGGGCGCACGGCGCCCATGCTCAGTGGAATCCAGTCGATCTGCGACTTGAACACGCCGGTCATCGCGCCGTGGCGCTCAGGCGAGCACCAGACCATGCCTTCCGACCACAGCACCAGGTCACGTAGCTCCTTGACCATGGGGTGGTCATCGGGCACGTCATCCGCCAGTGGCAAGCCTGTGGGATTGAAGATCCGCGCCTCCGCACCGAAGTGCTCCAGCAGGCGTGCCGCTTCTTCTGTCAGCAGACGGCTGAAAGAGCGTTCGCGTGTCGACCCGTACAGCAGCAGGATGCGCGGTTTATGGGTGGACTGCTGCTCGATCGCGAGCTTGTCGGCGGATGGCAGGTCGACCAGTTCGTTGTCGAGGTTGGGGATGTGGTGTTCGGTCATGATTTTACTCCTGAGACAAGGCACCAGAGGGCTGATTAAACCAGCGGCGTTTGAGCCACAAGGCCACACCCACCAGTGAGATCAACACCGGCACTTCCACCAAGGGGCCGATCACGGTGGCAAAGGCAACCGGCGAAGCGAGGCCGAAGGTAGCGATGGCCACGGCAATGGCCAGTTCGAAGTTGTTGCTGGCTGCGGTGAACGCCAGCGCGGTGGTGCGTGGGTAGTCGGCCTCAAGCAGCTTGCCCATCCAGAAGCTGATGAAGAACATCACCACGAAGTAGATGGTCAGCGGGATGGCGATGCGCAGCACATCCAGCGGCAGCTGCAGCACCATGTCGCCCTTCAGACTGAACATGGCCACGATGGTCAGAAGCAACGCCACGAGCGTCAGCGGACTGATCTTTGGAATGAAACACTCTTGGTACCAGGTCTCGCCCTTGCTGCTGATCAGAATCTTGCGGGTCAGGAAGCCGGCCAGGAACGGGATGCCCAGATAGATCAGCACCGATTGGGCGATTTCGAGGAAGCTGGTCTCGATGACGCTACCCTCAAGACCAAACAGCGGCGGCAGCAGGCCCAGGAAGATCCAGGCGTACACGCTGAAGAACAGGATCTGGAAAATGCTGTTGAAGGCGACCAGGCCCGCCACGTACTGGTTGTTGCCACCGGCGATCTGGTTCCACACCAGCACCATGGCGATGCAGCGCGCCAAGCCGATGAGGATCAGGCCGGTCATGTACTCAGGCTTGTCGGAAAGGAACACTACCGCCAGCCCGAACATCAGCACCGGACCGATTACCCAGTTCTGGACCAGCGACAGCACGAGGATGCGCTTGTCCTTGAAGACCTGCGGCAGTTCCTCGTATTTCACCTTCGCCAGTGGCGGGTACATCATGACGATGAGCCCAATGGCGATGGGGATGTTCGTCGAGCCTACCGACAGGCTGTTCAGCCACGCGGGCAATCCCTGGAACAGGCTGCCCAAGGCGATACCCAGGCCCATGGCCAGAAAGATCCAGACCGTCAGGTAACGGTCGAGGAAGGAAAGTCGGCTTTTGCTCATGGTGGATCTCCCTAAACGTCAGAGCGTTCCGATGCGGGCCAGCTCGACCTTGAGCTGCGCGGCATCCAGTTGTTCAAAGGGCAGTGCGAGGAATGCCTTGAGGCGTCGCTTGATCTGCTCAAGCGTGATGTCGAACGCCGCGTCCAACTCGGCGGGGCTGCCCTGCAGGTCCGACGGATCGGAAAGCCCCCAATGGGCTTTTACTGCCGGCCCGAAGAACACAGGGCAGGCTTCGCCGGCGGCCTTGTCGCAGACGGTGATGACGAAGTCCGGTGCCAGCTCGGCGTATGCATCGCTGGATTTGCTGCTGAGGTCATCGGTGGAAATACCGGCGCGCTGCAGCGCGGAGATGGACAACGGATGTACCTCGCCCTTGGGCTGGCTGCCGGCGCTGTAGGCCTTCATACCGGCCGGAGCCAGGTGGTTGAACACGGCTTCTGACAGGATGCTGCGGCAGCTATTGGCGGTGCAGAGGAACAGAACTTTCATCGGTTTTTGCTCGGCAGTGATCAGCAGCAGGTGGCGACGCGCTGTGGGCGGTCACCCATGGCGTCCAGTCGAGTGGAGCTGCTGTTCAGCCACTCGCTGTTGGCCTCCAGCGTCGTTTTCAGGATCTCGCGTACCCAGGCGGGCAGCTCTGGATGCAGCCGGTAGTAAACCCATTGGCCCTGGCGGCGGTCTGCCAGCAGGTCACACGTGCGCAGCTGCGCCAGGTGGCGGGAAACCTTGGGCTGGCTTTCTTCCAGTGCACAGATCAGCTCACAGACGCAGAGCTCTTCCTCGCGGGCGATCAGCAGCATCATCCGAATGCGGTTCTCGTCGGCGAGGCATTTGAAAACCTTGGTAGGGGTCAGTGGATCAGTCATCACGATTCTCAGTGTTTGGTTTTCACGAGGACGAACATCTTGATGCGCTCATGGATCTCGTGAAGCGTGTGGCGGAAGGCATCGTGCTTGTCGCTGGTGACTGGATCTTCGAAGTGCCACATCAGGCGCTCCCCGAATTCCGGCAGGACCTGGCATTCCAGCGCCGCCTTGTCGCAAAGGGTGATGACGTAGTCGAAGTGTTCGTCGACGAACTCATCGATGGATTTGCTGCGCAGGCCGCTGGCATCGATACCGAGGTGCTCAAGCGCCGCGTAGGTACGCGGATCGACCTCGCCAGGCTGAGTGCCGGCGCTGAAAGCTTCAAAGCGCACAGGGTCTGTGTGTCGGAGCAATGCTTCGGCGAGCTGGGAGCGAGCAGCGTTTGCGGTGCAAACAAACAGGACGCGGATCTTGCCAGTCATCACGAGGTACTCTGCGCATATATGATTTTTCGAATATACGCTTTTTCGAATGTATCGTAACCCCTCTGAGGATGGGTGGCTTTACATGTGCATATCTGTGCACATATATTGGCGACATGACGACCAACCTGAACCTCCGCACCCAAGCCATCGACGCTGCCATCGAGTCGCTGGATGAGGCCTTCTTCAAAGCGCTCTGCGAGCCCTCCAGGGTCGCGGTGTTCAAGCGCGTGCTCCTGCTGGGCCGGGCGGATGTCGGCGAAATCGCCAAAGAGCTGCCGCAGGAGCGCTCGGTGGTCTCCAGGCACCTACAGGTGCTGCACGACGCCCAGATCGTGAAGGCCACCAAGGTGGGTCGGCAGGTGTTCTACGAAGTGAATGGTGGGGCGATCGTCGAGCGCCTTGAGGGCTTGCTCCAGCGGACCAAGGGTCTGGTGTCGCTGTGCTGCCCGTAGCTCGTGCCCTTTTTTGCTCTTATATATGCATGAGTGCGCACACATGAATAAATCGAGTCGTGCGGTGGATGTGATCGTCATCGGTGGTGGGCAAGCGGGTTTGGCGCTTGGCTGGCATTTGCAGCAACACGGCTTGGACTTTCTGATCCTGGATGAGCAGCCACGCCCGGGCGGAAATTGGCGCAACTACTACGACAGCCTGCAACTGTTCTCCCCGGCAGAGTATTCAGCGCTACCGGGGATGGTGTTTCCCGGTAATCCCCAGGGCTACCCGCTGCGAGACGACGTAGTGCAATACCTGGAGGCATACGCCGCCAAGTTTCAGCTGCCTTTTGAGGGCGGCACCCGAGTGGTGGAAGTCATGCAGAAGGAAAAGACATTCGAGGTTCGCGCGGCCAACGGATCGACCTTCACGGCGCGTGCGGTGGTCGTGGCATCGGGGGGCTTCAGCCGTCCATACACGCCAGACATTCCTGGCCAGGAAAGCTTTTCAGGTACCTGTCTGCACAGCTCGGGATATCGAACGCCTGAGGCCTTTGCTGGCCAGCGTGTCGTCGTGGTCGGCGCGGCGAACTCGGCGGTTCAAATTGCCTATGAGCTTGCCAGCGTTGCGCAGGTAGTGTTGGCGACTCGCGAGAAGATCCGCTTCTTCCCCCAACGAATCCTGGGCCTCGACTTTCATGCCTGGCTGAAACTCACCCGGTTGGAGCACACGCGATGGCTGAGTGACCAGAGCACGCCTGTGCTGGATACAGGCAAGTATCGAAAGGCCCTGGATACCGGGCGGTTCCAGCGTAAAGCGATGTTCCAGGAGGTGTTGCCCGATGGCGTTGTCTGGGTGGATGGAACCACCCATCAGGCCGACGCGCTGATTTTCGCCACGGGCTTCCGGCCGAACCTGGCGTTTCTGAGACAGCTTCCAGTCGCCGACCAGCAAGGTCGTGTCCTGCAGCGAAACGGCGTGGCAGATCAGGTGCCAGGCCTGTATTTCGTCGGGCTGCCCAAGCAGAGGAACTTCGCCTCGGCAACCCTCAGGGGTGTAGGGGCTGACGCAGGCTATCTCATGCCCCGGCTGCTTCGTCATCTGGACCGGGTTGGTTCGATGGAAAAACCCGCTCAACGATCACGCAATCCAGCCACCGACCTTCAAGACAAGCATGCTTCTCATAGACGCCAACTGTCCTGAAGCCGCAGGCCTGGCAGAGCGCGAGGCTCGCCTCGTTGAAGGTAAAAATGCGGGAGAGGACTTTCCAGAAACCACGTTCCTCTGCCTCACCGAGCAATGCTTTGAGCAGCGCCTTGCCGATGCCACGTCCGCGGACGTCACGGTGCAGATAGATCGAGAAGTCGGCGATGCCGACGTAGCACGAACGCGCGCGGTAGCTGCTCAGGTTTGCCCACGCCACTACCGCGCCGTCGACCTCAACGACCAGCACCGGATGGCGAGACATGTCGGCCACCCAGGGCTGCACATCCATAGAGGTGCGCGGCTGGGTCTCGAACGTAGAGCTGCGGTCTTCGATCCCCTGGTTGTAGATCTCGGCAATGGCCTGAACATCACCGAGTTGAGCGAGGCGGATGTGCATCTGGCTTCCTTTTCGATTGGTACGAACAACGAGCTGGATGGAGGTATCAGCTGGAGCAGATCACCCTGACCACGCCCCTGAGCTGAACAACCTACTCCATTAAGGCGATGAAGGGGATGAGCAGCGAGTCGCTAGCTCTGGTAGTGGTGCTGAAAGCAACATTGTGCGACACCCGTCCTTGAGAACGCTTCAGGAAAGCCCCGTCATGATTGCGCTGCTTCCCTGTCAAACCGTACGCTCCGAAGAAGATTACGGGATGCAGGAAGAGACGTGAATCGGGCAGCTATCGAACACATGACGGATCTGAAGAGGATGATCCAGTCGGCTATCGACGCCGGCGAGATCAGCAACCGAAGTCAGTTGCTGGCCTTAGCAGCAGAACAAGGGCTGACCGTGACTCGAAACGGCCGAGACTATGCCGGCTTCATGACGAAGAGCGAGAAACGTTTTCGTGTCCACTTCGACTTCAACGATTACGTTCCCAAGAAGCCGAAAGCAGCCCGGTTGTCTTCTCACGTTACCGAACCTGAGCAGAGCGACATTCGGGTAGACGGACCAGATGAGATCACGCCCGAGCAGCCTCACAAGGCGGGAGCAAAGGCCGTTGGCTCTCAAAAAAAGATGCCGAAAGCGCGGAGGAAAGCACGCAATCCAACGACTGGTTTCTGGATCTATGCGCTGATCGCTCATAGCAAAGACGGCAGGAGAAAAGCCTGCTACGTAGGCCAGGCCGCCCGACTGGCAAAACGCTTCAGGGAGCACTTCAATGAAAAGCGAGAGGGGCATTGCTCCTACGCTTTGCTCCGCTGGGCGGAGCACGAGCAGGTAGATGTTCAGGCTGTGGTGCTGACTTGGGCCGAAGGAACTCAAAGCAATGCAACTTATTTTGAGGGCTACTGGCTTCAGAGAGCACTCAATGCGGGCTTCCAAGCACCTGACGTCCACAACTGGGGAAACCTACCTAGGCCAGACAGTTTGCCTGGGCAACCCAAGCTCTGGCCCACTGAGCTGGTTCAATCTCGATCGCTCTCTCTGGTAGAGGTAGTCATGCAGAGAATCACCCCCAAGGCCCTCTACTTGGACGCGGTGCCGACAGGCATGGTCCAGCTCGGCCTGTCCCTCACCCTTCACGCGGATAACGCGGTTGATCGGTTCGCCTGACCATATTGATCAGCACGGAGAGGGCTAGAAAAGCCCATTTACCCTTCAGCCGCCTACGCACAGATTGCGCGCAAACGTCCAATGGTGACATCGATGATCTACGCACCGTTCCCTGGGGAATTTATTGCCTCAGCCTTACGCCGAGGAAAAGAAATCCTGGGAATACGCTGTAGGCAGAGTGATTACCAAATTACTAAAGTAAGTCCACGCTCATCCAAGGACCGCTGGCAGATTGTACTGCCGCCAGTATTTCAGGATGACGACATTGCCAAGCTGGCTTTGTACGAGAACACGCTATACCCGCTATTTTCCGTTATGGGACGTACAGTTTACTACGGCAATTACACGCCTAATCGAAACTGGAGAATATGTTTTCATTGTGTCGAGGAAGATTCAGAGACATACGGCTCGCCGTTCATTCATGTCGCCCATCTAACTCGCTCAGTGACGCTCTGCTATAAGCACGCCGTGCGACTTGCAGAAAAATGTCCATCTTGTGGAGCCTACATACACTCGCACGATCTAGCATCTATCATCGACTGTAGTGTTTATTTCCCTGACGTTTCAAACGCTGCAGGATCGCAGCATCATGATTATGCAATTTTTGTTAATTCACTTTTAGACTTTAGAGATTCGACTTACAGCCAACCCTGGGTTAATAGCACGCTTTCAGATAAATATATTCAAGTTTTACATGGCGGCGATCATTTCACGGGATATACTTCTTACAGACAAGAAATTGGTCAATTCCTAGGCATGCATTTCAATGAGACAATGAGTGATTACCTCTCACTGGATTTTTGCCTAGCTCTCGCATTTTTAGGGTTCAGGGACGCAGAGTCGCTCATGTCGATCTTGAAGCGCCCGTCCGAGGGCCCGCGTGAGCCAGTAATACGTGCGCATCCGCGCTGAGCGTCGGCTGTATGCGACAATTGGAGCCCCCCGAGGCACTGGGATCACGATGATGAGCAACGACGTCGGGCATCGGTCATCAACGGCTCTGAAAGTGGCCTTGCGGATCATCAGCGCTTGGCGGGCAACGCCGCATCAGGCATGCCGAATCCTGCGCATTTCACCGTCGACCTACCGACGGATAGTTCAAGGGCATACCGCTGGAAAAAGGCTCGACCTTGACCAACTACAACGCATCGGGTTCGTGCTTGAAATCCACGCAACGCTGCGAACCGTCTTCGACAGCCAGTACAACGTCCAAGGATTCCCTGGCTTCAAGAACGGCAACGAGTTTTTTGAGGGCCGCAGTCCTCTGGAGGTCATGGCTCAGGGCGACATGATCGCGATCTACGAAACCTACAAGCGCATCGAACAACTAAAGAGCTTCGCCACGATCGCCTAGGTTTGATGCAGTTCGGTCATCGCTATAGGCGCCAAACGATACGAGCCGGCGCCCCTCATCCATTCCTCTACCGTTCGGCATTCCGCAATTGACATCATCGTCATTTCTGACGATGCTCCGTCCATGAAATATCCCGGCGGAAAAGGCAAGTGCTATCAGCGCTTGATCAACCTGATGCCACCGCATCAGACCTACATCGAGTCGCACCTCGGCGGAGGTGCAGTCATGCGCAACAAAAAAGCCGCGAAGCGCAGCATCGGATTGGATATCGATCCAGTAGTCATCGAGCGCTGGCGAAGCGAAACTTCAGCTGTCTGCGAGCTGCACCAGGTCGATGCGGTCACCTTTCTGAGCAGTTTTTCCTACGTCGGCGACGAGCTGGTGTATGTTGACCCGCCGTATGTTCCTGAAACGCGCCGCCGCTCAAAGGTCTACCGGTGTGATTACACCCAAGCCGACCACGTGAAACTGTTGGGTTGCCTGACCAGCTTGCCCTGCAAGGTGATGCTCTCAGGCTACGACAATGACCTCTACAACGAGGCGCTTCGGGGGTGGCGAAAGGTGCAATTCTCGGCCAAAACTCACGTAGAGGTACGAGAAGAGGTGGTTTGGTTGAATTTTGACCCACCAAACCAATTGCACGACTCTCGGTACCGTGGCGAAACGTTTAGAGAGCGGCAGACGATACAACGTCGCCAAGCTCGCCTACGCTCACGGATCGATGAGATGGATCCAGTAGAACGCACAGAACTGCTGCAGTGGATGCAAGAGCACTACGGAAATACAGGGGAAGCCGCTTGAGATAAGCGGATCACCTCTGAAAAAGTGACCGGCGGCTTCGAATTAGAAGGCGTCGTCAGGGAAGACGCAGGGTCACAACGTTACATCATCGAATCTGAAGGTAGGAATATCATGGCCAGCGGCGAGCACCTCAAAGCCCTTGTGCGTTCACACATCAAAGGCGATGACAGCCACTTCCTGGCTGTGGCTATGCAGATGGCCGCGCACGAGGCAAAGCAGGGACACGGAAAGCTTGCCCAGGATCTCCGTACCCTGATTGACGCTGCTCATTCAAAAAAGAGCCAGATGCCTTCTGCGAACCCGGTACCGATCGGTTTGCCCCGTGGCGAGCTCAGCAACCTGCTGGCGGTGGGTGCAGCTGGAACTCGACTGTCGGAGATGGTGTTAGACGAAAACACCCAGCAGCGGCTCGCCCGGATCATCAGTGAGCAGCGCAACTTCGAGAAAATCCGCGCGCATGGCTTATCCCCTCGTCGCAAGCTCCTGCTGGTAGGCCCGCCCGGTACCGGTAAAACCATGACCGCCTCCGCCTTGGCTGGGGAGCTGGGGATCCCGCTGTACATCGTCCGTCTCGACAGCCTGATCACCAAGTTCATGGGCGAGACAGCAGCCAAGCTTCGCCAGGTCTTTGATGCTATCCGTGATACGCGGGCCATCTACTTCTTCGATGAGTTCGACTCCATCGGTTCTCAACGGGGGCTCGCCAATGACGTTGGAGAGATTCGCCGTGTGCTTAACAGTTTCCTGCAAATGATTGAGCAGGACCAATCCAACAGCCTCATCCTCGCGGCAACCAACCATCCAGAAATTCTCGACTACGCCTTGTTCCGCCGCTTCGATGATGTTATCGAATATGGGCTACCCAACCAGAAGCAGACTGAAGCGGCACTCAAAAGTCGCTTGGCCAACTTCTCGAAGTCGATCAAAAGCTGGAAACCTTTGTCCCTGGCGGCAGATGGTTTGAGCTATGCGGAGTTGGCAAAGGCAGCGGACGACGCCATCAAAGACGCAATTATTGATGACCGTGCCTTGGTAGAGGATGAGGACGTGGTGAGGCACCTTGAGGAGCGCAAGGCCTTCCACCAACGAAAACGAATATGAGCCAGTAGAGCTTATCGATGACGGAACATAACGCAGGACAGCGGCCACACTTTCACTTCAAGGGATTAGGAAAACCGGAAAGGTTCCAGTCCACAGCATCAGCCACACGGGACCCGAAGTACCCTCAGCGCGACCGGCAGGGTCACGCAAAAATGCTGCTGTCGCAACTGGGCATAGCCCGAGAGCAAATGACGCAAGCAGTCATTGCCCAGCGCCAAGCAGGACAAGAAAAGGGCTTTGGACTGCAGCTCGAGTTCATCAGTGAGCCAGGCTTTGAACTGGCATTTGAGAGCCTGGCGCGAGGCCCCCAAAAAATCGAGCTGTTGAACGTTCGTTACGACGAGCCAACCAAAACTAATTTCGCTACGGTGTTCGTGCCAGACGGCAAACTGAGTGCCTTCGAAAGCCTGGTGAACCAATACCTTCAGAGCAATTCGAAGAAGGGGCTGCCCAGGAACACGCTTGTTCTGAACCCCATCCAAGAAATTCGAATCGCCACCTTCGACGCATTGTGGACGGATGATCCAGCGATGCTGCCGGCCAGGGATGATGAGGCCATATGGTGGGAGTTCTGGCTTCCCGCCCGCGATGACCAGGCAGCTGTCATCCAGCGCTTCAAAGCAGTCGCGAATGTCCTGCAATTCCTGACGTCCGAACACCTGCTGACTTTCCCCGAACGAACCGTGATCAACGTATATGGCTCTAAAGCAGCCATCATGGCCTCGATGGTACTGCTCAATGAAGTTGCCGAAATTCGTCGAGCCAAGGAAACCGCCGAGTTCTTCGATGCCCTTCCGCCGATAGAACAAGCCGAGTGGGCTGAAGAGCTGGCTGGCCGCGTGACAGCGACCGAAGACAACAATCTTCGTGTATGCCTGCTCGATACTGGTGTGAACCCTGGCCATCCTCTGCTAGCCGCTCACATCGAGATGGACGACTTACACTCTGTGGATGCAGCATGGGGTGTCGATGACACCGTTGGCCACGGGACCGGACTCGCCGGCGTCGCGCTGTACGGTGATCTAGTAGAACCGCTCCTCTCCGGTGGCCCTGTCTCCATCTCACACCGGGTTGAGTCGGTGAAATTGCTTCAGGCTGCCCACGGCTCCCCCAGCGAGCCGTACGGCTCTCTCACCATGCGAGCTGTCGCATACCCTGAGATCAAAGGTCCAAACAAGCAGCGCATCTTCAGTATGGCGATCACCAGTATCGACGACCGCGACCGGGGAAGGCCTTCAGCTTGGTCCGCCGCAGTCGACATGCTCACCGCCGACTACCTAGGTGAACGCGCCAATCCGCGCTTGATGATTGTCTCGGCCGGCAATGCAAAAGCGGCTGATTACCTCCGGTATCCCCACAGCAACCTCACCGACGGTATCCATGATCCTGGGCAATCTTGGAACGCAATCTGCGTGGGTGCCTACACATTGAAGGACCGTTTGGACCCACCGAGTGCAACGTCTCATCCCTTGGCCGCACACGGTGGTTTGAGTCCCTACAGCACGACATCTCGCACCTGGACAAAAACACCTTGGCCGCTGAAGCCTGACGTCGTCTTCGAAGGGGGCAACCTCGTCCGTGATGCGCATGGCGCCTTCGAACACACTTCACTGTCCCTGTTGACGACATCGCATAAGCCCGCGGCGCGACTCTTCTCGACCACCTGGGCCACGAGTGCCGCCTCCGCTCTCGCCGCTCGAATGGCTGCTCAGATTGCGGCAGCCTATCCCGAGCTCTGGCCCGAAACCGTCCGCGCGCTGATGGTCCATTCTGCGGAGTGGACGCCACAGATGAAAGCGGATTTCCTCGCGGGGGCGTCCAAGGCCGACTATGAGGGACTGGTCCGCGCATGTGGTTTCGGTGTACCTGATCTGGGCCGGGCGATCTGGAGCGCGGCGAACTCGCTGACACTGGTCGTTGAGGACAAACTCAGGCCATTCGGCCGGCAAGGTACAAATCCCGCCACCGCAAAGGACATGCACCTTCACCAGTTGCCTTGGCCCAAGCAGTCGCTACTGGATATGGGGGATGCTGAAGTCGAAATGCGGGTCACCCTCTCCTACTTCATTGAACCCAACCCTGGTGTCCTCGAGCGCGGTGTGAGCGGGCGCTACCGCTACGAGTCCCACGGCCTGCGTTTCGAAGTTAGTCGCGAAAGCGAAGACGTGACGGCCTTCCGACAGCGCATCAACAAGAAGGCCCGCGCTGAAGAGGATGGTCTCCCCTACGTCGGCAGCGCCTCCGATGACAGGTGGTGTATCGGCGTGCGCGGCCGTCACCGCGGCTCACTGCACTCGGACATCTGGCGCGGCCCAGCTTCCGCGCTCGCAGGTCTGGGATTACTTGGCGTCTACCCTGCACCAGGTTGGTGGAAGACCTTGGTGAAGAAAAATCGGTACAACGAAGACGTGCGATACAGCCTGGTCGTGTCTATCAAGACCGAGCAGAACGAGGTAGACCTGTACAACGCAGTGTCGACGGAGATCGCAAACCGCAACGCGATCGTTACCTGAGGGTGCGGTGAAGCCTGGCGAGAGCTGGGCTTCATCCCCTAGCCCTGCCGAGATCAGACGACCCCATTGACCAAACGGCGAGCGTCGATTAATTCCTGGAGCTCGCACCTGTCAAAGCGGCTTACACGGATACCGGCAAGCTTTATCACGAGCCAATGCTGGAGAAACTTTGGGTAAGGTAAGTTTTCAATCGCCCACTGGAGCTTCCGCAGCTGAAAGTCATGCTCGTTTTCAATAAGTACAGGCAACATCTCCGAGCTTTTCTTGAGTTTGGCAATATTTCTCAGTAACCCGGATCCGCCGGGAATAGTTCTTGCTAGCTCCGACTTGGTTATTTTAGATGGTTTACCTACCCGCAATAGAATCAGGTGGCGGGCAGCGAGCATCCGGGATAAAAACTCTTCATCACGCTTTCCCCAATCAGCACGGCAGGTTCGTGCCCGCGTTGGCGGAAGCGGATGTACATTGTCAACGAGCCATGCTCTGTCATAACGATAGAGCCAGTTGTAACCAGCCCTTTCGTGGCATTTCTTATCTTTGTCCCGTTGATAATCCGCCCGGTGACTGTTGGTTGTTATTGAAGGCGATGTATGAACAACACAGCTGCCGGATTTATCCGGTCGCGGAGTATATCGAGAGTCAGAGCGTTGAAATGCCTTGAGAGAGGCTACATCTTGGCCAAGTAAAGAAAGCGCAAAAAAGAAATGAAACGGCTGAATAACCCTTTCGCGGGGGCGAAGCAACCTCAAGACCCAATCGTGGCCAATAACTAGCTGTTCGTATGGACCGTGAGAGGGCCCCATAGATAACCGATGCTTTAGGTACTGCGATAGTGCACGCTCACATAACCGGCCATTATTTATGAAGCCAAGCTCTGCCAGACAGAAACGGAGTATGCCTCGCTCAACGATTTCGCATAAAAGATCAGGGTTGCGGAGGCCCCAATTTTGCAAGTGCGACACGGTATTGCTAACCTCGGCAGGAGAATCCGTACATCGTGGTTTTGAATTCCCTTCGCCAGGAAGCACCATATAACGCCAGTCGTTACTATATTCGAATTTATAGGATATAAGCAGCTGGTCATGGAGCGGACAGGTCAACACGCCAGGAGCCACATGGATACGGTGCCAATACGGTACTCCGGAGGATCGTAAATCGTCTAAGACGCACGCAGGACAGTAACGCAATGACGAGTGCTTCAACAAACCTGACGCAGTTAGGCCGAGCCTCATCATCACTCCGCTTCCATTGTTAGACATCATGCTCTGTACCGTGGCTGAGTAGGCGCGCTCACTCAGAAATGGGCGGTATAAGGGTAAAAGCGTGTGATGCAGAATGAGATCGCAGGCAGTAATCATGCCACCTAAGCGATAAGCCAGCGCCTTTAGCCCGCACGGGAACATCGAGCCGCATGTTCGAGAATAGTAACCAAAGAGCTCGTCACTGGTTCGACGGTAGCTGGAATTTCCGATTATTCGATGATATCTCACAGCCAAGCTGTACATGGTCTCATCTGGTAATGGCTCAGGGAAGGTTAAAATTCTCTCCATCACCATTACTCCAGTTCAATCGCGGCTACCAGACCGGATCTTCATCAATCCAGCCGCGCGATAAAAGCTCCTCTTCCAAATCAGCCCCCGACGGCAAGTGAGCATCACTCGGTTTGTTCACTGCAACGACAGTTCTGCTTTTTGGTTTTGGCCGCGGCTCCTCTATTACTAATGGCTCATTCAAAAATAATTTTAGGTCGGCACGCTTTGCCCTGCGGGTGAGATCATAGTTCATCATTTTAGAGATCTGATCTTTCGTGGGCATCATGTCCTCAAAGTCATCGATCTGTTGAGGATCACCACTACGCAGGGCCTCAATCGGCTTATGAAGCATGCGCATTTGATTGTCATAGACACGCTGCAAAACACGCGTGGTGATCCCAGGAAGATTTTCAGTGATGACATAGCGCTGAGCCAACATCAGCAGCTTTACAAGAAAGTCGGTATTGCCCTGGGTAAGATCATAGATCTTAGCGCTGAGTTCATCGGTTAACGGCTCGCCCGAACCCGTCCAGTCATACTCCCAGAGTCTTTGAACTAGATGCTCCCAGAACGGAGACGTTTCACTGAATCGATCGAATGAGATCTCGCCCATGCCGACGGCCCGCCTAGCGTTACGTAGAACGCCAGAGAAAAGTGGCAACATGGCATTCGTGCCCACATAAACCAGAGGGACACCAGCATCATTTGATAAGGTGACAAAAAAATTCAGAAGCTTTTCTCTGTCATTGCCTTTGTGAGAAGACTTCAAGTGCTGCATTTCGTCGATGATAATTGCACCGATATAAAATGCCTTGCACAACTGAATAATGCTGTTCAGCATCACACTGATACTTGGACGCCTAGCTACTGAGTCAGAATACTTGGCTATGCCTAGCGCGTTGTCCAACGAGGAGAAAAATGCCGCACAGAAGCCCCCAAGCGAGCCATCATGAGGGGACTCAATCTTGAGCCAAACCACTTGTGTTTCGATGAATATCCGATTGCCGTATTTGCTATGTCGAATCACTTGCGGATAGAGCTTAGCAATCGAGTCTAGGGCAGTGGTCTTCCCCATTCCACTAAGACCAATCAGCGTCATAATATTAGCCGAAGACTTGAAACCACCTCGCTCAGCACCACTCTTTTTTGGATGGCGATAACGTACAGTTTCAGGGCTAAACGGGTTTCGCCCCGTATAGCCGTACCGAATCAGCTGGCTGAAGCCGTCTTCAAGCTCTAGGTGTATCTCGAGCGGCACGACAACGTCCCTGAGCCTGTTGATACCGTGTCCGCGCAGCTTAGGCTCCAATTGAAGCTCAGCAGCATCGGGCTTTGGCGGCATGTGGCCAATGCCTCGTACCACTTCAACATCCGAAAGAATATGCGGCAGTGCTTCGATTAGCGGATTGCCATCATACTGCGGCATTCCGGTTTTGTTATAGCAGGCTTTCTCATAAGAAGGCTTCATGGGTTCGGTTCCTGAGACTCGCTTACTACCAGTTTCAAAAACGCTGCGCTTCGCGTGGACAGATGTTCTGTTACAGCATTCGTTGATTCTATACTTCGAGCACTGGGGGATTTAACTAGGTGTAACCGACCAAGCTCTGCTGTTTCAGCATTCCGCTCTACTGCGACTTCAGTACTACGCTTTTGTTGCTTGTTACTTTTGTGATCTGCTTTAGACGTAGGGCGCCCCGCTACTTTCTTCTTAGCTTTGGCCCCATCGATAATCTCATTGTGTAGACCTTTAAGCCGAACCGAATCGATCAATTCATCGTGCTTAGAATCCGGAGATTGCTGACCAGTGATACTAAGAAAATCAACAACCTCTTCTAGACGATACCCTGCAAACTTCTTGCTCAAATATGGAACAATTGTAAGCGACAAAAATTCAGCGCCAACCTTTATCCAGCAATTCTCAATAGAGTTAGGGTCGTACCAAACCCGAACGTATTTGGTCGAGAAATTATGAGAGCGTGCAGCCCAATTTTCTCTTTCCGCTAACTCGCATGTATAAATGACGCCTTTAAACTGAATACCTGCTCGGGTTATACGACACTCTTGCGAGGGTAACAACGCGATTTTCAGCTCGGAAGGAGTGACGACTTTTGAATGAACCATGTTATGGTTCATGCCCCAATTCCATATATTCAATGGCGTCGGTTCAATCCCCTCCCTTACCATCTCTTTAGTCAAAATATGCGGAACGCGCAAATGCTTGTTGTGATGCAGTACCGCGTAGATCATCATCTGAGTAAACTCATCCAGATCCAAGATGGCATCCAACTGATAATCACGATCGCCGCGCTCCTGGCGACGTGCGTCTACGCCACCTGGAACAAACCTAATATCCACCTTATTATTTAGCAAACGAAAACGACTTTCGACAATAGCCTTCCAGTCGGGTCGGTACGGCGGAGGAATATTTAGTATAGTCCCAAGCGTATTACTCATAGTTTCGCCTGCATTGCTTAACAACTCTGCTCGGTCAGCTGTCAGCTCAACAGGCAAATGGAAGCATGGCCATTCTGACGACTCAATGGTTACACCGTACCGCGCACAAAAATCAACTTTTGGTGTATAGGCGTTATAGAGCGCATGGCGAGCTCCATTCCAGCTGGGTCCTTCTAGCCCGACGTGTAAACCAACGATCATTCGGCTGTAATTATCAACTACTACATAAACCACCGGCCGACCAATCAACCAATTGCGATTAATTCTATGCACTAGATACACATCAGCTACAGTCGAATCGATCTCGTAACGGTGACAGGGCCCTGTAACGCCTTGTGATGCGATACCGACTAATGGCCTTAGGTCTTTATTCCAATTCTTATTCCCTCGCCTTCCTTTAAGCACATACAAGTCATCATAGAATTTTTTTCCCTGATATTTGAACTGATCTAGGTTAGGGTGCGCACCTCTCACCAAGTCTCCCTTGGTACCATCTGAATTTACTGAGCAATAGAATTTATTCAACATCCAGAGGTAACAATCATTAAGCGTACCGCACTTCCGGCTGACAAATCGACCATAACAGAGGTTGATTCTACTTACATGCACTTGGTCAAGCATGATCGCTCGATCTTCAGTAACTACTCCCAAATACTTTGGCTTACGTCCAGGAACGATCCCTGACTCCCGAGACTTACTCTTTCCTCGCCCTCCACATTTAGAGGTATTCCAAAGAAAGGCATTTTTTACTTGACCTAAACTCCAGTACCTATAGAGAAGACGATAGACAACCTTTCGATCAATACCGAGAAGCTCGGCATGTCTCTTGACATCAGCACCAAAAGTTGATGTCAGCACATCCAAGGGATTCTTATTTTCGACCAGAGCCCTGATTAGCGACCAATTTTTGTCACGACTTAGCTTCTCACGCTCGCTAATCTCAGCATCAGTGCGGATCATAAAGTCCGCCGGGCTCTCTACGTTTACAGCCACTAATGCTGAGTCGATTTCTGAGCAGAGCGAGGCCGCGTCAATCAACCAAGGCTTCTTGGGATTTGCGGTCATGTCAATTACGACACATTGATCACCTGTATGACCCAGCACTCGAACTGGACCGTCGATTAGTTTAGATCCCTCTACCGGTGACAATATAGAATTGCATGAAATCTTATGCATGCTGGTCAACCTTAATATCTGCCATACCTACATCAGGGACTTTGACACTCAGCGGTTCTGCCAAACTTATCAAGCTTGCGCTCAAATCCATTTCTAACGCGCCGACCCACAGCATATGGAAGAACAAAGATTTGACCCCCACGTACTCCATGTATAAAAACCTTGCTAATTTTTGCAAGTATGACTTTAAAGGCATCACGTCGGTTGGCCCAGCAGCAATTGCAATCAGCGCTTTTCTTATATTTTTCTCATTGGCTATGAGAGGTGATATCTTGGCGTGGCTTCTAAGAACCAGTAAATTAGCGATGCGTGTCTGGGAAAGTCGCTCATATAGAACCAACCTCCACTCCACATTTCTCCGCTCCCAATAGACTCTTTCCAAATCAAGCTTATCGAGTATCCAATTTTTCTCTTCCGGCGAAGCGTCGTGAAATTCCTTAGCGTATTTCATAGAGCGCGCTACCAGCCGTTCACTTCCATCTGTGGTCAGCTGGGTTATCAGAAAATCTGTAGTCATCACCAGAGGCACTTGTGTTCCAGGATACACAGGAGGCCGAATATTCAAACTCGTGGCAATAGATTGAATTTCAGCTTGCGGGAATAACGGATATTGCTCTCGAATATCTATTATTGACTTATCGTGTTCAAGGATGACGTGATAGTGAAACTCGGCATTTGAGAGCAGGTGATGAACACGTTGAATATTAACGCCGGGGACGAGATGGGATGTCCCTCTCGATGGGAACGAACGCACCTTGATCCAAGGTACGTACTCCTCACGGACGCCTTGGCCGTCGCCGGCCGCCACCCGCTTGTCGATCTTCTGCTGCGTGATAACCCGTGGAGATACTGGCTTAGGACGCTTTGCTTGAACCTTGCTCATCGGTTAACCGGACTACCTTTCAGACAGGGCAACGCCAAGGGCATCGGTGAAAAGGAGAATCCTGCCGAGTGCAGGATCAGCCACTTCACGGTCAGTAAGCTGACTGTGATTTTGAACCCGAAAACGCGAGGCGGGTGCCTTCCCGATAAAGGGAGGCACCCGCTGTGACAGACTTTATTTTGTTGTGACAACCTTTATTTAGTCGTGGCAACCTTTATTTATTTCAGACAACTGGCATTAGCGCAGAGTCTGCCTGTTACTCCACCGTCACCGACTTGGCCAGGTTGCGTGGCTGGTCGACGTCGGTGCCCTTGAGCACGGCAACGTAGTACGACAGCAGTTGCAGCGGGATGGTGTAGAGGATCGGCGCCAGGGCGTCGGCGATGTGCGGCACCTTGATCACGTGGGTGCCCTCGCCATTGCTCATGCCGGCGTTCTCGTCAGCGAACACCACCAGCTCGCCGCCACGGGCGCGCACTTCCTGCAGGTTGGACTTGAGCTTTTCCAGCAGCTCGTTGTTCGGCGCCACGGTGACCACCGGCATGTCGTTGTCGACCAGCGCCAGGGGGCCGTGCTTGAGCTCACCGGCCGGGTAGGCTTCGGCGTGGATATAGGAGATTTCCTTGAGCTTCAGCGCACCTTCCATGGCCACCGGGTACTGCGCACCACGGCCAAGGAACAGGGTGTGGTGCTTGTCGGCGAACAGCTCGGCGATCTTCTCGACCACGCCGTCCATCGCCAGGGCTTCGCTCAGGCGGGCCGGCAGGCGGCGCAATTCTTCAACCAGTTCGGCTTCGACGCCGGCCTGCAGCGTGCCGCGCACCTGGCCCAGGGCCAGGGTCAGCAGCATCAGCGACACCAACTGGGTGGTGAAGGCCTTGGTGGAGGCGACGCCGATTTCCGGGCCGGCCAGGGTCAACAGGGTCAGGTCGGATTCGCGCACCAGCGAGCTGATGCCCTTGTTGCAGATCGCCAGGCTGCCGAGGAAGCCCAGCTCCTTGGCGTTGCGCAGGGCGGCCAGGGTGTCGGCGGTTTCGCCGGACTGCGAGATGGAGACGAACAGGGTGTCCTGCTGCACCACCACCTTGCGGTAGCGGAACTCGCTGGCCACTTCCACCTGGCAGGGAATGCCGGCCAGCTCTTCAAGCCAGTAACGGGCGACCATACCGGCGTGGTAGCTGGTACCACAGGCGACGATCTGCACGTTGCGCACTTTGGCGAACAACTCGGCGGCCTGGGGGCCGAACGCCTGGACCATCACGTGGTCCTTGGCCAGACGGCCTTCGAGGGTGCGCTGCACCACGGTCGGTTGCTCGTGGATCTCCTTGAGCATGAAGTGGCGATAGTTGCCCTTCTCTGCCGCTTCGGCGCCTTCGTGGTACTGCACCGTCTCGCGCTCGACCGGCTGGCCGGCCTGGTCCCAGATCTGGACCTGATCGCGGCGGATCTCGGCGATGTCGCCCTCTTCAAGGTACATGAAGCGGTCGGTGACCTGGCGCAGGGCCAGCTGGTCGGACGCCAGGAAGTTCTCGCCAAGGCCCAGGCCGATCACCAGCGGGCTGCCGCTGCGGGCAGCGACCAGGCGGTCGGGTTGGCTGGCGCTGATCACGGCCAGGCCATAGGCGCCATGCAGGCGCTTGACCGCTGCCTTGAGGGCGTCGGTCAGGTCTGGAATGGTCTTGAGCAGGTGGTGGATCAGGTGAACGATCACCTCGGTGTCGGTTTGCGAGGTGAACACGTAACCCAGCTGCTTGAGCTCTTCGCGCAGGGCTTCGTGGTTTTCGATGATGCCGTTGTGCACCACGGCCACGTCATGGCCAGAGAAATGCGGGTGAGCGTTGCCTTCGGTCGGAGCACCGTGGGTGGCCCAGCGGGTGTGGGCGATGCCCAGCTGGCCGGCCAGCGGGTCGGCGCTGACGGCGGCCTGCAGCTCGCTGACCTTGCCGATGCGGCGGCGACGCTCAAGGCCGCCCTGCTGGCTGTAGACGGCCAGGCCGGCACTGTCATAGCCACGGTACTCGAGGCGCTTGAGGCCTTCGATGAGGATTGCTGTGATATTGCGCTCGGCAACGGCACCAACGATTCCACACATAAGTTGTTGCTCCTAGCTGATAGCGGCGCAGATCAGATTGATGCCGCGGGCTTGAATGCGGTCGCGTGCCTCGGCGGGCAGGCGATCATCGGTAATAAGGGTGTTCACGCTGCTCCAGGGCAGCTCCAGGTTGGGGATCTTGCGGCCGACCTTGTCCGACTCGACCATCACGATCACCTCGCGGGCCACTTCGGCCATGACCCGGCTCAGGCCCAGCAGTTCGTTGAAGGTGGTGGTGCCACGTTCCAGGTCGATGCCGTCGGCGCCGATGAACAGCTGGTCGAAATCGTATGAGCGTAGAACCTGCTCGGCCACCTGGCCCTGGAACGACTCCGAATGCGGGTCCCAGGTGCCGCCAGTCATCAGCAGCACCGGCTCGTGTTCCTGCTCGCTGATGGCGCGGGCCACGTTGAGCGAGTTGGTCATCACCACCAGGCCAGGCTGGCGCCCAAGCTGGGGAATCATCGCCGCGGTGGTGCTGCCGCTGTCGATGATGATGCGCGCGTGCTCACGGATGCGTTCGACTGCGGCCCGGGCGATGGCCTGCTTGTACTGTGACACCGGCTGTACCGTATCGGCCAACAGCTCCTGGGGCATGGTCACGGCACCACCGTAACGACGCAACAGCAGGCCATTGGCTTCCAGGGCAGCGAGGTCCTTGCGGATGGTCACTTCCGAGGTTTCGAAACGTTTGGCCAGGGCATCGACGCTCACCTCGCCCTGCTCGGCGAGCAAAGCCAGGATGTTGTGGCGACGCTGGGGGGTGTTTCGTTTCGACATGGCCGTTTTAAGTTTCGATTCGAAAGTTAAGTGGCGCAATCAAAACCCAAGATCGATGTTTAGTCAAGCACCGACAAAAAAGCCGACTTATTCACATAAGTCGGCCTTCAGCAAAGCAGCTGTGGATAACTCAGCTCTTCTTGATCTTCTCCGGCCGTTTCCAGCCTTCGATGTTGCGTTGCCGTGCACGTGCCACGCCCAACTGCCTGGCCGGGACCGCCTGGGTGATGGTCGAGCCTGCGGCAGTGGTGGCACCGGCCTGGATTTCCACAGGCGCCACCAGGGAGTTGTTGGAGCCGATGAACACGTCCTCGCCCATCACGGTGCGGAACTTGTTGGCGCCGTCGTAGTTGCAGGTGATGGTGCCCGCACCGATGTTGGTACGCGCGCCGATCTCGGCATCGCCCAGGTAAGTCAGGTGGCCAGCCTTGGCACCTTCGCCCAGGTGGGCGTTCTTCAGCTCGACGAAGTTACCCACATGGGCCTTGGCCTCCAGCACGCTGCCCGGGCGCAGGCGGGCGAACGGGCCGGCATCGCTGCCTTCGCCCATCACGGCACCGTCAAGATGGCTGTTGGCCTTGATCACCACGCCCTTGCGCAGGGTACTGTCCTTGATCACGCAGTTGGGGCCGATCTGCACGTTGTCCTCGATGACCACCTTGCCCTCGAGGATGACGTTGATATCGATCATCACATCGCGCCCGACAGTGATCTCACCGCGCACATCGAAACGCGCCGGGTCGCGCAGGGTGACGCCCTGAGCCATCAGGCGCTGGCCTGCGCGCAGCTGATAGTGACGCTCAAGCTCCGACAGCTGGCGGCGGTCGTTGGCACCTTGCACTTCCATCGGGTCGTGGGGCTGCTCGGTGGCGACCACCAGGCCATCGGCCACGGCCATGGCGATCACGTCGGTGAGGTAGTACTCGCCCTGGGCGTTGTTGTTGGACAGGCGGCCCATCCAGTCGGCCAGGCGCGCCGCCGGCATGGCGAGGATGCCAGTGTTGCCCTCTTTGATTGCCTTCTGCGCTTCGCTGGCATCCTTGTGCTCGACGATTGCGGTGACCTCGCCTTGCTCGTTACGCACGATGCGGCCATAGCCGGTCGGGTCGGCGAGGTTGACCGTCAGCAGGCCCAACTGGCTGGCGCTGACCTTGGCCAGCAGGCGCTGCAGGGTTTCCACCTCGATCAACGGCACATCGCCGTACAGCACCAGCACGGTTTCGGCGGTGACTGCCGGCAAGGCCTGGGCGACGGCGTGGCCAGTGCCCAGTTGCTTGTCCTGCATGACGAAGTTCAGGTCGTCTGCAGCCAGGCGTTCACGCACAAGCTCCGCACCGTGGCCAATGACCACGTGGATGCCCGTGGGCTGCAGTTGGCGAGCGCTGTGGATAACATGGCCAAGCATGGAGTTGCCGGCTACCGGGTGCAGCACCTTGGGCAGTGCCGAGCGCATACGGGTGCCTTGGCCTGCGGCGAGAATGACGATATCGAGGGACATTGACTGGCTACCAATCCTGGGCGGTCAGGGAAATGACCGGGGACTAAATTCTTGAAAAAGAAAAAGGGTAGCCGAGGCTACCCTTTAACTCAATCGCAGCGGAAGTGACCGGCAAAAGCCAGATTACTTGCCTTTGCGCATTTGCTGGACAGTACGCAGCTGAGCTGCGGCCTCGGCCAGACGTGCGGCAGCAGCGCCGTAGTCGAAGTCCGAGCCTTTGGTGTTCAGCGCGTTCTCGGCAGCCTTGAGGGCTTCCTGAGCCTGAGCTTCGTCCAGGTCGGCAGCGCGCTGCACGGTGTCGGCAAGAACCTTGACCATGTTCGGCTGCACTTCGAGGAAGCCACCGGAGATGTAGAACACCTCTTGAGTGCCACCCTGCTTGGTCAGCGTGATCGGACCAGGCTTGAGATTGGTGATCAGCGGCGCGTGACCCGGAGCGATACCAAGATCACCCAGGTTACCGTGCGCTACTACCATCTCGACCAGGCCGGAGAAGATCTCTCCTTCCGCGCTGACGATGTCGCAATGGACTGTCATAGCCATCTGCTTGCCTCAACCTGATTAGCGCCCCTTGCGGGGCGCCGGGATTACAGTTTCTTGGCTTTCTCGATCGCTTCGTCGATGCTGCCGACCATGTAGAACGCTTGTTCTGGCAGGTGGTCGTAGTCACCTTTGAGGATGCCGCTGAAGCCAGCGATGGTGTCCTTGAGCGAAACGTACTTGCCTGGCGAGCCGGTGAAGACTTCGGCCACGAAGAACGGCTGCGACAGGAAGCGCTGGATCTTACGAGCGCGGGCAACCAGTTGCTTGTCGGCTTCGGACAGTTCGTCCATACCCAGGATCGCGATGATGTCTTTCAGCTCTTTGTAGCGCTGCAGAACATACTGAACGCCACGAGCGGTCTCGTAGTGCTCGTTGCCGATCACGTTCGGGTCCAGCTGGCGCGAAGTCGAGTCCAGTGGGTCGACCGCTGGGTAGATACCCAGGGAGGCGATGTCACGGGACAGAACGACGGTGGCGTCCAAGTGGGCGAAGGTGGTCGCTGGCGACGGGTCGGTCAGGTCGTCCGCAGGTACGTATACGGCCTGTACGGAGGTGATCGAACCTTCTTTGGTCGAAGTGATGCGCTCTTGCAGCACGCCCATCTCTTCAGCCAGGGTCGGCTGGTAACCTACTGCCGAAGGCATACGGCCCAGCAGTGCGGATACTTCGGTACCGGCCAGGGTGTAACGATAGATGTTGTCGACGAACAGCAGAACGTCGTTACCTTCGTCACGGAACTTCTCAGCCATGGTCAGGCCGGTCAGCGCTACGCGCAGACGGTTTCCTGGTGGCTCGTTCATCTGACCGTAGACCAGCGCTACCTTGTCGAGAACGTTGGAATCCTTCATCTCGTGGTAGAAGTCGTTACCCTCACGAGTACGCTCACCCACACCAGCGAACACGGAGTAACCGCTGTGTTCCATGGCGATGTTACGGATCAGTTCCATCATGTTTACGGTCTTGCCGACACCGGCACCACCGAACAGACCAACCTTACCACCCTTGGCAAACGGGCAAACCAGGTCGATAACCTTGATGCCGGTTTCCAGCAGGTCGTTGCCGCCTGCCTGGTCAGCGAACGAAGGCGCTGGCTGGTGGATACCGCGACGCTCTTCTTCGCCGATCGGGCCGGCTTCGTCGATCGGGTTGCCCAGAACGTCCATGATACGGCCCAGAGTGGCCTTACCAACTGGAACGGAAATGGCAGCGCCGGTGTCGACGACATCCAGACCGCGCTTCAGGCCTTCGGTCGAGCCCATCGCAATGGTACGAACCACGCCGTCGCCCAGCTGCTGCTGAACTTCCAGGGTGGTTTCCGCGCCTTGTACTTTCAGCGCGTTGTAAACACTCGGCACGACGTCACGTGGGAATTCCACGTCGATGACGGCGCCGATGATTTGAACGATACGTCCGCTACTCATAGCTGGATCCTCTGAATATTTGAACCGTTAAACCGCGGCAGCGCCGCCGACGATTTCCGAGATCTCCTGGGTGATCGCAGCCTGACGCGCCTTGTTGTAGATCAACTGCAGCTCTTTGATCAAATCACCGGCGTTGTCTGTGGCGTTCTTCATGGCGATCATCCGGGCCGCTTGTTCAGCAGCGTTGTTCTCGACCACCGCCTGGTATACCTGCGACTCCACGTAACGCACCATCAAGCCGTCCAGCAGCTCTTTTGCGTCGGGTTCGTACAGGTAATCCCAGTGATGCTTGAGATCCTGATCCGGGGTTGCCACCAACGGTACCAATTGCTCGACCGTCGGCTTTTGGGTCATGGTATTGATGAACTTGTTCGAAACCACCGAAAGGCGATCGATACGGCCGTCCAGGTAGGCGTCCAGCATCACTTTGACGGAGCCGATCAGATCGTTGATCGATGGCTCTTCGCCCAGGTGGCTGATCGCGGCTACGACGTTGCCGCCAAAGATGCGGAAGAAAGTCGCACCCTTGCTGCCGATCACGCACAGGTCGATTTCCACGCCCTGTTCGCGGTTTACGCTCATGTCCTTGACCAGGGCCTTGAACAGGTTGGTATTCAAGCCACCGCACAGACCACGGTCACTCGACACCACGACATAACCAACGCGCTTTACAGGGCGCTCGATCATGAACGGGTGGCGGTATTCCGGGTTGGCGTTGGCCAGATGACCGATCACCTGGCGGATACGCTCCGCGTAAGGACGGCTAGCAGCCATGCGCATTTGTGCCTTGCGCATCTTGCTTACCGCCACTTTCTCCATGGCGCTGGTAATTTTTTGCGTGCTTTTGATGCTCGCAATCTTACTGCGAATCTCTTTTGCGCCTGCCATGTATCACCTATCAGGTTAGCAAGCGGGGGCCGGAGCCCCCGCTGCGGCTTACCAGGTCTGGGTGGCCTTGAACTTCTCGATACCGGCTTTCATGCCAGCGTCGATTTCGTCGTTGAAGTCACCCTTCACGTTGATCTTGGCCATCAGTTCGGCGTGATCACGGTTGAAGAAGGCGATCAGCGCTTGCTCGAAGCTGCCGACCTTGGAGACTTCTACGTCAGTCAGGAAACCACGCTCAGCGGCGTACAGCGACAGGGCCATGTCGGCGATCGACATTGGCGCGTACTGCTTCTGCTTCATCAGCTCGGTTACGCGCTGACCATGCTCCAGCTGCTTGCGGGTCGCTTCGTCCAGATCGGAAGCGAACTGGGCGAATGCAGCCAGTTCACGGTACTGAGCCAGAGCGGTACGGATACCACCGGACAGCTTCTTGATGATCTTGGTCTGAGCGGCACCACCTACGCGGGATACCGAAACACCGGCGTTAACTGCAGGGCGGATGCCCGAGTTGAACATGGCCGATTCCAGGAAGATCTGACCGTCGGTGATCGAGATCACGTTGGTCGGAACGAACGCGGAAACGTCGCCAGCCTGGGTTTCGATGATCGGCAGAGCGGTCAGGGAACCGGTTTTGCCGGTGACTGCGCCGTTGGTGAACTTCTCGACGTACTCTTCCGAAACGCGCGATGCACGCTCCAGCAGACGGGAGTGGAGATAGAACACGTCGCCTGGGTACGCTTCACGTCCTGGTGGACGGCGCAGCAGCAGGGAGATCTGACGGTAGGCAACGGCCTGTTTGGACAGGTCATCGTAGACGATCAGGGCGTCTTCACCGCGGTCACGGAAGAACTCGCCCATGGTGCAGCCGGCGTATGGCGCCAGGAACTGCAGTGCGGCGGATTCCGAAGCACTGGCAACGACCACGATGGTGTTGGCCAGGGCGCCGGCTTCTTCCAGCTTGCGAACGATGTTGGCAACGGTGGAACGCTTTTGGCCGACTGCAACATAAACGCAGAAAATACCGGAGTCTTTCTGGTTGATGATGGCGTCGATGGCCATGGCGGTCTTGCCGATCTGGCGGTCACCGATGATCAGCTCGCGCTGGCCACGGCCGACAGGGATCATGGCGTCGACGGACTTGTAGCCAGTCTGTACAGGCTGGTCTACCGACTTACGCCAGATCACGCCCGGGGCCACTTTCTCGACCGCGTCGGTCTGGGTGTTGCCCAGAGGACCTTTACCGTCGATTGGGTTACCCAGTGCGTCAACGACGCGGCCCAGCAGTTCCTTACCAACCGGAACTTCCAGGATGCGGCCGGTGCACTTGGCGCTCATGCCTTCGGCGAGGGTGTCATAGGCACCCAGGATCACCGCACCTACGGAGTCTTGCTCCAGGTTCAGTGCCATGCCGAAGACGCTGCCAGGGAACTCGATCATTTCGCCGTACATGACGTCGGCCAGACCGTGGATCCGCACGATACCGTCGGATACCGAAACGACGGTACCTTCGTTACGGGCTTGGGAGCCGACATCGAGTTTCTCGATGCGACCCTTGATGATTTCACTAATTTCGGAAGGATTGAGTTGCTGCATTGCTCTGCTGCCCCTTCAAACTCAAGATTTCAATGCTTCGGCCAGTTTCGCGATCTTGCCGCGAACCGAGCCATCGATTACCAGGTCGCCGGCGCGGATAACGACGCCGCCGATCAGGCTGGCATCCTCCGTCGCGTGCAGGCGCACTTCCCGGCTGAGCCGTGCACTGAGAACCTTGGCGAGTTTGTCTTGCTGTTCTTGGTTCAACGCAAAAGCACTGGTGACTTCCACGTCCACGGATTTCTCTTGCTCGGCCTTGTACAGGTCGAACAGAGCGGCAATCTCCGGCAGAAGCAGGAGACGGTCGTTTTCCGCGGCAACATGAATGAAATTCTGTGCCTGAGTGTCGAACTTGTCACCGCACACTTCGATGAATGCGGCGGCCTTGTTTGCGCTAGTCAGTTGCGGGGCCTTGAGCAGGCGCTGCATGGTGTCGTCTTGCGACACCGCAGCAGCCAGGCCGAGCATGGCTGACCAATTGGCCAGTTGCTGATGGGCCTGGGCGTGCTCGAAGGCAGCCTTAGCGTAAGGTCGGGCCAACGTGGTCAGTTCTGCCATGATCGCCCTCGCTTAAATTTCAGCGGCCAGTTTGTTAACCAGCTCCGCATGCGCGTTTTGATCGATTGTGGCGCCAAGGATCTTTTCAGCACCGCCAACAGCCAGGGCACCCACTTGGGCACGCAGGGCGTCTTTGACGCTGTTAATTTCCTGTTCGATCTCGGCTAGAGCCTGGGCCTTCACACGGTCAGCTTCGACGCGAGCCTGTTCACGGGCTTCGTCTACAAGCTGAGCAGCGCGTTTCTTGCTTTGCTCAATGATTTCAGCTGCCTGTGCCTTCGCTTCACGCAGTTGCTGACCCGCTTTCTCTTGGGCCAGCTCCAGGTCGCGAGCTGCGCGGTTGGCAGCGTCCAAGCCGTCGGCGATCTTCTTTTGACGCTCTTGCAGGGCAGTGATGACCGGAGGCCATACGTACTTCATGCAGAAAGCTACGAAAATGAAGAAAGCAACGGTTTGGCCAATCAGGGTTGCATTAATGTTCACGCCAACACCTCGCTCGGTCTTTGTCCATCACAGCAATCAACTCGTAAAAACGAGTGATTAGCCGGCGATCTGACCAACGAAGGGATTCGCGAAGGTGAAGAACAGAGCGATACCAACACCGATCATGGTTACGGCGTCGAGCAGACCGGCAACGATGAACATTTTGACCTGCAGCATTGGAACCATTTCTGGCTGGCGAGCAGCGCCTTCCAGGAACTTGCCGCCCAGCAGGCCGAAACCAATGGCGGTACCCAGAGCACCCAGGCCGATCAGCAGAGCAACAGCGATAGCGGTCAGACCAACTACAGTTTCCATCTTTCCTCCCGACTTTTACGTCGTATTGGTTAGGTTTTTAGTTTGAAGCGGTAAAACAAATCGTTTGGTACAGCATGCCCTTGCGGACTTTTTAAGCCCTCCCCCCAAACGGGCGGGGAAGGCTATCAGACACGCCAGGCGGTCTTAATGGTTATCTTCGTGCGCCATCGACAGGTAGACGATGGTCAGCATCATGAAGATGAAGGCTTGCAGGGTGATGATCAGGATGTGGAACACCGCCCACGCCCATTGCAGCACCACACCCAGGCCGGACAGCCACAGCAGGCCGGAACCGAACATCACCGCGATCAGGATGAACACCAGTTCGCCGGCGTACATGTTGCCGAACAGACGCAGTGCCAGCGAGATCGGCTTGGCGATCAGGGTGACGAATTCGAGCAGGAAGTTCACCGGGATCAGCAGGATCTTCACGAAGATGTTCTTGCTGCCGAACGGGTGCAGGGTCAGCTCGCCGATGAAGCCGCCGAGGCCCTTGACCTTGATGCTGTAGAAGATGATCAGGGCGAACACGCTGAAGGCCATGGCCAGGGTCGCATTCGGGTCAGTGGTCGGCACGGCGCGGAAGAAGATGTGCTCGTTGCCGGACAGCTTCTGTGCAGCCCACGGCAACCAGTCGACCGGTACCAGGTCGATGGCGTTCATCAGGAACACCCAGACGAAGATGGTCAGCGCCAGCGGGGCGATCACCGCGCTGCGGCCGTGGAAGGAGTCCTTCACGCTGCCATTGACGAAGTCCACCAGTACTTCGACGAAGTTCTGCAGGCCGCCAGGCTGGCCGGAAGTCGCCTTCTTGGCCGCCATGCGGAAGATGATCAGGAAGATCAGACCCATCGCAACGGACCAGCCCAGGGTGTCCAGGTGGAACGCCCAGAAGCCCATTGCCTTGGCTTCTGCAGCCGAATGGGCCAAGCCCCAGCTGCCGTCTGGTAGTTGACCGTAGGTCAGGTTCTGCAAGTGGTGCTGGATATAACCCGAAGCGGTTTCTTCTGCCATGGTTGCCTCAAACGCCCTAAGGTCTCGAAAGTCTTTTATTCATCAGCAGGGGCGCGAACCAGCTGACCATAAGGGTCAGCACGAAGACGCCGAATACTGCCAACGGCGCCAATGGCTTCACTCCTGCGAAGGTCAGTGCAAACAGCACTGCCGTCAAAATCATCTTGCCTGCCTCGCCAGCGTAAAACGACTTGACGATGGCCTGCGCCGCTCGGGCTCCGCTGAAGCGAAAAGCCTTCCAGGCGAAATACATATTGGGCAGCCAGGCAATCAGTCCCCCACAGAGGCCTGAATATCCACTGACTCCCCCTTTCCACTGCCACAACACCAATGTTGCCAGCAGCAGTACAACAAATTGAGCCAGCAGTACCGGGAAAACCGCCCAGCGATGGAAAGGCAGGCGGTTTGGCGTGCGGATTTCCATCACAACTGCTCCTCGGAAGTCGACTGCCTGGTCAGCAATGACTTGGCATAATTTGTGCCGACAAAATGCGCGCAGAGTATAGGGGCGGATTAACCCCTATTCAACTATTGGGTAGTGATTTCCGACTGCACGCTACAACGGGAATTGTTTCAGCGGATGTGAGCAAGCACACCTTGCAACTCATCAAGCGAGTTGTAACGAATGACCAACTGGCCTTTGCCCTTGTTGCCATGGCGGATTTGCACCGCCGAGCCCAGGCGCTCTGCCAGACGCTGTTCGAGGCGGGCGATATCCGGATCAGGTTTGCTCGGTTCGACCGGATCAGGTTTGCCGTTGAGCCACTGGCGCACCAGTGCCTCGGTTTGGCGCACGGTGAGGCCACGTGCGACAACATGACGCGCCCCTTCTTCCTGACGGGCTTCGTCCAGGCCGAGCAAGGCACGGGCATGACCCATCTCCAGGTCGCCGTGGGCGAGCATGGTCTTGATCGCCTCGGGCAGCGAGATCAGGCGCAGCAGGTTGGCCACGGTCACCCGCGACTTGCCGACGGCATCGGCCACTTGCTGCTGGGTCAGTTCGAACTCGTGCTGCAGGCGCTGCAGGGCAATCGCCTCCTCCAGCGGGTTGAGGTCTTCACGCTGGATGTTCTCGATCAGCGCCATGGCGATGGCGGCTTCGTCGGGCACCTCGCGGACCATGGCCGGGATGCTGTCCAGGCCGGCCTGCTGGGTGGCGCGCCAGCGGCGCTCACCGGCGATGATCTCGTAACGGTTGTCGCCGATCGGGCGGACCACGATCGGTTGCATGACACCGTGGTTGCGGATCGAGTGCGCCAGTTCTTCCAGCGCCTCGGGATCCATGTCGCGGCGAGGCTGATACTTGCCGCGCTGGATCAGCTCGACCGGCAGCTGTTGCAGTTCTTTCTGGTCGATCTTGACAGCCTGCTCTTCGAGCGCGCTGACGGAAGGACCACTGAGCAGTGCATCCAACCCACGTCCGAGACCGCGTTTCTTGATGGCCATGCGGATTCCTTAAGTTGTTTGTGCAGTGCGTGATGGACGGCGCTGACGGCGAACCAGTTCCCCGGCAAGCGCAAGATAGGCGAGCGCGCCACGGGATTGCTTGTCGTAGGCCAGCGCCGGCATGCCGAAGCTCGGCGCCTCGGCCAGGCGGATGTTGCGTGGGATCACCGTGTCGTACAGCTGGTCGCCGAAGTGTTCCTTGAGCTGCGCCGAAACATCGTTGTTCAGGCTCAGGCGCGGGTCGTACATGGTCCGCAGCAGGCCTTCGATCTTCAGCGCCGGGTTCAACCGTGCGGCGATGCGCTTGATGTTATCCACAAGGTCGCTGAGACCTTCCAGTGCGTAGTACTCGCACTGCATGGGGATGATCACGCCATCGGAGGCGACCAGGGCGTTGAGGGTCAGCATCGACAGCGACGGCGGGCAGTCGATGAGGATGTAGTCGTAGCTCTCGCGGATCGGCGCCAGGGCGTTGCGCAGGCGGCTTTCCTTCATCTGCATCTCGAGCAGGACCACCTCGGCGGCGGTCAGGTCGCGGTTGGCCGGCAGCAGCTGGTAACCACCGTGCTCGGAGTAGTGCATGGCCTGGGTCAGGTCGCACTCCCCGATCAGCAGGTCGTACACCGAATGTTCGAGCTCGTGTTTATCCACACCGCTGCCCATGGTGGCGTTGCCCTGCGGATCGAGGTCGATCAGCAGCACGCGGCGCTTGGTCGCGGCCAGCGATGCGGCGAGATTGATACAGGTGGTGGTCTTGCCCACACCACCTTTCTGGTTCGCGATTGCGAATACCTTAGCCATTGTTGCGTGTGTTCCCAGTCATGCCTTGCGGCGCAGTATCAGCAGATGGCGCTGGCCCTGGCAACCTGGAACGGTCAGGGCCTGCTCGCTTTCCACTGTGAAGTCTGCGGGCAATGCTACCAGTTCATCGGCAGGATGCAGCCCTTTCATTGCAAGCCATTGCGTGCGGGCGTCACCCAGGTGGCGGGTCCAGTTGGTGAAATTTTCCATGCTGCTGAAAGCGCGCGAGATGATCCCGCAGAACGGCTGCTCGGGCTGAACCTCTTCGACCCGGCTGTGGATAACCGTGAGGTTGGCCAGCTTCAGCTCCATTTTCACCTGGGTCAGGAAGCGGGTCTTCTTGCCGTTGCTGTCGAGCACCGTCACTTGCTTGTGCGGATGCAGGATAGCCAACGGGATGCCGGGCATGCCGCCACCGCTGCCGACATCCAGCCAACGCTGGGTGTCATTGTGGATAAACGGCATGACGCTGAGGCTGTCGAGCAGGTGGCGCGACACCATCTCGTCCGGGTTACGCACAGCGGTGAGGTTGTAGGCCTTGTTCCATTTGATCAACAGGGCCAGGTAACCCAGCAGCAGTTCGTGCTGCTGCGCGTTCAGCTCGACACCGAGCTGGCGCGCACCTGTGGACAACTCTTCGGCGTGTTGCGGGGTGACCAGGGAACTCAAGCGCTTTGCTCCAATTCGCGGCCTGCGCCGCGTTTTTTCAAGTGAATCAGCAACAGGGAAATCGCCGCAGGCGTGACACCCGGGATACGCGAAGCCTGGCCAAGCGTCTCTGGACGGGTTTCGCCGAGCTTGCCCTGGATCTCCTTGGACAGGCCGGAAATCGAGGTGTAGTCGATATCCACAGGCAGGCGGGTGTCTTCGCTGGCACGTAGCCGGGCGATCTCGTCCTGCTGACGGTCGATGTAGCCGGCGTACTTGGTCTTGATCTCGACCTGCTCGGCGACCTGCGGATCGATCACGTCGCCACCGGTGGCTTCGATCAGGCCAGCGTAGTCGACTTCCGGGCGAGCCAGCAGGTTGAGCAGGCTGTATTCATGGTTCAGCGGGGTCGCGAACTTATCCACAATGGCCTGGCCTTGTGGCGTGCCCGGGCGTACCCAGGTGCTTTTCAGCCGCTGCTCCTCGCGCTCGATGCCTTCGCGCTTGGCGCTGAAAGCGGCCCAGCGCTCGTCGTCGATCAACCCCAGCTCGCGGCCTTTTTCGGTCAGGCGCAGGTCGGCGTTGTCTTCGCGCAGGATCAGCCGGTATTCGGCGCGCGAGGTGAACATGCGGTAGGGCTCTTGCGTACCCAGGGTGATCAGGTCGTCTACCAGCACACCGATGTAGGCCTCGTCACGGCGCGGGCACCAGCTTTCGCGGCCCTGCGCGCGCAGCGCGGCGTTGGTCCCAGCCAGCAGGCCCTGGGCGCCGGCCTCTTCGTAACCGGTGGTGCCGTTGATCTGGCCGGCGAAGAACAGGCCGCCGATGACCTTGGTCTCGAGGCTGTACTTGAGGTCGCGCGGGTCGAAGTAGTCGTACTCGATGGCGTAACCCGGGCGAACGATGTGGGCGTTTTCCATGCCGCGGATCGAGCGAACCAGCTCCAGCTGCACGTCGAACGGCAGCGAAGTCGAGATACCGTTGGGGTACAGCTCATGGGTGGTCAGGCCTTCCGGCTCGATGAACACCTGGTGGCTTTCCTTGTCGGCAAAGCGGTGGATCTTGTCTTCGATCGACGGGCAATAGCGCGGACCGATGCCTTCGATCACACCCGAGTACATCGGCGAACGGTCAAGGTTCGAGGCAATGATCTCGTGGGTGCGCGCATTGGTGTGGGTAATCCAGCAGCTGACCTGGCGCGGGTGCATCTGGGCATTGCCCATGAACGACATCACCGGGATCGGCGTGTCGCCGGGCTGCTCGGTCATTACCGAGAAATCCACGGAGCGGCCATCGATGCGCGGCGGTGTGCCGGTTTTCAGCCGGCCGACGCGCAGCGGCAGTTCACGCATGCGATGGGCCAGGGCAATCGAAGGCGGGTCGCCGGCGCGACCGCCGGAGTGGTTCTGCAGGCCGATGTGGATAAGTCCACCGAGGAAAGTGCCGGTGGTCAGTACCACGCTCTCGGCGAAGAAACGCAGGCCCATCTGCGTGACCACGCCTTTCACCTGGTCCTGCTCGACGATCAGGTCATCGCAGGACTGCTGGAATATCCACAGGTTCGGCTGGTTTTCCAGGATTTCGCGCACCACCGCCTTGTAGATGGCGCGGTCGGCCTGTGCCCGGGTTGCACGTACGGCCGGGCCCTTGCGGTTGTTCAGGATGCGGAACTGGATGCCGCTCTTGTCGGTGGCCAGCGCCATGGCGCCGCCGAGCGCATCGATCTCTTTGACCAGATGGCTTTTGCCGATGCCACCGATGGCCGGGTTGCAGCTCATGTGACCGAGGGTTTCCACGTTATGGGTCAACAGCAGGGTTTTCACACCCATGCGTGCAGACGCAAGCGCAGCCTCGGTACCGGCATGGCCGCCGCCGATGACGATCACTTCAAAACGGGAAGGGAAATCCACCACGCACCTCGTGCCTGTTTTTACGAATAGAGAAGGTAAGCGGACAAGTATAGGGACTTACCCCCCTTCAAAGAAACCGTCTGAGCAAATTTTGATCAGCCTGTGGATGAGTGGCAGGCAATAGAAATCAAAGAAGAAAAATTTATAAAAGCTTTGTTTTTATGTTTATGTTTAGGGCCCTTCCTGCCTGTTGATAACTGTATGTAGGCCTTTAGCTACGGGACTTACAGCAATTCATAACCCTGGGTCTAAGTAGCCCTGTGGGGTCTGGACAAGATTGTTTAACCTGTGGATGAAAGTAGCTGTTACCCACAGGCCGCATTTTCCTCAACAAAAAGGCGTGGTTATCAACGGAGCTGAAGGCGAGTTTTCCACAGAGCACAGGCGAGCGCTCGCCTGCCTGTTGATGAAAATATCAGGCGACGAACGGTCGTATAGCGAAGGATCAGGGGGGGGAGTTACCGCATGGTCCCCCGCAACAAGCGCCAGGCAGCGCTTGCAGGGGGAGCCGAGAAGGGATTACTTGCCGATGCAGAAGCTGGAGAAGATTCGCCCCAGCAGATCGTCCGAGCTGAATGCCCCGGTGATTTCACCCAGGGCTTGCTGAGCCTGGCGCAGGTCTTCGGCCAGCAATTCACCCGCGCCGGCAAGGGTCAGCTGAGCACGGCCATGTTCAAGATGGCTGCTGGCCTGGCGCAGCGCTTCCAGGTGGCGACGGCGCGCGCTGAAGCTGCTTTCCGCGGTCTGTTCATAGCCCATGCAGGCCTTGAGATGATCACGCAGCAAGTCCAGGCCCATGTCGCTGTCATTGGCACTCAGGGTGATGGTTGCATGCCCGTCGTCACTCAGCTCCAGGCCAACCTGCTCGCCACTGAGGTCGGCCTTGTTGCGGATCAGCGTGACCTTGGCCGGATCCGGGCGCTGATCGAGGAATTCTGGCCACAGGGCAAAAGGATCGCTGGCTTCAGGCGCCGTGGAGTCGACCACCAACAGCACCCGATCGGCCTCGTTGATGGCCTTCAACGCCCGCTCTACGCCGATCTTTTCCACATGGTCATCGGTATCGCGCAGTCCTGCGGTATCGACCACGTGCAGCGGCATGCCGTCGATGTGGATATGTTCACGCAGGATGTCCCGGGTAGTGCCGGCGATATCGGTGACGATCGCCGCTTCACGGCCTGCCAGCTGGTTGAGCAGGCTGGACTTGCCGGCATTCGGCCGGCCAGCGATGACCACGGTCATGCCATCGCGCAGCAAGGCGCCCTGCCCGGCTTCGCGCTGCACTGTGGACAACTCGGTGCGCACATCATCGAGCATGCGCAACACATGGCCATCGGCGAGAAAGTCGATTTCCTCCTCCGGGAAGTCGATGGCGGCTTCGACATAGATACGCAAGGCAATCAGCGCCTCGGTCAGCCCATGCACACGCTTGGAGAACGCCCCCTGCAGCGAGCGCAACGCATTGCGCGCGGCCTGGGTAGAGCTCGCCTCGATCAGGTCGGCAATGGCCTCGGCCTGGGCCAGGTCGAGCTTGTCATTGAGGAACGCACGCTCGCTGAACTCGCCCGGCCGCGCCAGACGGCAGCCCAGTTGCAGGCAACGCTGCAGCAGCATGTCCATCACCACGGGGCCGCCATGGCCCTGCAGCTCCAGCACATCCTCGCCGGTGAAAGAATTCGGCCCGGGGAAGAACAGCGCGATGCCCTCGTCCAGCACCAGGCCATCGGCATCGCGGAACGGGCCATAGTGGGCGTGGCGCGGGGTCAGGCTGCGGCCGGTGATGGTCTGCCCGGCCTGGCTGGCCAGTGGGCCGGACAAGCGGACGATACCGACACCGCCGCGGCCCTGGGCAGTGGCAATGGCGGCGATGGTTTCACGCACAGTATTCATGCTCGAAGCCTCTACAACGAATTCGAAAGACAGATAGCAAAAACGCCCCACGAGGGGGCGTTTTTATTCACAGGCTAGCGTAGCGGCCTGTCAAGCGGCTGCGTTTTTGGTCGCGGCCTCGATACGGCGAGTGATGTACCACTGCTGGCTGATCGACAGGCAGTTGTTCACAACCCAGTACAGCACCAGGCCAGCCGGGAACCACAGGAAGAAGAAGGTGAAGATGATCGGCATCATTTTCATCACCTTGGCCTGCATCGGATCCGGCGGCGTCGGGTTCAGGCGCTGCTGGATGAACATGGTCGCGCCCATGATGATCGGCAGGATGAAGAACGGATCCTTGATCGACAGGTCGGTGATCCACAGCAGCCATGGGGCCTGGCGCATCTCGACGCTTTCCAGCAGTACCCAGTACAGGGCCAGGAACACCGGCATCTGCACCAGGATCGGCAGGCAGCCGCCCAGCGGGTTGATCTTCTCTTTCTTGTACAGCTCCATCATCGCCTGGGACATCTTCTGGCGATCGTCACCGAAGCGTTCCTTCAGTGCAGCAAGCTTCGGCGCCACGGCACGCATGCGCGCCATCGAGCGATAGCTGGCGGCCGACAGCGGGAAGAACAGGCCCTTGATGAGCATGGTCAGGACGATGATCGACCAGCCCCAGTTACCCAGCAGGCTGTGGATATGTTGCAGCAGCCAGAAAATCGGCTGGGCAATGAACCACAGGAAGCCATAGTCGACGGTCAGTTCCAGGCCTGGGGACAACTCTTTGAGCTTGGACTGGATCTTCGGGCCGGCGTACAGCATGGCGCTGGTTTCGACCTTGCCGCCAGCAGGAACGCTGAGTGCCGGGCCGGTGTAACCGATGATGTAGTTGCCCTGGCTGTCCTTGCGGGTCTGGACGGCGTTGTTGTCGCCCTTGGCCGGGATCCAGGCGGTCACGAAGTAGTGCTGCAGCCAGGCTACCCAGCCGCCGGTCACATTTTCTTTCAAACTGCCCTTGTCGATGTCTTTCATCGACACTTTCTTGTACGGCTCGGCAGCTGTCCACAGGGCAGCGCCCAGGTAGGTAGCGGTGCCGGTGGCAGTGCTCGACGACGGGTCGCCGCTGGCGTCGCGCTTGAGCTGGGCAAACAGGTTGCCGTTCCACGCCTGGCCGCTCTGGTTGTCGATCAGGTAGCTGACGGTCAGGTCGTACTCACCGCGCTTGAGGCTGAAGCGCTTGATGTAGTTGACGCCGTTCTCGCTGAACTTCAGGTCGACGACCAGTTGATCCTGGCCGTCGGCCAGCTGGAAGCTCTTCTGCTCCGCGGCATACAGCGGGCGACCAGTGGAACGGGCATCCGGGCCATTGACACCGGTCAGGCCGCTTTGTGCCAGGTAGACACGCTCGCCACCGTTGTCGAACAGCTGGAACGGAATGTCCGGATGGTCCTGACGGCGTGGGTATTTCGGCAGGGTCAGCTGGACGATGTCACCACCGACCGGGTCGATAGCCAGGTCCAGGACGTCGGTCTTGACCCGGATCAGGTCCTTGCTGACGGCAACCGGAGCAAGTTCCGCAGGGCTGGATTCAGCATTGGCGCTCGGCACATCGGCGCTGGCGCCGGCGGTTCCGGCCGGGACGGTATCCGGCAAGGCCGGGGCAGCAGTGCTGGCAGCAGTATTCTGAGTCGGCAGGGCAGCCTGGCCGTAGTCCTGGTTCCACTTGAGGACCATGACGTAGGACACGATTGCCAGGGCGACGATCAGGATCGTGCGTTTAATATCCATGATTACTCGGCTATCGAAGAAGTTCGGGAGGAAGGAGCTGGTGGAACGGGATCGAAACCGCCGTCGTTCCACGGATTACAACGCCCCAGGCGACGAACGGCCAGCCACCCACCACGCAAGAGGCCATGGTTTTCGATGGCTTCGTATGCGTAACAGGAACAGCTGGGATAGAAACGACAGTGACTGGCCATCAGGGGGCTGATGGCGTAACGGTAGAACTGGATCGGAACGAGGGCCAGTTTACGCATTGTGACTGTCTACCCCTGCGGGATTGGCGTTGACCGCTGGAGAGGGCCGACTGCGAGCCAGTCGCTTCCAGAGCTTGCCAAAGTGTTGGTGCAATTCTGGGTTTTCCACTTCGCCCAACCCCTTGCGCGCGACGATCACGATATCCAAACCCGCCAACAGCTGCTGGTTCAGGCGGAACGAATCGCGCATCAGGCGTTTCAGGCGATTGCGTTGAACGGCGAGCTTGACGCTCTTTTTGCCGATCACCAGGCCGAGGCGTGGGTGATCGAGGCCGTTCTCGCGGGCAAGGATAAGCAGGTTTTTCCCTGGAACCTTGCCGGTTGGGGAGTCGAAGACCGCTTTGAAGTGCCGGGGTGTAAGCAGTCGCTTTTCCCGACTGAAGTCCTGACTCACCACCTGTGCCGAAAAATCAAATGGCCAGACGCTTACGGCCTTTGGCACGACGACGCGACAGAACGGCGCGGCCGTTCTTGGTGGCCATACGGGCACGGAAACCGTGGGTGCGTGCGCGCTTGATGGTGCTTGGTTGGAAAGTACGTTTCATGGCGTGTTACCTGGGTTGGTCGACAACGGGCCGGAAGGGCCCCCTTTTTAAGAGATCGGCGATTCTAGAGAAAGCAAGCCCATAGGTCAATTTCCAACCAGCCATTCCTTATGAAGGGCGCCCAGTGGTCAGCGGTCAGGCTTGGCCAAGGAAGGGGCTGCATACCAACGCTCAAAATGAAAAAAATAAGAAAGGCATATAAAAAGCTTTTCTGAAGAACTTATAGATCTTAAGTGGATAACCTTCTGTGGATAACACGACGCAGCCCAATATCTGCAAGCTGTACAGAGATTTTAAACCTTGTCGGTAACAGGTGCCTTCTCTGTGCCGGGCCTGCGTAAAACCTGTGCAGCAAAACGCTATTTATCCACAGGTGAATTATCCACAGGTCGAGACTCAGGGTTGTGCATAGCCCTCATGCGGCGTTATCCACAGGGCTTATTCACACCGCAAGGTGATGTTTTGGTCGGATTTTGGCTTGATCACCGGGTCTGCACACGGCCTCATATGTGGATAACTGACCGCCCGCCCGGTACAATGGCGGTTTGTTTTGCCTCATCCGGCTTTCAACTCAGGGGATATCCGTGTCAGTGGAACTTTGGCAGCAGTGCGTGGAGCTTCTGCGCGATGAACTGCCTGCCCAGCAATTCAACACCTGGATCCGTCCGCTACAGGTCGAAGCCGAAGGCGACGAGTTGCGCGTCTACGCGCCCAACCGCTTCGTGCTCGATTGGGTCAATGAAAAGTACCTGGGTCGTCTGCTCGAGCTGTTGGGCGAAAACGGCAACGGCATTGCGCCGGCGCTTTCCTTATTAATAGGTAGCCGTCGCAGTTCTGCTGCGCGGGCTGCCCCGAACGCGCCGGTAAGCGCCGCCGTCGCCGCAACCTTGGCCCAGCAGGCTCAGGTTCAGCCTGCCGCACCGATCGTGCTGCCGAGCGAGCCGGTCATGGCGCCGGTGGCCGAGCCGGTTACCAGCGACATCGAAGAGTCCGCTTCGCGCAACAGCTTCGACAGCATGGCCGAGCCCAGCTCGGCACCCGCTGCAACCGGTCGCACCGAGCAACGTACGGTGCAGGTCGAAGGCGCGCTCAAGCACACCAGCTACCTGAACCGCACCTTCACCTTCGAAACCTTCGTGGAAGGTAAGTCGAACCAGTTGGCCCGTGCGGCTGCCTGGCAGGTCGCGGACAACCCCAAGCACGGCTACAACCCACTGTTCCTGTATGGCGGTGTCGGCCTGGGTAAAACGCACTTGATGCATGCTGTGGGTAACCACCTGCTGAAGAAGAACCCGAATGCCAAGGTCGTCTACCTGCATTCCGAGCGCTTCGTCGCCGACATGGTCAAGGCCCTGCAACTGAATGCGATCAACGAATTCAAGCGCTTCTACCGCTCGGTCGATGCGCTGCTGATCGACGATATCCAGTTCTTTGCCCGCAAGGAGCGTTCGCAGGAAGAGTTTTTCCACACCTTCAACGCCCTGCTCGAGGGCGGTCAGCAGGTGATTCTCACCAGCGACCGCTACCCGAAAGAGATCGAAGGCCTGGAAGAGCGCCTGAAGTCGCGCTTCGGTTGGGGCCTGACGGTGGCTGTCGAGCCACCGGAGCTGGAAACCCGCGTGGCGATCCTGATGAAGAAGGCCGACCAGGCCAAGGTCGAGCTGCCGCACGATGCCGCGTTCTTCATCGCCCAACGCATCCGTTCCAACGTACGTGAACTCGAAGGTGCCTTGAAGCGGGTGATCGCTCACTCGCACTTCATGGGCCGCGATATCACCATCGAGCTGATTCGTGAATCGCTCAAGGATCTGCTGGCGCTGCAGGACAAACTGGTGAGTGTGGATAACATCCAACGCACCGTGGCCGAGTACTACAAGATCAAAATCTCCGATCTGCTGTCCAAGCGCCGTTCGCGCTCGGTAGCGCGCCCGCGCCAGGTGGCCATGGCCCTGTCGAAAGAGCTGACCAACCACAGCTTGCCGGAAATCGGCGACATGTTTGGCGGCCGCGACCATACCACCGTGCTGCACGCCTGCCGCAAGATCAACGAATTGAAGGAATCCGACGCGGACATCCGCGAGGACTACAAGAACCTGCTGCGCACACTGACGACCTGATGGCCGTCTGCGTAGCTAATTGAAGGCAAGGGACTAGACCATGCATTTCACCATTCAACGCGAAGCCCTGTTGAAACCCCTGCAACTGGTCGCAGGCGTCGTCGAGCGCCGCCAGACCTTGCCGGTCCTGTCCAACGTCCTGCTGGTGGTACAAGGCCAGCAGCTGTCGTTGACCGGTACCGACCTGGAAGTCGAACTGGTTGGCCGCGTTCAGCTGGAAGAGCCTGCCGAGCCGGGCGAGATCACTGTCCCGGCGCGCAAGCTGATGGACATCTGCAAGAGCTTGCCCAGCGATGCGCTGATCGACATCAAGGTCGACGAGCAGAAACTGCTGGTCAAGGCCGGCCGCAGCCGCTTCACCCTGTCCACCCTGCCCGCCAATGACTTCCCGACCGTGGAAGAAGGCCCGGGTTCGCTGACCTGCAACCTGGAACAGAGCAAGCTGCGCCGCCTCATCGAGCGCACCAGCTTCGCCATGGCCCAGCAGGATGTGCGCTATTACCTCAACGGCATGCTGCTGGAAGTGTCGACCGACACCCTGCGCGCGGTAGCTACCGATGGCCACCGCCTGGCCTTGTGCGCCATGCAGGCACCGATCGGCCAGGCCGAACGTCACCAGGTCATCGTGCCGCGCAAAGGTATCCTTGAGCTGGCGCGCCTGCTCACCGACCCGGAAGGCATGGTCAGCATCGTCCTTGGCCAGCACCATATCCGCGCTACCACCGGTGAGTTCACCTTCACCTCCAAGCTGGTCGACGGCAAGTTCCCGGACTACGAGCGCGTGCTGCCAAAAGGCGGCGACAAGCTGGTGGTCGGCGATCGTCAGGCGCTGCGTGAAGCGTTCAGCCGTACCGCGATCCTGTCGAACGAGAAGTACCGTGGTATTCGCCTGCAACTGGCGGCTGGCCAGTTGAAGATCCAGGCCAACAACCCTGAGCAGGAAGAAGCGGAAGAAGAGATCAGCGTCGACTACAACGGCAGCTCGTTGGAGATCGGTTTCAACGTCAGCTACCTGCTGGACGTGCTGGGTGTCATGACCACTGAGCAGGTGCGCCTGATTCTGTCGGACTCCAACAGCAGCGCCCTGGTACAGGAAGCCGGCAATGATGACTCGTCCTACGTTGTCATGCCGATGCGTCTGTAACCCGTAGCAGGCGAAATGTCCCTTCTACGGCTTTCGGTCACCGCGGTGCGCAACCTGCACCCGGTGACCCTCTCACTCTCCCCCCGCATCAACATCCTGTACGGCGACAATGGCAGCGGCAAAACCAGCGTGCTCGAAGCCGTGCACTTGCTTGGGCTGGCGCGCTCGTTCCGCAGCACGCGGTTGAACCCGGTCATTCAATACGAACAGCCCACCTGCACGGTCTTTGGCCAGGTAGAACTGGCTGAAGGTGGCACAAGCAACCTGGGCGTTTCGCGTGAACGCCAAGGTGATTTCACCATCCGTATTGACGGGCAGAACGCACGCAGTGCTGCGCAGCTCGCCGAAATGCTGCCCCTGCAGTTGATCAACCCCGACAGTTTCAGGTTGCTCGAAGGTGCGCCCAAGGTACGCCGGCAGTTCCTCGATTGGGGCGTGTTCCACGTGGAACCACGCTTCATGGCCACCTGGCAACGCCTGCAGAAGGCCCTGCGGCAGCGGAACTCATGGCTGCGGCATGGTACACTTGACGCCGTTTCGCAAGCCGCCTGGGATCGGGAGTTGTGTCTCGCCAGTGCGGAGATAGATGAATACCGTCGCAACTATATCAAGGCCTTGAAGCCCGTCTTCGAGCGAACCCTGAGCGAACTGGTCGAGCTGGAAGGGTTGACCCTGAGCTACTACCGAGGCTGGGACAAGGACCGGGAACTCAACGAAGTCCTCGCTACCTCTCTCCTTCGTGATCAGCAGATGGGCCATACCCAGGCCGGGCCACAGCGTGCTGATCTGCGCCTGCGATTGGGTGCAAACAACGCGGCCGACATCCTTTCGCGCGGGCAGCAGAAGCTGGTTGTCTGTGCCCTGCGAATTGCCCAGGGCCATCTGGTCAGCCAGGTTCGTCGTGGTCAGTGTATTTATCTGGTTGATGACTTGCCGTCCGAACTGGACGAGCAGCACCGCCGCGCCCTGTGCCGCTTGCTTGAAGAATTGAACTGCCAGGTGTTCATCACCTGTGTAGACCACGAATTTCTGAGGGAAGGCTGGCAAACGGAAACGCCAGTCGCTTTGTTCCACGTGGAACAGGGCCGTATCACCCAGACCCACGACCATCGGGAGTGAAGGCATGAGCGAAAATCAAACGTACGACTCCTCCAGCATTAAAGTGCTGAAAGGGCTGGATGCCGTACGCAAGCGTCCCGGCATGTACATTGGCGACACCGATGACGGCAGCGGCCTGCACCACATGGTGTTCGAGGTGGTCGACAACTCCATCGACGAAGCCCTGGCCGGGCATTGCGATGACATCACCGTCATCATTCACACCGACGAATCCATCAGTGTCCGCGACAACGGCCGTGGTATCCCGGTCGACGTGCATAAAGAAGAAGGTGTGTCGGCAGCCGAAGTCATCATGACCGTGCTGCACGCCGGCGGTAAGTTCGACGACAACTCCTACAAAGTTTCCGGCGGTCTGCACGGTGTCGGTGTTTCGGTGGTGAACGCCCTGTCCGAGAAGCTGGTGCTCACCGTTCGCCGTAGCGGCAAGATCTGGGAACAGACCTATGTTCATGGCGTGCCACAGGCACCGATGGCCATTGTCGGTGAAAGCGAAACCACCGGTACCCACATCCACTTCAAGCCTTCGGCTGAAACCTTCAAGAACATCCACTTCAGCTGGGACATCCTCGCCAAGCGTATCCGCGAACTGTCCTTCCTGAACTCCGGCGTTGGCATCCTGCTCAAGGATGAACGCAGCGGCAAGGAAGAGTTCTTCAAATACGAAGGCGGCCTGCGCGCATTCGTCGAGTACCTGAACACCAACAAGACCCCGGTCAACTCCCAGGTCTTCCACTTCAACGTCCAGCGTGACGATGGTGTCGGTGTCGAAGTCGCCCTGCAGTGGAACGACAGCTTCAACGAAAACCTGCTGTGCTTCACCAACAACATCCCGCAGCGCGATGGTGGTACCCACCTGGTCGGCTTCCGTTCCTCGCTCACCCGTAGCCTCAACAGCTACATCGAGCAGGAAGGCCTGGCCAAGAAGAACAAGGTCGCCACCACCGGTGACGACGCCCGCGAAGGCCTGACCGCGATCATCTCGGTCAAGGTGCCGGACCCCAAGTTCAGCTCGCAGACCAAGGACAAGCTGGTTTCCTCGGAGGTGAAAACCGCCGTGGAGCAGGAGATGAACAAGTACTTCGCCGACTTCCTGTTGGAAAACCCCAACGAAGCCAAGGCCGTTGTCGGCAAGATGATCGACGCTGCCCGTGCCCGTGAAGCCGCGCGCAAGGCCCGTGAGATGACCCGCCGCAAAGGCGCGCTGGACATCGCCGGCCTGCCGGGCAAACTGGCCGACTGCCAGGAGAAGGACCCTGCCCTCTCCGAACTGTACCTGGTGGAGGGTGACTCCGCAGGTGGTTCGGCCAAGCAAGGCCGCAACCGTCGCACCCAGGCGATCCTGCCGCTCAAGGGCAAGATCCTCAACGTCGAGAAAGCCCGCTTCGACAAGATGATCTCGTCGCAGGAAGTCGGTACCTTGATCACCGCCCTGGGCTGTGGCATCGGCCGCGAAGAGTACAACATCGACAAGCTGCGTTATCACAACATCATCATCATGACCGATGCTGACGTCGACGGTTCGCACATCCGTACCCTGCTGCTGACCTTCTTCTTCCGTCAGCTGCCGGAGCTGGTCGAGCGCGGCTACATCTATATCGCCCAGCCGCCGCTGTACAAGGTCAAGAAGGGCAAGCAGGAGCAGTACATCAAGGACGACGAGGCCATGGAAGAGTACATGACCCAGTCGGCCCTGGAAGATGCCAGCCTGCACCTGGACGAGTCGGCACCTGCCGTTTCGGGCGTACAGCTCGAAGCGCTGGTGAACGAATTCCGCGCCGTGATGAAGACACTCAAGCGCCTGTCGCGCCTGTACCCGGAAGAGCTGACCGAGCACTTCATCTACCTGCCGAAAGTCACCCTCGAGCAACTGGCTGACAAGGCACAGATGGACGAGTGGCTGAAAGCATTCCAACTGCGCCTGGACAACAGCCAGCGTTCCGGTCTGGTGTACAAGGCTGCCTTGCACGAAGACAAGGAACGTAATATCTGGCTGCCCGTGGTGGAAACCACCTCCCACGGCCTGGCCAGCTACGTGACCTTCAACCGTGATTTCTTCGGCAGCAATGACTACCGCAGCGTCGTCGCTCTCGGCGAAAACCTCGGTACCTTGTTGGGTGAGGGTGCCTACGTCAAGCGTGGCGAACGTCGCAAGTCGGTCACCGAGTTCAAGGAAGCGCTCGACTGGCTGATGAACGAAAGCACCAAGCGCCACACCATCCAGCGATACAAAGGGCTGGGTGAGATGAACCCGGACCAGCTGTGGGAAACCACTATGGACCCGACCGTGCGCCGCATGCTGAAGGTCACCATTGAAGATGCGATCGCCGCAGACCAGCTGTTCAACACCTTGATGGGTGATGCGGTCGAACCGCGCCGTGAGTTCATTGAGAGCAACGCGCTGTCGGTGTCCAACCTGGACTTCTAACCCAGCCCGACTGCGCTATATCCGCAAAGGCCAACCCATTTGGGTTGGCCTTTTTCGTTCCACGTGGAACAGATCCTACGGCTCTGATCCCTCTCAGCTTCCCTGCTGCTTGCTTCCTCCTACATCCTGCGCCCGCCAGTTCATACATTCTGCACAAGAGTCAGGGCGTCAGCCTGGACGCAAATATTAGCGAATGAGGACTAAGCAAGATGGATAGCACCTGTGTATACCCACTGACCGATAGTGAACGCAATCAACTGGCCAGCGGTCTTGGCAAGGTCAATTATGATCCCCAGGGCGGGCAGAACTACATCACCGATCTGCGCATCATGGCGGCTTCACACCTGCCCCGCAGGGTGATTGATGTGCTGGCCAACCAACGTGCTTCGCTGCGACCGAAACCCTATCTGATATTCGAAAACCTGCCGACCGACGAGGCGGTTTTCACGACCCCAGACCCCGGGGTATTCACTCCCGCGGCCAAGAGCGGCACGCTGAGTGAAAATCTGATCATGGCGTTTGCTTCTCTGATCGGTGAGCCCTACTCGATTCAGTTTGAAGGGGCTGACATCGTCAATAACCTTATCCCCAGCCCTTCAGCCAAACGCGAGTACACGGGCTTGGGGTCTGAGGTCGAGCTCAATTTTCATATTGAGAACGCAGCGCTGAAGTACATGGACAACGCCAGTTTCTCTCCGCTTGGATTGCTATTGGCCGGTGTTCGCCACGACCCGGCCGGGCCGCTGACGCGTCTTGCCGATGCACGTGATGCGCTCGGATTGCTCGAAGAGTCCGAGGTAGAGTGCTTGCGTCAGCCGTTGTATCGAATCAAGGTACCCCATCGCTGGCGAACCCAAGGCGAATTGGCTACCGAGCCGGTTCCGATGCTAAGTGGCGATCTGGACTTCCCCGAGATCAGCGCAGTGTTTTACCCAGACATGGTCGAGGTCTTAAGCAAACCGGCAGCTGATGCGATGGCGCGGTTCTGTGAGGCGATCAGGCAGGTATCGGTGGGATTGGACATCATGCCAGGGCGGCTACTGTACATCGACAACCGTTTCACACTACATGCGCGCGATAGCTTCGAACCGACTTTGGATGCCTTGTCCAACCCGTTACGTTGGGTACAGCGGGTCTTTGTCAGCAAAAGTCTCTGGAGCCACCGTCGGCTGGAAATGGTCAAGTCTCGAGTATTCATGCCACGAGCCCAAGCACTATGATCAACAGCCTCTTCGCGATACTGCCAATCTTCCTGCTCATTGTGGTCGGCCATGCCAGCAAGCGCTGGGTCCTGACTGACGATGGCTGGTGGAAGTATGTGGACAAGTTGGTCTATTACCTGTTCTTCCCTGCCTTGTTGATACTGGATGTCAGCAGGGCAGATTTTGCCGGTGGTGAAACCTCAGTGGCCATTGCCGCCACCATGATGGCGACGCTGGCTGTTGGCACTCTGATCTTCCTCGGGCGGGTTTTCGTCAAAACCAGGAACGATCTGTTCACCTCGATCTTCCAGGGAGGGGTTCGCTACAACTCCTACGTGTTCATTGCCTTGGCTCATTCCCTCTATGGGGTGGAAGGCGTAGCACTCTCTGGAGTGTTTGTCGCTTACCTGATTGTGCTGACCAATGTCATGAGTGTGCTGGTCCTGAACCACTTCGGAGATACCGGCAGGAAATCACTGGCCGGCATGTTTGGCGCGTTGGCAAAGAATCCGCTGATCATCGCAGCAATACTTGGATTGCTAATGAACGGCCTGGGCCTAAGTTTCGGCGGCGCTATCGAGCAGTTCATGACCTACCTCGCCGGCGCTGCGACGCCGTTGAGTCTCATGTCGGTAGGCGCTGGGTTGATGTTCAATCTGCAGGCTAACCGTGTGCTGGCCACTGTTTATGTGGTCGGTCTAAAGTTGATGCTGATGCCAATCATCACGTTCGGGCTATTGCTGGCAATGGGCGCTTCGGGTGTGGCTGCCAATGTGGCGCTGCTTTATGCCTGTGTTCCCTGTGCCGGTAACGCTTACATCTTGGCAAGGCAGATGGGCGGAGACGCGCCGGCCATGGCATCCATGATCACTTGGACCACGCTGGTTTCCACCCTGAGCATCACCTTGATCGTAGGCACGCTGACGCTTTAATTCAGTTTCGCCGGCGAGGCGTCTTTAACCTTTTACAGGAGTTGCACTCGCTCGGGCCAAACTGCCGAGCGAGTGCGCTGAGGCGCAGTCTGATGAGTGTTCCACGTGGAACGCTTCAAAGTCCCAAGGCTTTGAGACGCCGATAAAGCGTACGTTCGCTCATGCCCAGATACGCGGCTAGTTCGCTTCGAGACCCCCTGAAGGTTTCCAGCGCATGGGCCAACTGCGGCATTTCATGTTCTTTGCGACCACGCAAAGCCTTGTGATCAACCACCGGATGGATGCCCTCGGGAAGATGCTCGGGGCGGATCAGGCCGTCATCGGCAAACAGGCGAGCCCGTTCCAGAATATTTCGCAGCTCGCGAATATTACCGGGGAAGCTATGCAGGCTGAGTCGTTCGAGTGCTTCATCGGTCACCTTGGGAGACTGCTTGCCCGCCATCCTTTGCAACAGGCTTTCACAGAGCAAAGGCAAGTCTTCAGCCCGCTCACGCAAGGCCGGTAACCGTATCGGGAAACCACTGATGCGGTAGTACAGGTCTTCCCGGAATGTGCCATCAGCAGCCATTTCCTTGAGTGGCTTGTGGGTTGCCGAGACCAAACGAAAATCCGAATGAACCGTGCGCGTGCTGCCGACTGGACGGAAACTGCCGGACTCGATCAACCGCAACAGCTTCACCTGCATGGCCAGCGGCACTTCGCCTATTTCGTCAAGGAACAGGGTGCCGCCATGGGCCACCTCAGCCAGGCCGATCTTGCGCTGAGTCGCGCCTGTGAAGGCGCCCTTCTCATAGCCGAACAACTCGCTCTCGAACAAAGACTCGGTCAAACCCGTACAGTCCACCACTACCAGCGGCCCGTTGGCTCGGGGGCTTCCCAGGTGCAACGCGCGGGCGAACAGCTCCTTGCCGGTACCGGACTCACCCTGCAGCAATACCGGAATCTGCGCCGGTGCCGCCCGTTGCAGGCTGGCGACGGCCGCTTTGAACGCCGCTGCACGCCCCACCAAACCCTGCTCCTGAGGTTGCGCCGATGCCAGGGTGACGCTGGTCAGTCGCTCGACGAAGGCCACCACCCTTCCCTGCTCATCGAGGATTGGCCGCAGTTCCACATCTACATGCTCGGGGCCGCGAGGTGTGTGATGAATATGCAGCACACGCTCGGGGACTTTGCTGTCCAGCGATTTGCGCAGCGGACAGTGCTCGCCGGCCTGGTCGCAAGGCACTGCATAGTGGTGCGAGACCCGGTGGCATTTCTCGCCCACAGGCGCATGACCGTCGCTGCCGAACTGACGGCGGTAAGCAGCATTGGCGGCAAGGATGTTGTAGTCGGTGTCCAGGATGATGCTGGGGAGCACATCGTGTTCGAGGTAGGACACCAGCGCGAGAATCGCGGGATGGGAAGCGGCAAGCATGACAGCACCAGATGAAAGACCCGCCGAGCGTAGCAAGGACTGCCAATCACTGCCATTGGCTGACAGTCGACTGCCAGCAACTGTCACCTTTGGCGGTGCGGCAGCGCGCTGACCTGCAGGCTACCCTGACGCAATGCCACATTTACGGGGCGCCGCGCCCATCAGAAAGGCATGGCATGCATCTTGATAAAGCATCGTTCACTGCCTAAGCCTTCAAGGAGGCACGGTGGATAACTGGAGAGCGCAATGATCATCGGCAACAACCTTCATGTTGAAGCATTCTTCGACAAGACCACCTCGACCATCAGTTACCTGGTGATGGACGCTGAGACGCGTCAGTGCGCCTTGATCGACAGCGTGCTCGACTACGACCCCAAGTCCGGACGTACCTGCACGGCTTCTGCGGACCAACTGATTGCCCGCGTGAATGAGTTGGGCGCCAAGGTTCAGTGGATCCTGGAAACCCATGTGCATGCCGACCACCTGTCCGCAGCGGCCTACCTCAAGGAAAAACTCGGCGGCCATACCGGCATCGGCGCACTGATCACCCAGGTGCAGAAAGTGTTCGGCACCCTGTTCAACGCCGAGCCCGGGTTCGCCCGCGACGGCAGCCAGTTCGATGTACTGTTCGTCGATGAGGAAGGCTTCCGTATCGGCAACCTGCATGCCCGCGCCCTGCACACCCCCGGGCATACGCCGGCCTGCATGAGCTACATGGTCCAGGATGCCGGCGAGACCGCTGTGTTCGTTGGCGACACTCTGTTCACGCCCGACTACGGTACTGCCCGTTGCGACTTCCCCGGCGCCAGCGCGACAACCTTGTACCAGTCGATCCGTCGGCTGCTGGCCTTCCCCGACCAGACGCAGTTGTTCATGTGCCACGACTACCTGCCGGGCGGCCGTGAGCTGCGCTACGTCACCACGGTGGCCGAGCAACGTGCCGACAACATTCATATTCATGAAGGCGTCAGCCAGGACAGCTTCGTGGCGATGCGCGAAGCCCGCGACAAGACCCTCGACATGCCCGTGCTGATCCTGCCATCGGTACAGATCAACATGCGCAGCGGCCAGTATCCCGAGCCCGAGGAGAACGGCGTGAGCTACCTGAAGATCCCGCTGAACAAACTGTAAAGCGCAGCACCTACATAACGAGATTCAAAGGAACACCGCCATGCCTGCCTTGCTGTCCCCTGCCGACTCATCCCCTGCCGACCACCATAAAGTGGTGATCGTCGGTGCCGGCGCCGCCGGAATCGCCACCGCCTCGAGCTTGCTCGCCCGCGACCCGTCACTGGATATCGGCCTGATCGACCCCGCCGATGTGCACTACTACCAGCCTGGCTGGACCATGGTCGGCGCCGGTGTGTTCAAGGCCCCGAGCACCGCCCAGACCATGGCCGCCACCCTGCCCCGTGGGGTGCGCTGGATCAAGGCGCGGGTCGAAGGCTTCGACCCCCATGGGCAACTGGTCCTGCTCGAAGGTGGTCGAGCCGTCAGCTACGAACAGCTGGTGGTATGCCCGGGCCTCAAGCTCGACTGGAGCGCCATCGAAGGCTTGAGCGACACACTCGGGCGCAACGGTGTCACGTCCAACTACCGCTACGACCTGGCGCCCTACACCTGGGAACTGGTGCAGACGCTCAAGCAAGGCCGCGCCCTGTTCACCCAGCCGCCGATGCCGATCAAATGCGCGGGTGCGCCGCAGAAGGCCCTGTACCTGTCGTGCGATCACTGGTTGCGCAATGGCCAGCTCGGCAATGTCAGGGCCAGCTTCTTCAACGCCGGCGCCGTGCTGTTCGGCGTGCCGGACTACGTGCCGGCCTTGATGAGCTACATCGACAAGTACGGCGTCGACCTCAACTATCAGCATCGCCTGACGGCGGTAGATGGCCCGAACAAGCGCGCCACCTTCGTTCGCACCCTGCCCGATGGCAGCAGCGAAACCCGCGTCGAAGCCTTCGATATGCTGCACGTGGTGCCGCCGCAAGTGGCGCCGGACTTCATCCGCCAGAGCCCGCTGGCCGATGCCGCTGGCTGGGTGGATGTCGACCCGCACACCCTGCGCCACCGCCAGTTCGGCAATATCCACGCCTTGGGCGACGTGGCCAACACCACCAACGCCAAGACCGCCGCCGCCGCCCGCAAGCAGGCACCGGTGGTGGCCAACAACGTGCTGGTGGCCCTTGGGCGCCTGCCGACCCTGGCGCAATACGACGGCTATGGTTCCTGCCCGCTGACGGTGGAGCGCGGCAAGATCGTGCTTGCCGAGTTCACCTATGGCGGCAAGCTGGCGCCGAGCTTCCCGCGCTGGTTGCTCGACGGGCGCAAGCCGACCCGACTGGCCTGGCTGTTGAAAGCGCAGATCCTGCCGCCGCTGTACTGGAAGGCCATGCTCAAGGGCCGTGAATGGATGGCGCGGCCACAGCCGCTGGTGGTCGAGGCGCAGCAGTGATCGAACATCAGCTGCTGGGCGCCGGGCTCGGCGCAATCATTGGCGCGGTGCTGGCACTGACCGGCGCTGGTGGCGGCATCCTCGCGGTGCCGCTGCTGGTCTTCGGCCTGGGCCTGAGCATGGTCGAGGCGGCGCCGATCGGCCTGCTCGCCGTTGGCCTGGCGGCGGCGGTGGGCGCCCTGCTCGGCTTGCGCGAAGGCCTGGTACGTTATCGCGCCGCCCTGTTCATCGCCCTGATCGGCATCGTCGCCGCGCCCTTTGGTTTGATGCTCGCCCATCAATTGCCCAATACACCCTTGGCACTGGTGTTCGCCGGGGTGCTGGTTTACGCCTGCCTGCGCATCTGGCGCAAGGCGGCCAGGCAACTGCGCGGCGAGGCCAATGACGCCCATCGTTTCATCGAGCCCTGCGTGCTCAACCCCTTGCAGGGCCGCTTGCGCTGGACCCTGCCCTGCGCCCGGGCCCTGGCCTTTACCGGGCTGATGTCGGGGTTGCTGTCCGGCCTGCTGGGCGTGGGCGGTGGTTTTGTGATCATCCCGGCATTGAACCGCTACACCAACCTGCGCATGACCAGCATCGTCGCCACCTCGCTGGCGGTGATCGCCCTGGTGTCCACCGGTAGCGTGGTCAGCGCCAGCGTGGCCGGTGTGATGCATTGGCAGGTGGGGGTGCCCTTCGCCATCGGTGCGGTCATCGGCCTGCTGCTGGCGCGGCCGCTCGCCGCCCGCATCGCCGGCCCACGCCTGCAGCAGCTGTTCGCCGTGGCGGGCTGGGTGGCCGCGCTGCTGCTGGCCGGCAAGGCGCTACTCGGCTAGCAGCTCATCCTGCTCGGCGGCGCACAGCGCCAGCAGGTAATCCCACACCACCCGCAGGCGCACCGACTTGTGCAGTTCGCGGCGGGTGCAGATCCAGTAGCTGCGCTGGATGGTTTCGCTGGGCAGCACCCGCACCAGCTTCGGGTCGTGGCGGGCCATGTAGTTGGGCAGCACGGCAATGCCCAGCCCGGCCTGGGCGGCGTGCTGCTGGGCAATCACGCTGGTGCTGCGAAACGCCACGCTGGGTGTGCGGCAGAAGCTGTTGAGGAACAGCAGCTCCTGACTGAACAGCAGGTCGTCGACGTAACCGATCCAGCTGTGCCGGGCCAGGTCTTCGCGGTTGCGTAATGGCGGAGCGCGGTCCAGGTAGGCTTGGCTGGCGTACAGCGCCAGGCGGTAGTCGGTGAGCTTGCGGGTGATCAGCAGGTCGGCGTTGGGGCGCTCCAGGTGGATGCTGATCTCGGCCTCGCGGTTGAGGATGCTGACGAAGCGCGGCACCGCCACCAGCTCCACTTCCAGCCCTGGGTAGCGCTCGAACAACGCGTTCATCCGCGGGGTGAAGAACATGATGCCGATGCCTTCGGTGACCCCCAGGCGAATCTTGCCCAGGGGCGTGATGGCCTGGGTGATTTCTTCCTGCGCCAGCAGGGCGACGTTCTCCATGGCCTCGGCGTGCTTGAGCAGTGCCTGGCCGGAGGGGGTGAGGTCGTAGCCTTGGGCGTGCTGGACGAACAGCGCCGTGCCCAGGCTTTTCTCGATGCTCTCGATATGCCGGGCCACGGTGCTGTGGGTGGTGTTGAGGCGCTTGGCGGCGGTCAGCAGCCGGCCGCTGCGCTGCAACTCGAGGAAAAACCGCAGATCGTTCCAGTCGAACATCGAGCATCCTTGTACATGCATTCTGAGGCCTCATCGCGGGGCAAGCCCGCTCCCACGCCGATCTCACAGGGCGGGCGTGGGAGCGGGCTTGCCCCGCGATGGGCCGAAACGCTGTGCTAAAACGCACAACGGCTGCGCAAAATCTCGTGTTTCCTCGGCGAAATTAATCAATAAGATGGACCGGGACAAGAATAATAATCAGGCGCGAGGTTGCACATGCCATCAGCCGATTCTGTCTACGACTACGTGGTCGTGGGTGCCGGGCCCGCCGGTTGCCTGCTGGCCAACCGTCTGTCCGCCGATCCTGCCTGCCGCGTCCTGCTGCTGGAAGCCGGTGGCCGCGACAACTATCCCTGGATTCATATCCCTGTCGGTTACCTCTACTGCATCGGCAACCCCCGCACCGACTGGTGCTTCAAGACCGAGGCCCAACCCGGCCTGAACGGCCGCGCCCTGGGTTATCCACGGGGCAAGGTGCTCGGCGGCTGTTCCTCGATCAACGGCATGATCTACATGCGCGGCCAGGCCGCCGACTATGACCGTTGGGCCGAGCAAGGCAACGACGGCTGGGCCTGGAAGGACGTGCTGCCGCTGTTCAAGCAAAGCGAAAACCACTTCGCTGGCGCCAGCGACAGTCATGGCGGCGACGGTGAATGGCGGGTTGAGCAACAGCGCTACAGCTGGCCGATCCTCGATGCCTTCCGCGATGCCGCCGAACAGAGTGGCATCGCCAAGGTCGACGACTTCAACACCGGCGACAACGCCGGCTGTGGATACTTTCAGGTCAACCAACGCCGCGGTGTGCGCTGGAATTCGGCCAAAGCCTTCCTCAAACCCATCCTCAAACGGCCCAACCTGACCGTCCTGACCGGTGTCGAGGTCGATCAGGTGCTGCTCAACAACACCCGTGCCCGAGCGGTGAAGGCGCGTTGGCAAGGCGCGTGGCATGAGTTCGGCGCACGGCGCGAGATCATTCTTTGCGCAGGCTCCGTAGGTTCCCCCGGCATTCTGCAGCGCTCGGGCATCGGCCCGCGCAAGCTGCTCGAAGGGTTGGGCATCGGCGTGCGGCACGACATGCCCGGCGTCGGCGGCAACCTGCAGGACCACCTGCAACTGCGGCTGATCTACCAGATCGACAACACCCGTACCCTCAACCAGATGGCCAACAGCCTGTGGGGCAAGCTGGGCATGGGCCTGCGTTACGCCTATGACCGCAGCGGCCCGCTGGCCATGGCGCCGAGCCAGCTGGGGGCATTCGTGCGTTCGGGCCCGGAGCAGGCCACCGCCAACCTGCAATATCACGTGCAGCCCCTGTCGCTGGAGCGCTTCGGTGAGCCGCTGCATCGCTTCCCCGCCTTCACCGCCTCGGTGTGCAACCTGCGCCCGGTCAGCCGTGGGCGTATCGATATCCGCTCGGCGGACATGAACGCCACACCCTTGATCGACCCCAACTACCTCAGTGCGCCCGAAGACCTGCAGGTGGCGGCAGACGCCATTCGCATGACCCGGCGCATCGTCCAGGCCCCTGCCCTGGCCGCCTTTGCCCCCCGCGAATATCTGCCCGGCCCCGCCCTGCAGAGTGAAGAAGACCTGCACCAGGCCGCCGGCCAGATCGGCACCACCATCTTCCACCCGGTGGGCACCTGCCGCATGGGCAATGGCGCGCTGGACGTTGTGGATAACCAGCTGCGCGTGCACGGCATTCCCGGCCTGCGCGTGGCCGACGCTTCGATCATGCCGCAGATCGTCTCCGGCAATACCTGTTCACCTACGTTGATGATCGCCGAGAAGGCGGCGCAACTGATCCTCAAGGGGGCCCGTACCCAGACCAACCTCAGCGACTCCAGCGCGATACCGACGCCCTGACCCGGGTGTTTGCAACAGCGACGGCGCGTGGTCGGAGGCCGTCGGCAGTGGAACAACAAGAATAATCACTGTGGCCCTCGGGCCGAGGACAGCAACGATGTCGGATTACATCCAGGAACAGGGGGCGGCGGCGAGCAGCTCCAGCGGTCGTGAAGAACGCAAGATCATCTTCGCGTCATCCCTCGGGACGGTGTTCGAGTGGTATGACTTTTTTCTCTATGGCGCACTGGCCGCGGTCATCAGCAAGCAGTTCTTCGCTGGGGTCAACGACACCACCGCCTTCATCTTCGCCCTGATGGCCTTCGCCGCCGGCTTCCTGGTGCGCCCGTTCGGCGCCCTGGTGTTCGGCCGCCTCGGTGACATGATCGGGCGCAAGTACACCTTCCTGGTGACCATCGTGCTGATGGGCCTGTCGACCTTCGCGGTCGGCCTGCTGCCCACCTACGCCAGCATCGGCATTGCCGCACCGATCATCCTGGTGATACTGCGCATGCTCCAGGGCCTGGCCCTGGGCGGTGAATACGGCGGCGCCGCCACCTATGTGGCCGAGCACGCACCGCATGGCAAGCGTGGTTTCCACACCGGCTTCATCCAGTCCACCGCCACCCTCGGCCTGCTGCTGTCGCTGACCGTGGTGCTGGCAAGCCGCTACATCAGCGGCGATCAGTTCGAGACCTGGGGCTGGCGCCTGCCGTTCCTGCTGTCGATCTTCCTGCTGGCGATCTCCACCTGGATCCGCATGAGCATGCACGAGTCGCCGGCCTTCGTGAAAATGAAGGCCCAGGGCAAGGTGAGCAAGTCGCCGATCCGTGAGTCGTTCACCTCGTGGCCCAACCTCAAGGTGGTGCTGACCGCGCTGTTCAGCATCAACGCCGGTCAAGCAGTGACCTTCTATACCGCACAGTTCTACGTGCTGTTCTTCATGACCCAGATGCTCAAGATGGACCCGGCACAAGCCAACACCCTGTTGATCATCAGCGTGATCATCGGCGCGCCGTTCTTCGTGTTCTTCGGCTGGCTGTCGGACCGCGTCGGGCGCAAGCCGATCCTGATGCTCGGCCTGCTGCTGGCTACCTTGTGCTACTTCCCGATGTTCAAGGCCCTGAGCCATTACGCCAACCCGCAGATCGACGCCGCCAGCCGCCAGGCACCGATCGTGGTGAATGCCAACCCGCAGGGCTGCACCTTCCAGTTCGACCCGGTGGGCAAGGCACGTTTCGACAGCCCGTGCGACAAGGTCAAGACCTTCCTGGTCAAGCAAGGCCTGCCCTACAGCTCGGTTGACGCGACCGGTAGTGACGTGTCGGTGAGCATCGGCGACAAGACCATCAACGGCTTCGACGAAGCCGCCATGCGCAGCGCCATCGAGGCGGCCGGCTACCCGGCCAAGGCCGATCCTGCCCAGGTGAACCAGGTGATGGTGGTGGTGCTGATCGTCGCCATGATCCTGATCGCCACCATGACCTACGGGCCACTGGCGGCGGTGATGGTCGAGCTGTTCCCTACACGCATCCGCTACACCTCGATGTCCCTGCCCTACCACATCGGCAATGGCTGGTTCGGTGGTTTCCTGCCGACGGTGTCGTTCGCGTTGGTGGTGTATACCGGGGATATCTTCTACGGGCTGTGGTACCCGGTATTGATCACCGGGGTGAGCCTGGTGGTGGGGATCTTCTGCCTCAAAGAAACCAAGGATGTGGATATCGACAAGGTTTAGGAATGCCAAGAACGTAGCGTGGGAGCGGGCTTGCCCCGCGATGGCGTTATCAGGCTGATCCCCATCGCGGGGCMMSCCCSCYCCCACGACTCTGCAAACAGGCACAAAAAAACCGGCGTAAAAGCCGGTTTTTTTATAGCGCGAAAAAACTTATGCACGATTTTCGCAAAAACGTCATACAGAGAAATAAATAGCTAATTCAATGACTTAGCATCTATTTCAGACGACTCATGCAAAACTTGCTAACAAGTTATCCACAGATCGTCAGGCCGGCTGCTGCTCCGGATTTTCGGCCACCGGAGGCAGCGAACCCATGGCCCGCTGAGCCGCTTCGTTCCAGGCCTGGGCACGGTCGTTGAGCTCGGCAATGGCGCGTGGACCGGTGCCCACTGCATACATCGGCTCGCCGATCACCACCTCGATGGTGCCCGAGCGCTTGCCCCAGCCTTCACGCGGCCAGAACTTGCCGGCGTTGTGGGCAATCGGCAGCACCGGCAGGCCGGCGTTCACCGCCAGGGCGGTGCCGCCGCGGGAGAACTTGCCGATCTGGCCGTGAGGCACGCGGGTGCCTTCGGGGAAGATCAGCACCCAGGTGCCCTGCTTGAGCAGCTCGTCGCCTTGGCTGGCGACCTGGCGCAGGGCCTCTTTGGGGTTTTTGCGGTCGATGGCGATCGGCCGCAGCATGGCCATGGCCCAGCCGAAGAACGGCACGTACAGCAGCTCGCGCTTGAGCACCTGGCTCAGCGGCGAGAAATAGGCCGACAGGAAGAACGTCTCCCAGGTGCTCTGGTGGTTCGACAAGATCACGCAGGGCACCTTGGGTACGTTCTCGGCACCGGTGATCTTGTAATCGATGCCCAGGATCGTACGCACCAGGAACAGCGCGCAGCGGCACCAGTACACGTTGATGAACCGGTAGCGCTTGGCGAACGGCAAGAACGGTGCAACGAAGAAGCTCAGCGAGCACCAAAGCAGCGAACTGGTGCCCAACAGCAGGTAAAAAAGAAAGATTCTGATCGCCTGCAGGATCGACATAGTGGCATGTACCGTTGCGGGGCGGGCCCGCCTAAGTAACAACGCGCCGCCGGGGCGCGCTGTTTAAATGAGTTGTCTGGCGATGGCTGCCAGATCGTCAAAAATCAGGGTGTTCTGCGGGATGCCTTTTTCCAGCGTCCGCTCACCCTTGCCGGTTTTCACCAACACCGGTTGTGCATCGACGGCCAGCGCTGCCTCCAGGTCACCTTTGCTGTCACCGACGAACCACACGCCGGTCAGCGGCACCTGGTAGTGCTCGGCAATCGCCCGCAGCATGCCGGGTTTGGGCTTGCGGCATTCGCAGCCCTCGTCCGGCCCATGCGGGCAATGCACGATGCAGCCCACCTCGCCGCCCTGCTCGGCCACCAGTGCGCGCAGGCGCGCATGCATGGCCTCGAGGGTCGCCAGCGAGTAATAGCCGCGGGCAATGCCGGACTGGTTGGTGGCCACGGCCACCGTCCAGCCGGCCTTGCTCAACTGCGCGATGGCCTCGATCGAGCCAGGAATGGGGATCCACTCGTCCAGCGACTTGATGTAGGCGTCGGAGTCGTGATTGATCACCCCGTCACGATCGAGAATCAGCAGTTTCAAGGCTTACCCCAGCAGCGAAATGTCGGCAACGCCCAGGAACAGGCCGCGCAGGCGGCTGAGCAGGGCATAACGGTTGGCGCGCACCTTGGCGTCCTCGGCGTTGACCAGCACCGCCTCGAAGAAGGCGTCTACCGGATCGCGCAGGGCGGCCAGGCGGGCCAGCGCTTCGTTGTACTGACGCGCGGCCGCCATCGGTTGCACGGCCTGGTCGGCCTGCTGGATGGCCGAGTACAGCGAGAACTCGTTGGCGTTGTCGAAATACTTCGGCTCGACCTGGTCGGCGATGGCGCCTTCGGCCTTGCTCAGCAGGTTCGACACACGCTTGTTCGCCGCAGCCAGGGCACCGGCTTCCGGCAGCTTGCGGAACGCCTGCACGGCCTGCACGCGCTGGTCGAAGTCCAGGGCAGAGCCCGGCTTCAGGGCACGCACCGACAGGTAGGTGGCAACGTCGATGCCTTCGTCTTCATAGCGCGCGCGCAGGCGGTCGAAGATGAACTCCAGCACCTGCTCGGACAGGCCAGCGGCCTTGACCTTGGCACCGAACTGCTTGACCGCGAACTCGACCGCATTGGTCAGGTCCAGGTCCAGCTGTTTCTCGATCAGGATGCGCAGCACGCCGAGGGCGGCACGGCGCAGGGCGTACGGGTCCTTGCTGCCGGTGGGCAGCATGCCGATGCCGAAGATGCCGACCAGGGTGTCGAGCTTGTCGGCAATGGCCACGGCAGCACCGGTGAGGGTCTGCGGCAGCTCGGCGCCAGCACCGCGCGGCATGTACTGCTCGTTCAGCGCCAGGGCGACGTCTTCTGGCTCGCCATCGTTGAGGGCGTAGTAGTAGCCGGCGATGCCCTGCATCTCAGGGAACTCGCCGACCATTTCCGAGGCCAGGTCGCACTTGGACAGCAGGCCGGCGCGGCCGGCGTTGGCGGCGCTGCCGCCGAGGTACGGGGCAATGAAGGCGGCCAGCTTGGAGACGCGTTCGGCTTTTTCGAACACGGTGCCCAGTTGAGCCTGGAACACCACGTTCTTCAGGCGCTCGTTGAAGCTTTCCAGCGGCTGCTTCTTGTCCTGCTTGAAGAAGAACTCGGCGTCGGTCAGGCGCGGGCGCACGACCTTTTCGTTGCCTTGCACGATCTGCTTCGGATCGCGGCTCTCGACGTTGGCCACGGTGATGAAGCGCGGCAGCAGCTTGCCTTCGTTGTCCAGCAGGCAGAAGTACTTCTGGTTGTCCTGCATGGTAGTGATCAGGGCTTCCTGCGGGACCTCGAGGAAACGCTCCTCGAACGAGCACACCAGCGGCACCGGCCACTCGACCAGCGCGGTCACTTCGTCCAGCAGCGCCGGCGGCACGATCGCGGTGCCTTCCTGCTGCATGGCCAGTTCTGCGGTGCGCTTGCTGATCAGCTCGCGACGCTCGGCGAAGTCGGCCAGCACGTAGGCTTTGCGCAGGTCTTCGACGTAGTTGGCCGGGGTGGTCAGACCGACGTTCTCCGGGTGGTGGAAGCGGTGGCCACGGGACTCACGGCCGGCTTTTTGCGCGAGGATTGTGCAGTCGACGACCTGGTCGCCCAGCAGCATCACCAACCACTGGGTCGGGCGCACGAACTCTTCACGGCTGGCGCCCCAGCGCATGCGCTTGGGGATCGGCAGGTCGTTGAGCGAGTCTTCGATGATGGTCGGCAACAGGCTGGCGGTCGCCTTGCCCGGGATGTGCTGGGAGAAGCGCAGCTTCGGGCCGCTCTGGTCGATGTCCGACAGCTCCACACCGCACTTCTTGGCAAAGCCCAGGGCGGCCTGGGTTGGCTCGCCGTCCTTGAACGCAGCCTGCATGGGCGGGCCATCGATATTGATGCTGCGGTCCGGCTGCTGCACGTCGAGCTGGCGAATCAGCACGGCCAGGCGGCGCGGCGCGGCGTAGACCTGCTTGGCGGTGTAGTTCAGGCCGGCGGCCTGCAGGCCTTTTTCGATACCGGCGAGGAAGGCGTCACCCAGCGAGGCGAGGGCCTTGGGTGGCAGCTCTTCGGTGCCCAGTTCAACCAGGAAATCTTGAGCACTCATTGTGCAGCCTCCAGCTTAGCCAACACTTCATCACGCAGTTCAGGGGTGGCCATCGGGAAGCCCAGGCGCGCGCGGGCTTGCAGATAGCTTTGCGCCACGTCACGGGCGAGCGTGCGTACACGCAGGATGTAGCGCTGGCGCTCGGTCACCGAGATGGCGCGGCGGGCGTCCAGCAGGTTGAAGGTGTGCGAGGCCTTCAGGACCATTTCATAGGTCGGCAGCGGCAGTTCCAGCTTGATCAGGCGGTTCGCTTCGCTTTCATAGAAGTCGAACAGTTCGAACAGCTTCTCGACGTTGGCGTGCTCGAAGTTGTAGGTCGACTGCTCCACTTCGTTCTGGTGGAACACGTCGCCATAGGTGACCTTGCCGAACGGGCCGTCGGCCCACACCAGGTCGTAGACCGAGTCCACGCCCTGGATGTACATGGCCAGGCGCTCCAGGCCGTAGGTGATCTCACCGGTGACCGGGTAGCACTCGATGCCGCCGACTTGCTGGAAGTAGGTGAACTGGGTCACCTCCATGCCGTTGAGCCAGATTTCCCAGCCCAGGCCCCAGGCGCCGAGGGTTGGCGATTCCCAGTTGTCTTCGACGAAGCGAATGTCGTGAACCAGTGGGTCCAGGCCGATGGCTTTCAGCGAGCCCAGATACAGCTCCTGGAAGTTCGCCGGGTTCGGCTTGAGTACCACCTGGAACTGGTAGTAGTGCTGCAGGCGGTTGGGGTTTTCGCCATACCGTCCGTCGGCAGGGCGACGGCTAGGCTGCACGTAGGCGGCGTTCCAGGTTTCCGGGCCGACGGCGCGCAGGAACGTGGCGGTATGGAAAGTGCCGGCGCCTACTTCCATATCGTAGGGCTGAAGCACCACACAACCTTGAGCTGCCCAGTAGTTCTGCAGGGCGAGGATCAGGTCTTGGAAGGTACGCACGGCTGGCGTAGGCTGGCTCACGAAATTCACCTGTATCTGGGGATGCGGATGTAAAGAGCGGGAGTATAACCCGTTTCGCCTCGCCCTCTACTCATTGGAGCCTTATGCCACGCTGCTTTTGGTGTTCCGACGACCCGTTGTACCAGGCCTACCACGATCAGGAGTGGGGAACGCCGCAGCGTGATCCGGCGTTGCTGTTCGAGATGCTTTTGCTCGAAGGGTTCCAGGCGGGCTTGTCGTGGATCACGGTATTGAAGAAGCGCGAGCGCTATCGCGAGGTGTTGCACGGCTTCGACCCGTTGAAACTGTCGCAGCTCAGCGATGAGCGCATCGAGGAGTTGATGCTCGATGCCGGCATCATCCGCAACCGCCTCAAGCTCAAGGCCGTGCGCCGCAATGCGCTGGCCTGGCTGGCTGTGGATAACCCGGCCGAGTGGCTGTGGTCGTTCGTGGGCGGTGAGCCGAAGATCAACCATTTCACCGGCCGCAGCGACGTACCGGCGGTCACCGAGGAGGCCAAGGCCATGAGCAAAGCCCTGCAGAAAGCCGGCTTCACCTTCGTCGGCCCGACCATCTGCTACGCCTTCATGCAGGCCACCGGCATGGTCATGGATCACACCACCGACTGCGATCGCTACGCCGCGCTGGTGCGCTGACGGGGTACAATGCGCGCCTTGCTGAAATAAGGAATTCGCCTGTGGAAAAGTTCAAGGGCGCCCTGATGGTCGGGGTGCTGCGACTGTTCGCCAAGTTGCCCTGGGGCGCGGTGCAGCGCGTTGGCGCCGGTATCGGCTGGCTGATGTGGAAGATCCCCAACGGCTCGCGCAACGTGGTGCGCATCAACCTGGCCAAGTGCTTCCCGGAGATGGACCCGGCCGAGCGTGAGCAGCTGGTGGGCCGTGCGCTGAAGGATATCGGCAAGTCGTTCGTCGAAAGCGCCTGCGCCTGGATCTGGCCACCGCAACGCTCGCTGGAGCTGGTCAAGGAAGTGCACGGCCTGGAAGTGCTGGAGCAGGCCCTGGCCTCGGGCAAGGGCGTGGTCGGCATCACCAGCCACCTGGGCAACTGGGAAGTGCTCAACCACTTCTATTGCAACCAGTGCAAACCGATCATCTTCTACCGCCCGCCCAAGTTGAAAGCCGTGGATGACCTGCTGCGCGAGCAGCGCGTGCAGATGGGCAACCGCGTGGCGCCTTCGACCAAGGAAGGCATTCTCAGCGTCATCAAGGAAGTGCGCCGCGGTGGCCAGGTGGGTATTCCGGCCGACCCGGAGCCGGCCGAGTCCGCCGGGGTGTTCGTGCCGTTCCTGGGGACCCAGGCGCTGACCAGCAAGTTCGTGCCGAACATGCTCGCCGGTGGCAAGGCAGTGGGGGTGTTCCTGCATGCGCTGCGCCTGCCGGACGGTTCGGGCTTCAAGGTGTTCCTGGAAGCGGCGCCGGAGGCCATGTACAGCACCGATGTGAATGAATCGGCGGCGGCCATGAGCAAGGTGGTCGAGCGTTATGTGCGCGAGTACCCGAGCCAGTACATGTGGAGCATGAAGCGCTTCAAGAAGCGCCCGGCGGGTGAGGCGCGCTGGTATTGAGTTATCCACTGCCCCTGCATTAGCAGGGACACTGTGGGAGCGGGTTTACCCGCGAAGCAGGCGCTGCGGTGTATGGCACCGGCTTCGCCGGTGTTCGCGGGTAAACCCGCTCCCACAGAGACTGCATCAAGTCGATGTTTTGTTCAGCTTCTTGAGAAAAACAGCCATCTCCTTCTCGGCCTGCTTGTCCCCATGGGCCTGCGCCGCCTCGATCCCCTCCTCCCAAGCCTTGCGCGCCCCAGCCAGGTCACCCTGCAGCTGATACGCCTTGCCCAGCAGCTTCCATGCCGCCGAATACTTGGGGTCCTGCTGCACGCAACTGGCCAGATGCACCACCGCCTCGGCGCCATTGCCTTCATCCAGCCAGGCCTTGCCCAGGCCAAAGCGCAGCAGCGGGTTATCCACACCCTTGGCCAGCATCTTCTCTAGCGATTCGCGCATGCCCTGCTCCTTTAGAAGAAACTCAAGCCCACGTGGAACAGCTTCTCCACGTCCCGGATATGCTTTTTATCCACAACGAACAGAATCACATGGTCGCCCGACTCGATCACCGTGTCGTCATGGGCGATCAGCACTTCCTCGTCGCGGATGATCGCGCCGATGGTAGTACCCGGCGGCAGGGCGATGTCCTCGATGGCCTTGCCCACCACCTTGCTCGACTTCGCATCGCCATGGGCCACGGCCTCGATGGCCTCGGCCGCGCCACGGCGCAGCGAGTGCACGCTGACGATATCGCCGCGGCGCACGTGGGCCAGCAGCGTGCCGATGGTGGCCAGCTGCGGGCTGATGGCGATGTCGATGTCGCCGCCCTGCACCAGGTCGACATAGGCCGGGTTGTTGATGATGGTCATCACCTTGCGCGCGCCCAGGCGCTTGGCCAGCAGCGACGCCATGATGTTGGCCTCGTCGTCGTTGGTCAGGGCCAGGAAGATGTCGGCGTCGGCGATGTTCTCTTCGAGCATCAAGTCCTTGTCCGAGGCGCTGCCCTGCAGCACCACGGTGCTTTCCAGGGTGTCGGAAAGGTGCCGGCAGCGCGCCGGGTTCATCTCGATGATCTTCACCTGGTAGCGGCTTTCGATGGCCTCGGCCAGGCGCTCGCCGATCTGCCCGCCACCGGCGATCACCACGCGCTTGTTGGTTTCGTCGATGCGTCGCAGCTCGCCCATCACCGCACGGATGTCCTTCTTCGCGGCAATGAAGAACACTTCGTCGTCGGCTTCGATCACCGTGTCGCCCCGGGGCGTGATCGGCCGGTCGCGGCGGAAGATCGCCGCCACGCGGGTGTCGACGTTGGGCATGTGGGCGCGTATCTGGCGCAGTTGCTGGCCCACCAGCGGCCCGCCGTAATAGGCCCTGACCGCCACCAACTGGGCCTTGCCCTCGGCGAAGTCGATCACCTGCAGCGAACCGGGGTGTTCGATCAGGCGCTTGATGTAGTTGGTCACCACCTGCTCGGGGCTGATCAGCACGTCCACCGGGATGTGGTCGTTGTCGAACAGCTCTTCGCGGGTGAGGTAGGCCGATTCGCGCACCCGGGCGATCTTGGTCGGGGTGTGGAACAGCGAGTAGGCCACCTGGCAGGCGACCATGTTGGTCTCGTCGCTATTGGTCACCGCCACCAGCATGTCGGCGTCGTCGGCGCCGGCCTGGCGCAGCACCGTCGGCAGCGATGCGCGGCCTTGCACGGTACGGATGTCCAGGCGGTCGCCCAGATCGCGCAGGCGCTCGCTGTCGGTGTCGACCACGGTGATGTCGTTGGCTTCGCTGGCCAGGTGTTCCGCCAGCGTACCGCCTACCTGCCCCGCGCCGAGGATGATGATCTTCATCCACTACTCCCTAGTTCTTGTGCTTACCGCGAGGCGGCGATCTTGATCAGCTTGGCATAGTAGAAACCGTCGTGGCCGCCCTCCTGGGCCAGCAGCTGGCGCCCGTGGGGCTGACGCAGGCCGGCCTCGGTCGCCAGGTCCAGCTCGCGGGCACCGGGGGTGCGGGCAAGGAAGGCGTCGATCACCTCGGTGTTCTCGGTGGGCAGGCTGGAGCAGGTGGCGTACAGCAGCATGCCGCCCACTTCCAGGGTCGGCCACAGGGCATCGAGCAGCTCGCCTTGCAGCGCGGCCAGGGCCGGGATGTCGTCGGCCTGGCGGGTCAGCTTGATGTCCGGGTGGCGGCGGATCACGCCGGTGGCCGAGCAGGGGGCGTCGAGCAGGATGCGCTGGAACGGTTTGCCGTCCCACCAGCTGGCAGTGTCGCGGGCGTCGCAGGCGATCAGCTCGGCATCGAGCTTGAGGCGGTCGAGGTTCTCGCGCACGCGGGTCAGGCGCTTGGCCTCGAGGTCGATGGCGACCATGTGCGCAAGCTTCGGCTCGGCTTCGAGCAGGTGGCAGGTCTTGCCGCCCGGGGCGCAACAGGCGTCGAGCACGCGTTGGCCGGGGGCCAGTTCCAGCAGGTCGGCAGACAACTGCGCGGCCTCGTCCTGCACGCTGACCCAACCTTCGGCGAAGCCCGGCAGGCCGCGCACGTCGCAAGCTTCGGCCAGCACGATGCCGTCACGGCTGTACTGGCAGGCGCTGGCGCTGATACCGGCCTCGGCCAGCAACGCGAGGTAAGCGTCGCGGCTGTGGTGGCGGCGGTTGATGCGCAAGATCATCGGCGGGTGGGCGTTGTTGGCGGCGCAGATGGTTTCCCACTGCTCCGGCCAGAAGGCCTTGAGCGACTTCTGCAGCCAGCGCGGGTGGGCGGTGCGCACCACCGGGTCGCGCTCCATGTCGGCAAGCAGTGCCTCACCCTCGCGCTGGGCGCGGCGCAGCACGGCATTGAGCAGGGCCTTGGCCCACGGCTTCTTCAGCTTGTCGGCGCAGCCTACGGTTTCGCCGATGGCGGCGTGGGCCGGGATGCGGGTGTAGAACAGCTGGTACAGGCCGACCAGCAGCAGCGCCTGCACATCGGCGTCGGCGGCCTTGAACGGCTTCTGCAACAGTTGCGCCGCCAGCAGGTCCAGGCGCGGCTGCCAGCGGGCGGTGCCGAAGGCCAGGTCCTGGGTGAGGCCACGGTCGCGATCATCGACCTTGTCCAGTTGCGCCGGCAGCGAGCTGTTCAGCGAAGCCTTGCCGCTGAGCACGGCGGCCAAGGCACGGGCGGCAGCCAGGCGTGGATTCATTGGCCGAGCACCTTGCCGCTGGCGAATTTCTCGCGGCGGCTGTTGAACAGGTCGGCGAAGTTGAGCGCCTTGCCCCCCGGCAGTTGCAGGCGGGTCAGGCTCAGGGCCTGCTCACCGCAGGCGACCACCAGGCCGTCCTTGCTGGCCGACAGGATTTCGCCCGGGGCGCCCTGGGCTGTGGACAGGTTGGCGGCCAGGACCTTCACGCTTTCGCCGTCCAGGGTGCTGTGGCACACAGGCCAAGGGTTGAAGGCGCGGATCAGGCGCTCAAGCTCGACGGCCGGACGGCTCCAGTCGATGCGCGCTTCGTCTTTGTTCAGCTTGTGTGCGTAGGTGGCCAGGGCATCGTCCTGCACTTCACCTTGCAGGCTGCCATCGGCCAGGCCGGCGATGGCCTGGATCACCGCGGGCGGGCCCATTTCGGCGAGGCGGTCGTGCAAGGTGCCGCCGGTGTCGTCGGCGCTGATCGGCGTGACCACTTTGAGCAGCATCGGGCCGGTATCCAGGCCAGCCTCCATGCGCATCACGGTCACGCCGCTCTCGGCGTCACCCGCCTCCACGGCCCGCTGGATCGGCGCCGCACCGCGCCAGCGCGGCAGCAGCGAGGCATGGCTGTTGATGCAACCCAGGCGCGGGATATCCAGCACCGCTTGCGGCAGGATCAAGCCATAGGCGACCACCACCATCAGGTCCGGCTGCAGCGCGGCGAGCTCGGCCTGCGCATCGGCATTGCGCAGGGTCTGTGGCTGGTACACCGGGATGTCATGGGCCACGGCCAGGGCCTTGACCGCGCTCGGCATGAGCTTCTGGCCACGGCCGGCGGGGCGGTCCGGCTGGGTGTAGACGGCCACGATCTCGTACGGGCTGTCGAGCAGGGCCTTGAGGTGTTCGGCGGCAAACTCTGGGGTGCCAGCAAAGACGATGCGCATGGAGTTCTCGCTGCAAAAAAGAAAAAGGCTTGCCGGAGCAAGCCTTCTGGAAGGGAGGGATCAGGCTTGCTGGCGGTGCTGCTTTTCCAGCTTCTTCTTGATCCGGTCACGTTTGAGCTGCGACAGGTAGTCGACGAACAGCTTGCCGTTGAGGTGATCGAATTCGTGCTGCACGCACACCGCCAGCAGGCCTTCGGCCTCGAGCTCGTAGGGCTTGCCGTCGCGGTCCTGGGCCTTGACCCGTACGCGCAGCGGGCGGTCGACGTTTTCGTAGAAGCCCGGCACCGACAGGCAGCCTTCCTGGTACTGGCCCATGTCGTGGGTCAGCTCTTCGACGCTGGGGTTGATGAAGACGCGCGGTTCGCTGCGGTCTTCGCTCAGGTCCATCACCACGACTTGCTGGTGCACGTTGACCTGGGTCGCCGCCAGGCCGATGCCAGGGGCCTCGTACATGGTTTCGAACATGTCGTCGATCAGCTGGCGCAGGGCGTCGTCGAACACCGTTACCGGTTTGGCAATGGTACGCAGGCGCGGATCGGGGAATTCGAGAATGTTCAAAATGGCCATAGGGGTCAGGCAGTCACTGTGCGGTCGGTTGAAAACTGAGCACACATAATAAAGGGAAAAGGTGGCCAAGGCACCTGTGAAAGCTCGGCTAGGGTGTGAAAGGGCGGCTTATTGCCGATTTGATGGACAGCTTTTCAAAGCGTTATCAACACAGTTATCCACAGCTTGTGCCACGCCGATGGCCCCTTTTCGATCAAGGATGATCCCCTATGCCTACACCCCGTTCGTCGCCTTGCTCGCCTGCCGAACTGGAGGCGCGGCTGCGTCTGCATCGCCTCCCCGACATCGGCCTGCGCCGTTTCCATACCCTCATCGAAGCCTTTGGCAATGCCTCGTCGGCACTCAGTGCGCCGGCCAGTGCCTGGCGTGCGCTGGGGCTGCCGGCTGCCAGTATCGATGCCCGGCGCAGCCCCGAGGTGCGCGACGGTGCATTGGCTGCAATGGCCTGGATAGAGCGTCCGGGCCAGCATTTGCTGATGTGGGACGGGCCTGGCTATCCCGCGTTGCTCGGTGAAATCGACGACCCGCCGCCGCTGCTATTCGTCGCCGGCGACCCGGCGTTGCTGGAGCGCCCGCAGCTGGCGATAGTGGGCAGCAGGCGTGCTTCACCGCCGGCGCTGGATACCGCAGGTGCGTTTTCGCGTTGCCTGGCGCAAGCCGGTTTCACCATCACCAGCGGGCTGGCGCTGGGCGTTGACGGTGCCGCTCATCGGGCGGCATTGCAGGCCGGCGGGCACACCATCGGGGTGCTCGGCACGGGGTTGCAAAAACTTTATCCACAGCGCCACCGCGACCTCGCCCGAGCGATGCTCGACAGCGGTAGCGCGCTGGTTTCCGAGTACCCCCTGGATGCCGGGCCGTTGGCGGGCAACTTTCCCCGGCGCAACCGGATCATCAGCGGGCTGTCGCTGGGTGTGCTGGTGGTGGAGGCGAGCATTGCCAGTGGCTCGTTGATCACCGCCCGGCTTGCCGCCGAACAAGGGCGTGAGGTGTATGCCATCCCCGGCTCCATTCACCACCCCGGCGCCAAGGGCTGTCACCAGCTGATCCGCGACGGTGCGTTGCTGGTGGAGAGCGTGGAACAGATCCTCGACAGCCTGCGCGGCTGGCAGAACCTGCCGCCCGCGCCTGTGGACAAACCCGGCCATCCCCTGCTCGCCTTGCTGCATGCTGCACCCCACACTGCCGAGGGCCTGGCGCACAGCAGCGGCCAGCCGTTGGCCCAGGTGCTGGCCAGCCTGACCGAGCTGGAGCTCGAGGGCCGGGTGAGTAATGAAGCCGGGCGTTGGTTTGCAAGGTCCGGCTAAGTAAACTGCGCGCAAGGCTTATATGTGGAGTGACAGCAAATGGTGAGCAGTTGGCGTGTGCAACAAGCCGCGCGTGAGATCAAGGCGGGTGCGGTGATCGCCTATCCAACGGAAGCGGTCTGGGGCCTGGGCTGCGACCCGTGGAACGAAGACGCGGTGTATCGTCTGCTGGCGCTCAAGTCGCGGCCTGTGGATAAAGGCCTGATCCTGGTCGCTGACAGCATCCACCAGTTCGACTTCCTGTTCGAGGACTTCCCCCAGGACTGGATCGACCGCATGGCCGCCACCTGGCCGGGGCCGAACACCTGGTTGGTACCGCACCAGGACCTGCTGCCCGAGTGGGTGACCGGGCAGCATGACAGCGTGGCGCTGCGGGTCAGCGATCATCCACAGGTGCGTGAGCTGTGCGCGTTGGTCGGGCCGTTGATTTCCACCTCCTGCAACCCGGCCGGGCGCCCGGCGGCCAAGAGCCGGTTGCGGGTGGAGCAGTATTTCCACAAGCAGCTGGACATGGTGCTGGGTGGGGCGTTGGGAGGGCGGAAGAACCCGAGCCTGATTCGGGATCTGGCGACCGGCGAGGTTGTGCGCCCGGGCTGATACCGCTGGCGAGGGCTTTGCCCTCGTTTCGCGGCACAAGGCCACTCCTACAGGCAACCGCGACCCCCTGTGGGAGCGGCCTTGTGTCGCAAAACGGCCCCAAAAAAACGCCCGGACTCTCCTGACTTTCTCTCAAATGGTTGCCAGGACAACCAATTGGGAAACTTCCCACTGTCTCCGTCCTAAGTCACTAACTTCTCTTCAGGAACCCCTGCCTCTAGCTTGCTCTCCGTGCGTCGCAAATCGGCGGGAGCATCCGGAGCAATGCCGCTATTCGAGAATGCCGAGTACCTGATAAGGGCGAATCTGCAGCAGCTAGCGTCCAGTCATCGGGTCAGGGCGGTGGAAATAGGCAGATTTACCGCAGATCAGTTCGAGGCGATCAACAGACAGAAAGCCGGGTTGGGTTTACCCCTGCTTGAGGATCCGGGCATCGTATTTATTGGCAGTCATGCCTACAGAAGCCGGGTGATACGAGACGGATACACCATTGATGACATGGTTGTGCAAATCAGGGCAGCGCTGGCTGCGACATCGATTTTGAAGAGTGCCACGCACCTGACTGCTCTTCGCAGCACGATTGGCCGAAACGATGGCTATGGCAATGAAATCTATGATGAGGCGATTTTTGAACTGACGGCCCGCAAGCCCAAGGCGGAGCTCTATTCCATCGTGCCTAAAGGGGATAGAAACAAGCCCAAAAAATAATGGCCGCTTAAGCGGCCAAAGGGAAAGGATGCACTCGCCCGGATAACTTGAAACTCAACCGGCGCACCAGCACAACCTCAGAGAGAAAGGCTACGCCTCAGAGTCGGCACGGTCAAGCGAGGCCCGTTCTCTCGCGTGGAGCAGCGCCTCATTCAAGGTTCTGGTTGATTTCAGGATTTTTCTGATTTTGCCGAACAGGCTGTCCAGCTTGCGAATAGAGAAATATCCTACGATCCGCGTCCGCTGCCATCACCTTCTCACAGGGAACTCCTACTTCTAGGCTCCAGACCGTCGCCGAATAACTTGGCGATCGGGTGTGGTAACCCGGTAACAGGAAGGTATCAGAGTCGTCTATGGCGGCTGTGCACGGGAGGCTCTCGAGCCTGCCGGGTCTGGTACCTCCCCGGTTTACCACCCCGTGTACAGCTGCCACCCATTCGTGTGGTAACGGACGAGGTGTCAGCCCTACTCTGTTAGAGGTTGCCATGACTAAGAAGATTGTCCCCGATCCACCCCTCCCCAACACCTCCACCCATCCCTTCGGCCGCTGCGATGCAGGCCATCCGCCCCTCTTTTCCGTGAACCCTGATGTCCAAGCACACGACGCCCTGGTGCATGTAGCGCTCTACCTGCGCTGCGCCTACGACACCGGCATCAAGGCGCTCGACCACCTGCGGGACGAGGGGCGGGGGATGTTCTGGTCCAGCCTGCATTCGCTGGAAATGGCGGAGGGGTTGGTGGAGGCGATGCTTGAGGGCATCGAGTCGGCGCCAGTGGCCAAGAATTGCACCGGCTGAGCTGACGCAATCGCGGGGCAAACCCGCTCCCACAAGGGCCACGCATAACCTGTGGGAGCGGGTTCACCCGCGAACACCGGCAAAGCCGGTGCCATACACCGCAGCGCCTGCTTCGCGGGTAAACCCGCTCCCACAGGGGGCGCACTGTCAGGGAGAAAAGATTAAATGCAAGAAACTCAATATCTGTTGAGTTCACATAGCAATGCGAAGCGATTGCGCTCGTCAGTGGCACAGCTGCGTGCCGGTAAAATTCCTTCGCATGAACTGTGGATTGATGAAAGTACCTGTGGAATCCAGCATTCGCAGGGCAGGCCGCAACGGCGAATTGCCCCGCGATAGGGTCGTTAAGGAAGAAGAACAGTCGACCCGACAGTCCGCCGCGCCGACAACTCCGTCTGCGCCTTGGCCGCCTCACTCAACGGATACCGCTGCTGGATATCCACCACCAGCTTGCCGCTGGCAATCATCGCGAACAGGTCATCGGCCATGGCCTGGGTGTTCTCGGCGTTGTTGGCATAGCTCGCCAGCGTAGGCCGGGTGACATACAGCGACCCCTTCTGCGACAAGATCCCCAGGTTCACCCCGGTCACCGCGCCCGAGGCATTGCCGAAGCTCACCATCAGCCCACGCGGCTTCAGGCAATCCAGCGAAGTCAGCCAGGTATCCGCCCCCACGCCGTCATACACCACCGGGCATTTCTGACCGTCGGTCAGTTCCAGCACCCGCTGGGCCACGTCTTCACGGCTGTAGTCGATGGTCGCCCAGGCCCCGAGCGCCTTCGCCCGTTCGGCCTTCTCGGCGGAGCTGACCGTACCGATCAGCTTGGCGCCCAGTGCTTTGGCCCACTGGCAAGCCAGCGAACCCACACCACCGGCAGCAGCATGGAACAGCACGAAATCACCCGGCTGCACGGCATAGGTCTGCTTGAGCAGGTACTGCGTGGTCAGCCCCTTGAGCATCACCGCCGCCGCCTGCTCGAAGCTGATCGCCTCCGGCAGTTTGACCAGGTTGGCCTCCGGCAGCGTGTGCACCTCGCTGTAGGCCCCCAGCGGGCCGCCGGCATAGGCCACGCGGTCACCGACCTTGATCCGGCTGACGCCCTCGCCCACCGCATCGACCACACCTGCCGCTTCGGTACCCAGCCCGGAAGGCAGCGACGGCGGCGCATACAGCCCGCCACGGAAATAGGTGTCGATGAAGTTCAGGCCGATCGCATGGTTGCGCACGCGCACCTGCTGCGGGCCGGGCGGGGCCGGGTCGAACTCCACCAGCTGCAACACTTCCGGGCCGCCATGCTGGCTGAACTGGATACGCTTGGCCATCACACACTCCTGTCGTTCGGTCGCAAAGGCCTTCTATCGGACGCCTTTGCTTGATCGCCGTCAACTGCGGCGCGGGGTTTGCCGGTGGTATGCTACGCGGCGAATTTTCCCCGCTCCTTCCAGGTGACCCGATGACCAGCCGCACCGAGGCCGTGAAAGCCTACCTGCTCGACCTGCAAGACCGCATCTGCACTGCCCTCGAGAACGAAGACGGCGGCGCCCGCTTCGTCGAGGATGCCTGGGTGCGCGATGCCGGCGGCGGCGGTCGCACGCGGGTGATCGGCGACGGCAAGGTGATCGAGAAAGGCGGCGTCAACTTCTCCCACGTGTTCGGCAGCGGCCTGCCGCCGTCGGCCAGTGCCCATCGCCCGGAGCTGGCAGGCCGTGGTTTCGAGGCGCTGGGCGTGTCGCTGGTGATCCACCCGCACAACCCGCATGTGCCGACTTCCCACGCCAACGTGAGATTCTTCATCGCCGAAAAAGAAGGCGAAGAGGCCGTGTGGTGGTTCGGCGGCGGCTTCGACCTGACCCCGTACTACGGCAATGAAGAAGACTGCGTGCACTGGCACCGTGTGGCCGAGCAGGCCTGCGCGCCGTTCGGCGCCGACGTGTACCCGCGCTACAAGGCCTGGTGCGACCGCTACTTCCACCTCAAGCACCGTGGCGAGCCACGCGGCATTGGCGGGCTGTTCTTCGATGACCTGAACGAGTGGGACTTCGACACCTGCTTCGCCTTCATCCGCGCCATCGGTGACGCCTATGTCGAGGCTTACCTGCCGATCGTCCAGCGCCGCAAGGGCACGCCGTACACCCCCGCCCAGCGCGAATTCCAGGAATACCGCCGTGGCCGCTACGTCGAGTTCAACCTGGTCTACGACCGTGGCACCCTGTTCGGCCTGCAGTCCGGTGGCCGTACCGAGTCGATCCTGATGTCGCTACCGCCGCAAGTGCGCTGGGGCTACGACTGGAAAGCCGAACCGGGCAGCGAAGAAGCGCGCCTGACCGAGTACTACCTGCAAGACCGCGACTGGCTCGCCCAGTAAGCCTGTGGATAACCGAGGATCAACCATGGACCAGTACGTCGTTTTCGGTAACCCCATCGGCCACAGCAAGTCGCCGTTGATCCACCGCCTGTTCGCCGACCAGACCGGCGAGGACCTGGAGTACGCCACCCTGCTGGCGCCGCTGGACGAGTTCAGCGACTGCGCCCGTGGCTTCTTCAAGCAAGGCAGCGGTGCCAACGTCACCGTGCCGTTCAAGGAAGAAGCCTACCGCCTGTGCGACAGCCTCACCCCACGCGCCAAGCGTGCCGGCGCGGTGAACACGCTGAGCAAGCTGGCCGACGGCACCTTGCAAGGCGACAACACCGACGGCGCCGGGCTGGTGCGTGACCTCACCGTCAACGCCGGGGTCGAGCTGGCCGGCAAGCGCATCCTTATCCTTGGCGCCGGCGGTGCTGTTCGGGGTGTGCTGGAGCCGATCCTGGCGCACAAGCCGCAGTCGCTGGTGATCGCCAACCGCACGGTGGAGAAGGCCGAGCAACTGGCCCGTGAGTTCGATGAGCTGGGGCCGGTGGTGGCCAGCGGTTTTGCCTGGTTGCAGGAGCCGGTGGACGTGATCATCAACGCCACTTCGGCGAGCCTGGCTGGCGAGCTGCCGCCGATTGCCGAGAGCCTGGTCGAGGCGGGGCGTACCGTTTGCTACGACATGATGTATGGCAAGGAGCCGACGCCGTTCTGCCAGTGGGCGAGCAAGCTGGGTGCGGCGAAGGTGCTGGATGGGTTGGGGATGCTGGCGGAGCAGGCGGCCGAGGCGTTCTTTATCTGGCGTGGGGTTCGGCCTGAGACCGGGCCGGTGCTGGATGAGCTGCGCAGGCAGTTGGCTCGCGGCTGAGCCTGCTACCCAATCGCGGGGCAAGTCGCAGCGGCGAACCGCCGCTCCCACGCCATTACCGTATCCTGGCGTGGGAGCGGCGGTTCGCCGCTGCGACTTGCCCCGCGATTACTCTTCGAACCTGATCGGACAATCCTGAGCCCCTTCCAGCTTCTGTAGCTCATCAATCACCTGCGGCCTCGCCCGCTGCAACGTCAGGCTCCCGCCATTGCGCATCAACCGCCGCGCCTCGCGGTGCAACATATCCACACCCGAATAATCGATGAAGTTGACCTGCCGCGCATCGATCACCACATGCGGCCCCTGGCAGCGCTGCAGGCGCACCTGCAGGTAGTGCGCCGCGCCGAAGAAGATCGACCCGCCCACCCGCAAGATGTCCGCCTCCCCTTCCCGGCTCTGCTGCACCCGTGGCCGCGACGTGCGCTTGAGGTAGAAGAACAACGACGCCAGCACCCCGGCATAGATTGCCGTCTGCAGCTCCAGCAGCAGCGTCGCAGCCGCCGTCAGCGCCATCACCAGGAACTCCGAGCGGCTGACCCGGAACAGCGCGCGAATGCCGCGATGGTCCACCAGCCCCCAGCAGATCAGCAGGATGCTCCCCGCCATCGCCGGGATAGGCAGATGGGCGATCAGCCCGGCGCCGGTCACGGCGAACAGCGCCACCCACAACGCCGAAAACACCCCGGCCAGCGGCGAACGCGCACCTGCGTCGTAACTGAGGCCCGAGCGAGTGAAGGAACCGGCGGACAGGTAACCGGAGAAAAACGCGCCTGCGATGTTCGACAGGCCTTGTGCACGGATTTCCTGGTCTGGGTCGATCAGTTGCTCCGAACGTGCCGACAACGAGCGGGCAATCGACAGGCTGGTGACCAGCCCCAGCATGCCCACCGCCACGGCGCTGGGCAGCAGGCGCAGCATCAGTTCCACATCCAGCAGAGGCAGCGGGCTGAAGGGCGGGAGCTGCCCGGTGAACGCAGCTACCCTGGGTACGTGGGCGAAGTAGCCTGGCAGCAGCCAGGCCACCAGGCTGACCAGCAGCAGGCTTATCAACAGGCTTGGCCAGCGTGGGCGCCACAGTTTCAGGGCAATACCGATGACCAGCGTGGCCAGCCCCAGAACCAGCGATGGCACATCCACCTCGCCCATGTGCCCGGCCAGGTCCTGCACGGTCTTCAACGCAGTGGCCTGGCTTGGCAGGTCCATCCCCAGCAGGTTCGGTAACTGCCCAAGGGCGATGACGATGGCGGCGCCGAGGGTGAAGCCCAGCACCACCGAGTGGGAGACGAAATTGACCAGCGCACCGAAGCGCAGCAGCCCTAGCAGCAACTGGAAGATGCCGCCGAGGAAAGTCAGCAGCAGTACCAGGGTTACATAGTCGGCGCTGCCGGCCACGGCCAGCGGGCTGATGCTGGCATAGAGAACGATGGAAATGGCGGCGGTGGGGCCGCAGATCAGGTGCCAGGACGAGCCCCACAGGCAGGCGATCAGTACCGGGACGATGGCCGCATACAGGCCGTATTCGGCGGGCAGGCCGGCGATCAGGGCGTAGGCGATGGATTGCGGCAGGGCGAGGATGGCGCCGCTCAGGCCCACCAGCAGGTCCTGGCGCAAGCTGCGGCCCGATTGGCGGGGGAGCCAGGTGAGGAAGGGCAGCAGATGGGTCAGGCGGGGCATGGGGATAACAGATTCCTGAAGATTTCACCGACCCTGTGGGAGCGGGTTTACCCGCGATCACCGGCACAGCCGGTGCCATAGACCGCGGTGCCTGTTTCGCGGGTAAACCCGCTCCCACAGGGGCTATGTGTCGCTCAGCGGATCACAGTTTAGCTATTACGGTTTTTTGGGCATCCTCGCCCGCTTTGGTGGTCACTCCTGCGAGCCAGGCATCCAACAGCTCAGGATGCGCTTTCACCCAAGCCTTGGCCGCTTCATCAAAGCTCACCTTCTTATCCACAACCTCAGCCATGATGCTGTTCTCCATCTCCAGCGAGAACTTCAGGTTGCCCAGCAGCTTCGCCGCATTCGGGCACGCTTGTGGATACCCCTTGCGAGTCAAGGTGTAAACATCGCCCTTGCTGCCGAACCATTTCTCCCCTCCCGTGAGGTAATGCATCTTCAGCTTCACGTTCATCGGGTGCGGGGTCCAGCCCAGGAAGGTGATGAACTGCTGCTTCTTCACCGCCCGGTCGACCTGCGCCAGCATTGCCTGCTCGCTGGATTCGACCAGTTTCCACTGGCCCAGGTCGAACTCGTTCTTGTCGATGATCTCTTTCAGCGACAGGTTCGCCGGCGCGCCCGATCCGATACCGTAGAGCTTCTTGTCGAACTGCTCGGCATGCTGTTGCAGGTCGGCGAAGTCCTTCACGCCCGCGTTCCATACATAGTCAGGCACCGCCAGGGTGAACTCGGTGCCTTCCAGGTTCTTCGCCAGTTGCTGCACATCGCCATTGGCGATGAACTTGTCGTGAAAGCCCTGCTGCGCCGGCATCCAGTTGCCGAGGAAGGCATCCACCCGGCCATCCTTGAGGCCGCCGTAGATGATCGGCACGGCCAGGCTGTCGATCTTCACCTGGTAACCCAGGCTTTCCAGCAGCAGTCGGGCCAGGGCGTTGGTGCTGGCGATATCGCTCCAGCCGGGGTCGGCCAGCTTGACGGTGCTGCATTGCGCGTCGCTGTCGGCGGCGTGGGCCGTGCCCAGGCTCAGGGCCAGGGCGAGCACGGCGGTGGAGAACTTCTGCATGGCGGCCTCTCTTCTCAATCCAGGGGTGCGGGCTGTGGATAACGTGCCTTGCGCTCGAGGTCGTCGAGATCGATGTGGTTGCGCATGTACTGTTGGCTGGCGTCCACCAGCGGTTGGTGGTCCCAGCTTTTCAGCGTGCCGATGGCCAGCGCCTCGGCCACCAGACGGCGGCGGCGCTGGCTGGCCAGCACCTGCTGGCGCAGCGCGGGGACGTCCCAGCGTTGCCTGGCTTCATCGACAAATGCCTGCAGCAGCGCCTGGTGGTCCGGGCTGCCGGTGAGGTTCTCCCGCTCGTGCGGGTCGCGGCTCAGGTCGTAGAGTAGCCATGGGTCGTCTTCGCTGTACACGAACTTGTAGACGCCACGGCGGATCATCATCAGCGGGCCGACCGTGCCTTCGGCCATGTATTCGCCGATCACCTCGTCATGCCCGCCCTGCCCTTGCAGATGGCCGAGCAGCGAGCGGCCGTCCAGGTGCAACTGGTTATCCACAGCGCCGCCGGCCAGTTCCACCAGGGTTGGCAGCAGGTCGCAGGTGGATACGCTGGCGCTGACGCGGCGGGCGGCGAACTGCCTGGGGGCATGGATCAGCAGCGGCACCCGCGCCGACATCTCGAACCAGTGCATCTTGTACCAGAGCCCACGCTCGCCAAGCATGTCGCCGTGGTCGCCCGAAAACACGATCAGGGTGTCGTCGGCCAGGCCACAGTCCTCGAGGGTCTGCAGCAGCTTGCCGATGTTGTCGTCGATGTAGCTGCAGGCGCCGAAGTAGGCGCGGCGGGCGTCGCGGACCTTGTCCACGGGCAGCGGCTTGTTCCACAGGTCGTAGACCTTGAGCAGGCGTTGCGAGTGCGGGTCCTGCTCGGCCTGGGCAATTTCGTCCTGCGGCAGCGGGATATCCACATCCTTGTACAGATCCCAGTAGTGCCTGGGGATGGTGTACGGGTCGTGGGGGTGGGTCATGGAGACGGTCAGGCAGAACGGCCGGCCGTCATCCTCGCGCACATGGTCGTAGAGGTACTGGCGCGCCTTGAACACCACCTCTTCGTCGAAATCCAGCTGGTTGGTGCGCACGCAGGGCCCGGCTTGCAGCACCGAAGACATGTTGTGGTACCAGCTCGGCCGCTGGTCGGGGGCGTCCCAGTTCACCGCCCAGCCGTAGTCGGCCGGGTAGATGTCGCTGGTCAGCCGCTGTTCGTAGCCGTGCAACTGGTCCGGGCCGCAGAAGTGCATCTTGCCCGACAGCGCGGTGCGGTAGCCGAGGCGGCGCAGGTAGTGGGCGTAGGTGGGTATGTCGGCGGGGAAGTCGGCGGCGTTGTCGTAGGCGCCGATGCGGCTGGGCAACTGGCCGCTGACCAGGGTGAAGCGCGACGGCGCACACAGCGGGCTGTTGCAGTAGGCACTGTCGAACACCACGGCCTGCTCGGCGAGGCGGGCCAGGTGGGGCATCTTGATCGGCGACGGGTTGTAGATCGGCAGCAAGGGTGCGGCCATCTGATCGGCCATGATGAACAGGATGTTGGGTCGCTTCATGGGGGCCTTCCATCGTCGAGGGTTATGGGTACCACTTGCAATCCAGCATGCGGCTGTGGATAACAGGGGTAAAGCCCATGCCGGGCAATGACTGGGATTAGCCAGGCTTATGTTTGAGCACCTTGCCGACCTGCCTCTCGACACCCTGCGCGTGTTCGAGGCCGCCGCCCGCCTGCGCAGCTTCACCGCTGCCGCCGTGGAACTGGGCACTACCCAGCCGGCGGTAAGCCAGCAGATGAAGCGCCTGGAGGCGCAGCTGGGCACGCGCTTGTTCGACCGGATCTACCGGGGCATCGAGCTGACCGAGGCAGGTTTGCTGTTGTTCGAGCAGGTGCACCAGGGCTTGCAGGCGATGGACGATGGCGTTGCCCAAGCCAGCGGGCGCGGCCAGCGCGAGGTGCTGCAGGTGGCTACCGACTTCGCCTTTGCGGCGTTCTGGCTGATGCCGCGCCTGCAGCGTTTTCATGAGGCTTATCCACAGGTGGACGTGAGCCTGGTGACCGGCGAGCGCAGCCAGGGGATGCTGCGCCCTGACATCGATGTGGCGGTGCTGTTCGGCGATGGGCGCTTTCATCAGGGCGAAAGCCGCTGGCTGTTCGATGAGGAAGTCTTCCCGGTATGCAGCCCTCGGCTGATTCATGGCAAACCCTTGTCAGCCGTGGCTTTGCAACGATTGCCCCTGCTCCATTTGCGGGGTGAGCAGGCCAGTCGCTGGTTCGACTGGGCGGGGGTGTTTCGTGGGTTTGGCGTGGACAGTTCGCCACCGGCCGGGCAGTTGCGGTTCGACAATTACACCCTGTTGATTCAGGCGGCGATTGCCGGGCAAGGGGTGGCGATTGGGTGGGCGCACCTGGTTGATGGGTTGGTGGAGCAAGGGCTGTTGTGCCGGCCGTTGGAAGGGAGTTTGCGTTCGAAGCGGGGGTATTACGTGGTGCTGCCGCCGCGCAAGCGGCGTGGGGCGTTGATCGAGAGGTTTGTGGATTGGCTGGAGCAGGAGCGTGGTTAGCCTGACCTGTCGCGCAATTTGTAGGAGCGGCTTCAGCCGCGAACACCGGCGCAGCCGGTGCCATCTACCGCGTTGCCTGCTTCGCGGCTGAAGCCGCTCCCACAGGGATGGCGTAGACTTCGACGCATGCTTTCAGTGCAATCAGGAGCCATCGTGCAAAGGATCAAGGGGTATCACGCCCACGTGTACTACGACGCATCGACCATGGAGCAGGCCCGTGAGCTGTGCGAAGAGGCGACGCGGTTGTTTGGCGTGACCATGGGGCGCATGCACCAGAAGCCGGTCGGGCCGCATCCGGACTGGAGCTGCCAGCTGGCCTTTGGGCCGGAAATGGTGGGGGTGGTGCTGCCGTGGCTGGCGCTGTATCGCAAGGGGCTGGTGGTGTTCCTGCACCCGGAAACCGGGGATGAGCTGGCGGATCACCGCGATCATGCGATCTGGATGGGGGCGATCAGGCCGTTGGACCTTTCCATTTTCAACGACTGACAGTAATTGGGTGGGAGCGGGCTTGCCCCGCGATTGCGGCGGTGAGTCCACCATCGTCATCGCGGGGCAAGCCCGCTCCCACAAATGCATCTACACCGCGAATCAGGCGCGTGCCGCGCGCACCCCTTCAGCCAGCGCCGAGCACAGGCTCAGCACGTCATTCACCGCCTGGTCGGCATTCTTGGCCTGGGCGATCTTGTCGACCAGCGCCGACCCCACCACCACACCGTCGGCCAGGCGGGCGATGGCCGCTGCCTGCTCCGGCGTGCGAATGCCGAAGCCAACGCTGATCGGCAGGTCGGTATGCCGGCGCAGGCGGGCCACGGCCTCGGTCACATGCTCGGTGGTCGCCGAGCCCGCACCGGTCACACCGGCCACCGACACGTAGTAGACGAACCCGGAACTGCGCTCCAGCACGCGCGGCAGGCGCACGTCGTCGGTGGTCGGGGTAGTCAGGCGGATGAAGTCGATACCTGCGGCCTGGGCCGGGGTGGCCAGCTCGGCATCGTGCTCCGGCGGCAGGTCGACGATGATCAGGCCATCGACACCCGCCTCTTTGGCTTCGGCGACGAACTTGTCCACACCGAAGCGGTGGATCGGGTTGTAGTAACCCATCAGCACGATCGGCGTGGCCTGGTTGTCCACCCGGAATTCACGCACCATCTGCAGGGTCTTGGCCAGGGTCTGGCCGGCTTCCAGTGCGCGCAGGGTGGCCAGCTGGATGGCCACGCCGTCGGCCATCGGGTCGGTGAATGGCATGCCCAGCTCGATCACGTCGGCGCCGGCGGCCGGCAGGCCTTTGAGGATCTTCAGCGAGGCGTCGTAGCCAGGGTCGCCTGCGGTGACGAAGGTGACCAGGGCCGCGCGGCCTTCGGCCTTGAGTTCGGCGAAGCGTTGTTCGAGACGGCTCATGCCTGTTTCTCCTGGGCGGCCATGTGGTTCATCACGGTTTGCATGTCTTTGTCGCCGCGACCGGACAGGCAGATCACCATCAGGTGGTCCTTGGGCAGGGTCGGCGCGCGCTTGATCGCCTCGGCCAGGGCGTGGGAGCTTTCCAGCGCCGGGATGATGCCTTCGAGGCGGCAGGTGGTGTGGAAGGCAGCCAGGGCTTCGTCGTCGGTGATGCTGACGTATTCCACGCGCTTCACTTCGTGCAGATAGGCGTGCTCCGGGCCGATGCCGGGGTAGTCCAGGCCTGCGGAAATCGAGTGGGCGTCGGTGATCTGGCCGTCGTCGTCCTGCAGCAGGTAGGTGCGGTTGCCGTGCAGCACGCCCGGTACGCCGCCGTTGAGGCTGGCCGCGTGCTTGTCGGTGTGCACGCCGTGGCCGCCGGCTTCGACGCCGATGATCTTGACGCTTTCATCTTCGAGGAAGTCGTGGAACAGGCCCATGGCGTTGGAGCCGCCGCCGACGCAGGCGATCAGGCTGTCGGGCAGGCGCCCTTCCTTCTCGTGCAGCTGGGCGCGGGTTTCTTTGCCGATGATCGACTGGAAGTCGCGGACCATCGCCGGGTACGGGTGCGGGCCGGCCACGGTGCCGATCAGGTAGAAGGTGTCGTCGACGTTGGTGACCCAGTCGCGCAGGGCCTCGTTCATGGCGTCCTTCAGGGTGCCGGTGCCTGCGGTGACCGGGACGATCTCGGCGCCCAGCAGCTTCATGCGGAATACGTTGGCCTGCTGGCGCTCGATGTCGGTGGCGCCCATGTAGATCACGCAGGGCAGGCCGAAGCGCGCGGCGACGGTGGCGGTGGCCACGCCGTGCATGCCGGCGCCGGTCTCGGCGATCAGGCGCTTCTTGCCCATCCGCTTGGCCAGCAGCACTTGGCCGATGCAGTTGTTCACCTTGTGCGCACCGGTGTGGTTGAGCTCTTCACGCTTGAAGAAGATCTTCGCGCCGCCGCAGTGTTCGGTCAGGCGTTCGGCGAAGTACAGCGGGTTGGGGCGGCCGATGTAGTCGCGCTGGAAGTAGGCCAGGTCTTCGAGGAACTTGGGGTCGGCCTTGGCGGCTTCGTATTCGCGGGCAAGGTCGAGCACCAGCGGCATCAGGGTTTCGGCCACGTAGCGGCCGCCGAACGAGCCGAACAGGCCGTTGGCGTCGGGGCCGGGGCGGTATTGGGACTGGGACATGGGGCGCTCCATAGGCGGTGTAAGGGGTTGGTACCGTGTTGGCCTCTTCGCGGGTAAACCCGCTCCCACAGGTTCAGTGTTGCCCTCGGAATCACATCCATCCTGTGGGAGCGGGTTTACCCGCGAAGGGGCCGGCACTGGTCGATGGGCTTTACTCTACCCACGACATGCGCTGCTGAAAACCGATAAGATTGCGCAAACCCGTCAGAAAAACTCACAAGTCATATGGCCCAGGATCTTCCCCCGCTCAACGCCCTGCGCGCCTTCGAGGCCACCGCCCGGCTCAACAGTGTCAGCCAGGCCGCCGAAGCGCTGCATGTGACTCACGGCGCGGTCAGCCGGCAGATCAAGGTGCTTGAAGAGCACCTTGGGGTGGCGCTGTTCGTCAAGGACGGGCGCGGCGTCAAACTCACAGATGCCGGCGTGCGCCTGCGCGATGCCAGCTTCGAGGCGTTCGACCGTCTGCGCGGCGTGTGTGCCGAGCTTTCGCGCACGGCGGACGAAGCGCCGTTCGTGCTCGGCTGTTCCGGCAGCCTGCTGGCGCGCTGGTTCATCCCGCGTCTTGGGCGTTTGAAAGCGGACCTGCCGGAGTTGCGCCTGCACTTGTCAGCGGGCGAAGGCGACCTCGATCCGCGGCGCCCAGGGTTGGACGCGCTGCTGGTGTACGCCGAGCCGCCGTGGCCGGCGGACATGCAGGTGCATGTGCTTGCCGAGGAGCGAATCGGCCCGGTGCTGAGCCCGCACTTCGAAGGCTTCGATCGTTTGAAAGCCGCGCCAGCCGTGGCTTTGCAACGAGAAGCAGTGCTGCACACCACCTCGCGACCGCAGGCCTGGCCGACCTGGGCAGCGCAGCAGGGCCTGGCGCCTGAAGCATTGAACTACGGCCAGGCTTTCGAGCATCTGTACTACTTGCTGGAAGCGGCGGTGGCTGGGCTGGGCGTGGCCATCGCGCCGCAGCCACTGGTGGCGGATGACCTCAAAGCCGGGCGGTTGGCAGCACCTTGGGGCTTTTCACCCACCCGTGCGGCCTTGGCCCTGTGGGTGCCTCGGCGCGCCGATGATGGTCGCGCCGAGCAACTGGCGCAATGGCTGCGCCAGGAGCTGCAACGGCAGGCGGGTTAGTTGCGGCGGCACAGCAGGTAGGCGGCCAGCAGGCCAAGGGCGCCAACGGCCACACCGGCGGTGGTCCAGGGGTGCTCCTGGGCGTAGTCGCGGGTGGCGATACCGGTTTCGCGGGTGCGGGTTTTGACATCCGCATAGGCATCGCTGAGCAGGCTGCGCGAGTGCTTGAGGGCGCTTTCGGCACTACCGCGCAGCGCCTTCATGGTTTTCTGCGATTCTTCCGAGGCGTCGTGCTTGAGGTGTTCCAAGGTCTTGAGCAGGCTCTCGATCTCGGCTTCCATGCTTTCCAGCGACGCTTTGCGCAGCGAGTTGTGGGCCATGGTGACTCTCCTTCGCGGTGGATGAGGTGTACAGGGTGCGACTGCGCGGCGGGCTGAAAGTGCGATCGAACTTTCACCTGCGTCATTGGCTCGCAGGTAAACCAGGCCGGCACTGCTAGGCTGAACTGACACTTCACCCACGGAGCGCACTCATGAGCGATCATCACACTTACAAGAAGATCGAGCTGGTCGGGTCCTCGCCCACCAGCATCGAAGAGGCGATCAACAATGCCCTGGCCGAGGCCGGCAAGAGCATCAAGCACCTGGAATGGTTCGAGGTGATCGATACCCGCGGGCATATCCGCGACAACAAGGCCGCGCACTTCCAGGTGACGTTGAAGGTGGGCTTCCGCATCGCCAACAGCTGACAGGCAGCCGGGCTGGCCTCGCCCGGCTGATGCGGTAGCAGGTTTGCAGGGCGCACAGGCTGCGCCCTTTTCGACTTTGATCTGTACAAGGAACGCGATAGATGAAGAAGTTGATTGTGGCAGTAGGCCTGATGGTGCTGGCCGGCGGTGCGATGGCGGCAGGCAAGCCGTGCGAAGAGCTTAAGGCAGAGATTGCCGCCAAGCTGGATGCCAAGGGCGTGAAGGGTTATTCGCTGGAGATCGTCAACAAAGGCGACCCGGCGGGCAAGGTGGTGGGTACCTGTGAGGGTGGCGCCAAAGAGATTGTCTACCGTCGCGGCTGATGCCGTGCGTTTTTCGCGGGTAAACCCGCTCCCACAGGTATTCCACTGACTTTGGTAACAGTGGAATACCTGTGGGAGCGGGTTTACCCGCGATGAAGATCATTCGGTCTTGAGGGCCTGCGCCATCAATTCATAAGACCGGATCCGGTCTGCATGTTCATACAGGTCACTGGTAAAGATCAGCTCATCCGCCCCGGTCTGTTCCAGCAGCACCTCCACCTTGGCCCGCACCTTCTGCGGGCTGCCGATCATCGCCAGGCCCAGGAAACTGCTCACCGCGTCTCGCTCATGAGGCAGCCACAGCCCGTTCATGCTCTCGACAGGCGGGCGCTGCATCAGGCTCTGGCCGCGGATCAACGCCAGGATGCGCTGGTACACCGAGGTGGCCAGGTATTCGGCCTTCTCGTCGGTTTCGGCCACCACCATCGGTACCCCGAGCATCACGTAGGGCTTGTCCAGTGTGGTGGAAGGCTTGAAGTGGTCGCGGTAGATGCGAATTGCCTCGTGCATGTAGCGCGGCGCGAAGTGCGAGGCAAAGGCGTACGGCATGCCGCGCATGCCGGCCAGCTGGGCGCTGAACAGGCTCGAACCCAACAGCCACATTGGCACCTCGGTGTCGTGGCCGGGCACGGCGATGACCTTCTGGTCGTCGGTGCGCGGGCCGAGGTAGCGCGACAGCTCCTCGACGTCATCCGGGAAATCGTCGGCGCTGCCGGAGCGCTCACGGCGCAAGGCGCGGGCGGTCATCTGGTCGGAGCCGGGGGCGCGGCCCAGGCCCAGGTCGATGCGGCCCGGGTACAGGCTGGCGAGGGTGCCGAACTGTTCGGCGACTACCAGCGGTGCGTGGTTGGGCAGCATCACCCCGCCAGAGCCGACGCGGATGGTCGAGGTGCCACCGGCCAGGTAGCCGATCAGCACGGCGGTGGCCGAGCTGGCGATGCCATCCATGTTGTGGTGCTCGGCCACCCAGAAACGGTGATAACCAAAGCGTTCGGCGTGTTGCGCCAGGTCCAGCGAGTTGCGCAGCGCTTGCGCCGGGCCGCCGTCGGCGCGCACGGGCACCAGGTCGAGGGTGGAAAATTTCAGGTCTCGCAGGTGCGTCATCGAAAGCCTCCGCAGCAAGTGGTTGGCCAAGGGCCTTGCAGACTCTGTATGGGCAGATTCGAAGGATTCAATGCCTGCCAGTGGATTGATCTGAACTTGGCGTGGGCAGGGTCCTCAGAACCATAAGCACCCCACCCTGTGACCAGGAGGCAACATGAAGAAGACAGCATCGGCGATCTGGCAAGGCGGCCTGAAGGATGGCCACGGTTTGTTGTCCACCGAAAGCGGCGCGCTCAAGCAGAACCCCTACGGCTTCAACACCCGCTTCGAGGGCATCCCGGGGACCAACCCCGAAGAACTGATCGGCGCGGCCCATGCCGGGTGTTTCTCCATGGCCCTGTCGATGATGCTGGGCGAGGCTGGCCTGACCCCGGAGCGCATCGACACCTTTGCCGAAGTGAGCCTGGACAAGCAGGCCGACGGCTTCGCCATCACGGCGGTGCACCTGACGCTCAAGGCGAAAGTGCCGGGCGCCAGCGAGGCGCAGTTCCAGGAGATCGCCAACAAGGCCAAGGCCGGTTGCCCGGTGTCCAAGGTGCTGAATGCGACGATCAGCCTGGATGCCACCTTGCTGACCTAGGCCGGCGCAACGGCGGCGGTTTGCGGTAGTCTAAGCAGCATCGGCAGCCCGCCTGCCCTTTCAGGAGTGGTTCCATGATCCGCGTAGCAATTGCCGTGCTGGCCTCGCTGATGGCCACGGGTGCACTGGCCGCAGTCAAGCCGTGCGAGGAACTCAAGGCCGAGATCGAGGCAAAGATCCAGGCGCGCGGGGTAACCTCCTACACGCTGGAGATCGTGCCCAACAGTGAAGTCCATGATCAGAGCATGGTCGTGGGAAGTTGCGAGGGTGGCACCAAGAAGATCATCTACCAGAAGAATGATCGCTAGGGTCGGCCTCGACCTCTGTAGGAGCGGCCTTGTGACGCGATGGGGCGCGTAGCGGCCCCAGGATTTCAGCATCAAACAGAAATCGTCGGGGCCGCTGCGCGGCCCATCGCGGCACGAGGCCGCTCCTACAGATTCCTAGGGAATGCAGAACACATTGCTCGGTTCATTCACCACCACCTTGCGATTGGCGTCGTACAGCAGCACCTGCGGCTGCATCACCGGCGCCCGCGCCTCCAGGCGATAACGCTCGCCGGCCTTGAAGTCGTCGTAGCGTACGGTGAGGTAGCAGGTCCGCTCGGTCGGGTCGGTACTGAAACCGCCGGAATACACCTCGAAGTCGAAGCGCACCACCAGCTCATGCTTGCCCGGCGTCACCTGGAAGTAGCGGCCATCCTCGAGCCGCTTGCCGTCCAGGCGGTCGGCCATGAGGGTACGGCCGGGGGTGACGGTGTACATGTCGATCCAGGCCTTGCCTGGGTCGACTGGCGGCAAGGGGCTGGCGCAAGCCCCCAGTGCGCTGATGGCGAACAGCATCATGGGCTGGCGCATGGCGAAACTCCCGCTCGCGATTCACAGGCCATAAGCATAGCGCCGTTCGCGGCCTTCAGGTGCGTTGGCAGCCTGCCGGTTCGCCCTGGCCGATCAATTTCTGCTGCTGGTCATACAGCTTGATCCAGGGGCGAAAACCAATGCTGCCGGCCTGCATCTGGTAGCGCTGGCCGGCGGTGAAGCCCTTGTAGGTGAGATTCAGCTGGCAGTCGCGCCACAGCGGCTCGTCCACCGGGCCGATGTTGCTGGGTGTCACGGCGAACTGGTAGCGCACGGTCAGCTCATGATTGCCGGGCTGCACTTCGAAATAGCGGTTGTCGGCCCAGGCCCGTTCATCCACCTGCACGGCATGCAGCGAGGCGTTGTCGTGCGGGGCCAGGTCGATCCAGGCCTGGTTCGGGTCCGGGTCGGGCAAGGTGGCACAGCCGGACAGCAGCATGAGTGTGCCCACGGCAAACCGAGTACGCATGGCGAAGCTCCCCCTTGGCAAGATAGTCTTGGTCGCATTCGGCCGACGAGCGAGATAGACAGCCTCGATGTTTGGACTTTTTCTTTTCACGCGCTGCAGCCGTCGGGGTCTGGACCGCGTTTTCACCCGCTTGGTTCCCGTCGTGCTCGGCGTCCTGCTGAGCGGTTGTTCCAGCCTGGGTTACTACGGCCAGTTGGCCGAGGGGCAATGGCAGCTGTTGCGCGCGCGCCAGCCCGTGGCGCAGGTGATCGACGACCCGGCCACGCGCCCGGAGCTGCGCCAGCGCCTGCAGTTCGCCCAGCAGGCCCGGGTGTTTGCCAGTGAGCAGCTGAAACTGCCGGACAACGGCAGTTACCGGGTGTATGCCGAGCTGGGCCGGCCCTACGTGGTGTGGAATGTCTTCGCCACCCCCGAGCTGTCGCTGCAGCCGGTCACCCATTGCTTCCCAATCGCTGGCTGTGTGGCTTATCGCGGCTATTACCAGCAGGGTGCGGCCCGCGGTGCGGCGGCGTTGATGCGCGAGCAAGGGCTGGATGTCTATGTCGGGGGTGTGGAGGCGTATTCGACGCTGGGCTGGTTCGACGATCCGATCCTGTCCAGCATGGCCGCTTGGGGCGACGAGCGCCTGGCCACGGTGATCTTCCATGAGCTGGCGCACCAGCGCTTCTATGTGCAGGACGATACCGAGTTCAACGAGTCGTTCGCCTCCTTCGTCGAGCAGGAAGGCACCCGGCAATGGCGCGCGGCGCGTGGGCTGGCAGCGGTCGAGGAGCGTGGGGCCGGGCAACGCGATGCCTTTATTCGCCTGGTGTTGGCCAGCCGCGAGCGCTTGCAGGCGATCTATGCCGGGCCGCTGGATGAAGCGGGCAAGCGAGTGGCCAAGCAGGCGGAGTTCGAACGGTTGCGGCGCGAATACCGCGAGGTGCGGGATCGGGACTGGGCGGGGGATCGGCGTTTCGATGCCTGGATCTTTGCGCCGATGAACAATGCGAAGTTGTTGCCGTTTGGGCTGTATGACCAGTGGGTACCGGCGTTTTCGCAGTTGTTCAAGGAGGTTGGTGGGGATTGGCTGGTTTTCTATCAGCGCGTTGAGGCGCTGGGGCGATTGCCGATCGAGCAGCGCAAATTGGCGTTGGCAGAGCTGGCCTCATCGCGGGGCAAGCCCGCTCCCACGGACTAGATCGTGGGAGCGGCGGTGCGCCGATGCGACTTGCCCCGCGATGAGGTTTGAATCAGCGAACGAACGCCTGGTGCATCTCGGCCAGGGTCTCGAAATGGAACGCCGGCGCTTCGGCTTCCAGTTCCTCGCGGCTACCAAACCCATACCCCACCGCCACCGCCTGCAAGCCATTGCTGCGCGCGCCGATCAGGTCATGCTTGCGGTCACCGATCATCAAGGTCTGCGCCGGGTCCAGCCCTTCCTCGTCCAGCAGGTGGCGGATCAGCTCGACCTTGTTGGTCCGGGTGCCATCCAGTTCGCTGCCGTAGATCACCTTGAAGTGTTGGTCGAAGGCGAAGTGGCGGGCGATCTCGCGGGCAAACTCCCACGGCTTGGAGGTGGCGATGTACAGCGTTCGGCCTTGGCCGTTGAGCGCCTGCAGCAGCTGGGGCACGCCGTCGAACACCCGATTTTCGTACAGCCCGGTTACCTTGAAACGCTCGCGATAGAAGTTCACCGCGTCCCAGGCCTTGGCTTCGTCGAAGTGGTAGAACTGCATGAACGCCTGCAGCAGGGGTGGGCCGATGAAGTGTTCGAGGCGGGCAAGGTCCGGCTCGTCGATGCCCAGTTTGGCCAGGGCGTACTGGATCGAGCGGGTGATGCCCAGGCGCGGGTCGGTCAGGGTGCCGTCTAGGTCGAAGAGGATGTTCTGCTGGTGCATGGTTTTATGGGTGCCTGAAAAATTGTGCTCGTGGGAGCGGGCAAAAACCGAATTATTGGTCGAAGCCTTCGGCCAGGTGCTGGTCCTTGAGCTTGACGTAGTTGCCGGCGCTGTAGGCGAAGAACGCGTGTTCCTGTTCGCTCAGCAGCCGCACCTGTTTCACCGGGCTGCCCATGTACAGGTAGCCGCTGGCCAGGCGCTTGCCCGGCGGCACCAGGCTGCCGGCACCGATGATCACCTCGTCCTCGACGATGGCGCCATCCATGATGGTGCTGCCCATGCCCACCAGGATGCGGTTGCCCAGGGTACAGCCATGCAGCATGACTTTGTGACCGATGGTCACCTCGTCGCCGATGATCAACGGGAAACCATCAGGGTTGAAGGGCCCGGCGTGGGTGATGTGCAACACGCTGCCATCCTGCACGCTGGTGCGCGCGCCGATGCGGATGCGGTGCATGTCGCCGCGTACCACCGTCAGTGGCCAGATCGAGCTGTCGTCACCGATCTCGACGTCGCCGATGACCACCGCCGAACGGTCGACGAAGGCCCGTGCTCCCACTTTCGGCGTGTGTTCCTGGAAGGTCCGGAGGGCCATGATAGTGTTCCTCTGCAATGCCGATAGGCAGGCTGCCTGCTGCGGTCGGCGTCGATTGTAATTAAGATGGTCCCGTGTTTCTCCTGCCAAGGTACCCGAACCGTGAGTGCGAACAACCCGCTGCTGCAGTCCCACGATCTGCCGCCCTTCTCGGCCATCCGCGCCGAGCATGTGCTGCCGGCGATCGAGCAGATCCTTGCCGACAATCGCAAGGCCATCGCCGACATCCTCGAGACGCAGGGCAACAACCCGAGCTGGGCCGGCCTGGTGCTGGCCATGGACGAACTGAACGACCGCCTGAGCGCCGCCTGGAGCCCGGTCAGCCACCTCAACGCGGTGTGCAACAGCCAGGAACTGCGCGAGGCCTACGAGTCCTGCCTGCCGGCCCTGAGCGCCTATTCCACCGAACTGGGCCAGAACCGCGCCCTGTTCGACGCCTATCAGGCCCTGGCCAACAGCCCTGAGGCTGCGAGCTTCGATGTGGCGCAGAAGACCATCATCGAGCACGCCCTGCGCGATTTCCGCCTGTCGGGCATCGACCTGCCGGCCGACCAGCAGCAGCGCTACGCCGAAGTGCAGAGCACGCTCAGCGAGCTGGGCAGCCGCTTCTCCAACCAGCTGCTCGACGCCACCCAGGCCTGGACCAAGCACGTCACCGACGAAGCCGCGCTGGCCGGCCTGACCGACTCGGCCAAGGCGCAGATGGCTGCCGCCGCCCAGGCCAAAGGCCTCGATGGCTGGCTGATCACCCTCGAATTCCCCAGCTACTACGCGGTGATGACCTACGCCAGCGACCGCGCCCTGCGCGAAGAGCTGTACGCCGCCTACTGCACCCGCGCCTCCGACCAGGGCCCGAATGCCGGCCAGTTCGACAACGGCCCGGTGATGGCGCAGATCCTCGACCTGCGCCAGGAACTGGCCAAGCTGCTGGGCTACCCGAATTTCGCCGAGCTGAGCCTGGCCACCAAGATGGCCGAGTCCAGCGACCAGGTGCTGAGCTTCCTGCGTGACCTGGCCAAGCGTTCCAAGCCGTTCGCCGAGCAGGACCTTGCCCAGCTCAAGGCCTACGCCGCCGAGCAGGGCACCCCGGAACTGGCCAGCTGGGACGCTGGCTACTTCGGCGAGAAGCTGCGCGAGCAGCGCTACAGCGTGTCCCAGGAAGCCCTGCGCGCCTACTTCCCGATCGACAAGGTGCTGACCGGCCTTTTCGCCATCGTCCAGCGCCTGTACGGCATCGAAATCGCCGAGCTCAAGGGCTTCGACGCCTGGCACCCGGATGTGCGCCTGTTCGAGATCAAGGAAAACGGCCAGCACGTCGGCCGCTTCTTCTTCGACCTCTACGCCCGTGCCAACAAGCGCGGCGGTGCCTGGATGGACGGCGCCCGCGACCGTCGCCGTACCGCGGCCGGCAGCCTGCAGAGCCCGGTGGCCAACCTGGTGTGCAACTTCACCCCGGCCGCGCCCGGCAAGCCTGCGCTGCTGACCCACGATGAAGTCACCACGCTGTTCCACGAGTTCGGCCACGGCCTGCACCACCTGCTGACCCGCATCGAGCATGCCGGTGTGTCCGGCATCAACGGTGTGGCCTGGGACGCGGTGGAGCTGCCGAGCCAGTTCATGGAGAACTGGTGCTGGGAGCCGGAAGGTCTGGCGCTGATCTCTGGTCACTATGAGTCCGGCGAGCCACTGCCCCAGGACCTGCTGGACAAGATGCTGGCGGCGAAGAACTTCCAGTCCGGCATGATGATGGTGCGCCAGCTGGAGTTCTCGCTGTTCGACTTCGAACTGCACGCCACCCACGGTGACGGCCGCAGCGTGCTGCAGGTGCTCGAGGGCGTGCGCGACGAAGTCACGGTGATGCGCCCACCGGCGTACAACCGCTTCCCCAACGGCTTCGCGCACATCTTCGCCGGCGGTTACGCGGCGGGCTACTACAGCTACAAATGGGCCGAAGTGCTGTCGGCCGACGCCTTCTCGCGCTTTGAAGAGGAAGGCGTGCTCAATGCCGAGACCGGCCGCGCGTTCCGCGAGGCGATCCTGGCCCGGGGCGGTTCCCGCGAGCCGATGGTGCTGTTCGTCGACTTCCGTGGCCGTGAGCCTTCCATCGATGCATTGCTGCGCCACTGCGGCCTGAGCGAGGACGCAGCGGCATGAGTGAGGTAGCCGTGAGCAAGACCAAGCGACGCTTTATCGCCGGGGCCGTGTGCCCGGCGTGCAGCGAGATGGACAAGCTGATGATGTGGAGCGAAGACGATGTGCCGCACCGCGAGTGCATGGCCTGCGGGTTCACCGATACGTTGAATGAGCAAGGGCTGTCGGTGCCCAAGGAGCTCGGTACGCGGGTCAACCAGCTGGCGCCGAAGGCGGCGCCGGTGAAAGTGCAGGTGCAGACGGTGCAGTTCTTCCCCAACCCGAAGCTGAAGAAGCCGCAGGACTGAAGTCTAATCGCGGGGCAAGCCCGCTCCCACGATCTGATCCCTGGGCTGCCCCCAAAGCAGTTGGACACCAAGCCAAATCTTTGGGGTAGACCACAGCGTGGGAGCGGGCTTGCCCCGCGATGATCGGTTGTAGCTATCCTGCCGAGCTCGGATTACTGTATGCGCATACAGTAATTCGGGTTTTTCATCATGAAGCCAACCCCCCTCCGTGGCCGCGGCACCACCGCCAATCCCCACAACCGCTTCGCCCCCAACCACTCGGTGGCCGAGGACGACGGTTGGTACCAGGAAGTCCCGCTCACCCAGGGCACCGAGGTGCGGATCGAGCTGGCCAAGACCATCATTGCCCGCAACACCTCCCCCGACCTGCCCTTCGACCGCTCCATCAACCCCTACCGTGGCTGCGAGCACGGCTGCATCTACTGCTACGCCCGCCCCAGCCACGCCTACTGGGACCTCTCCCCCGGCCTGGACTTCGAAACCAAGCTGATCGCCAAGACCAACGCCGCCGAGGTGCTCGAACAGCAACTGAGCAAACCGGGCTACGTCTGCGCGCCGATCAACCTGGGCTCCAACACCGACCCCTACCAGCCCATCGAACGTGAGCAGCAACTCACCCGGCGGCTGCTGGAGGTGCTGCTGCGCTACCGCCATCCGGTGACCATCGTCACCAAGGGCTCGCTGATCCTGCGCGATCTCGACCTGATCAGCGAACTGGCCAGCCAGCGCCTGGCGCGGGTGATGATCAGCCTCACCACCCTCGACGATGAGCTCAAGCGCACGCTGGAGCCCCGTGCCGCCGCGCCGAAAGCGCGTTTGCGCGCGATTCGGGTCTTGCGCGAGGCTGGGGTGCCGGTGGGTGTGCTGTGTTCGCCGATGATCCCGATGATCAACGACAGTGAGCTGGAGCGCCTGCTGGAAGCGGCGAAGGAAGCCGGTGCCCAGAGCGCGGCGTACATGATGCTGCGCCTGCCGCTGGAGGTGGCGCCGCTGTTCGAGCAGTGGCTGCGAGATCACTACCCGCAACGCTCCGAGCATGTGCTGAGTCTGATCCGCCAGAGCCGGGGTGGCGAGCTGTACGACAGCCGGTTTGGCGCGCGGATGCGTGGTGAAGGTGTGTTCGCCGAACTGCTGGCGCAACGGTTTCGCAAGGCGGCCAGGCGTCTGGGGTTCGAGGGGCGGGAGGAGCTTGCGTTGGATTGCACGGCATTCTGCCCGCCGGGCGGGCAGATGGCGTTGTTCTGAATGCGTCTGTAGGAGCGGCTTCAGCCGCGAACACCGGCAAAGCCGGTGCCAGCCATCGCGTCGCCTGCTTCGCGGCTGAAGCCGCTCCCACAAGGTCTGCGTCATCCCCTGCAACGCTACCCCCAGCGTCGCTAATGCCAGGCATCAAAATCATTCGTGGGTATTGGCAACTGATGCTTTTTTGCTATTATCCAGATCCCGCCGAAAACCTCTGGAACGCCCGTTCTAGAGCCGCCCAAATTAAGTTTCAGTTAAGTTTTCCCCGCTAGCGTAGGAATCCAGTCCACAGCGACTGTGATCATTTGCCTGTGCGTGTCATCTAAATCCCCGCATAGCCATAATCTTTCCCCGGTAACATGGAACTTACCTTCAAACCGTCAAGAGGATGAATCATGCCCGTCAAGGACCCATCCAAGGTTGTCCCGGCCGCACCCGCTGAAAGCGCCGATGCCGCCCTGAAGCATATCGTCGACGGCTTCCTGCGGTTCCACACCGAGGTCTTCCCCGAGCAGCAAGAGCTGTTCAAGAAGCTGGCCACCGCGCAAAAGCCCCGCGCCATGTTCATCACCTGTGCCGACTCGCGCATCGTCCCCGAGCTGATCACCCAGAGCTCGCCGGGCGACCTGTTCGTCACCCGTAACGTCGGCAACGTGGTGCCGCCGTACGGCCAGATGAACGGTGGCGTTTCCAGCGCCATCGAATACGCGGTGCTGGCGCTGGGCGTGCACCACATCATCGTCTGCGGCCACTCCGACTGCGGCGCCATGCGCGCGGTGCTCAACCCGCACTCGCTGGACAAGATGCCGACGGTCGCGGCCTGGCTGCGCCACGCCGAGGTGGCGCGTACCGTGGTCGAAGACAACTGCTCCTGCGGCACCCCGCACGAAAGCATGCAACTGGTGACCAAGGAAAACGTCATCGCCCAGCTGCACCACCTGCGCACCCACCCATCGGTGGCCTCGCGCCTGGCTGCGGGCCAGCTGCACATCCATGGCTGGCTGTACGACATCGAGACCAGCCAGATCGAAGCCTACGATGCCGCCAGCGACCGTTTCCTGCCGCTGACCGCAGGCGAGCCGATTCCTTCCGCTACTCCGAGAGGCCGCTACTAAGCGACCCGACCACGCTGAACGAACCTTGATAGCCGGCTGCACCCCACGGGTGCGGCGCGGCCTTCGCCTGCCTTGAATTCCCCCGAACGTCTTGCCGGCAAACCCGCTGGCGGCCCGCGCCTGCGCGCGATTCGGGGTTCCCAGTGCTCGCGGCCAGAGGAATGGCCGTGAATCGATAAAGGAGCGTCATGGTGAACACGACACAGATCAAAGCGGCATTGCCGCGTGAGTTGCTGGCTTCGGTGGTGGTGTTCCTGGTGGCCCTGCCGCTGTGCATGGGCATTGCCATCGCCTCTGGCTTGCCGCCGTCCAAGGGCCTGATCACCGGGATCATCGGCGGCATCGTGGTTGGCTTTATCGCTGGCTCACCGCTGCAGGTCAGCGGGCCCGCCGCCGGCCTGGCGGTGCTGGTGTTCGAGCTGGTGCGCCAGCATGGCGTGGCCATGCTTGGGCCGATCCTGCTGCTGGCCGGCCTGCTGCAGCTGCTGGCCGGGCGTTTGCGCCTGGGCTGCTGGTTCCGGGTCACGGCGCCGGCGGTGGTGTACGGCATGCTCGCCGGTATCGGCGTGCTGATTGTGCTGTCCCAGGTGCATGTGATGTTCGACGCGGCGCCCCAGCCGTCGGGTGTGGATAACCTGCTGGGCTTCCCGGCCACGCTGGCTGCGGCGCTGCCACTGGAAAGCGCGGGCAATGGCTGGCAGGCCGGCGCACTGGGCCTGGGCACCATCGCCATCATGTGGGGCTGGGAACGCATGCGCCCGCAACGCCTGCGCTTCATTCCCGGCGCATTGCTCGGGGTGGCGGCGATGACCGCCATCAGCTTGTGGCTGGCGCTGCCGGTCAACCGGGTGCAGGTGCCGGCGGACTTGTCCGAAGCCATCGACTGGCTGCGCCCGGACGACCTGCTCAAGTTGGCCGACCCTACCCTGCTGGTGGCGGCCTTCGCCCTGGCCTTCATCGCAAGTGCCGAAACGCTGCTGTCGGCTGCGGCGGTGGACCGTATGCACAGTGGCCAGCGCTCGGACTTCGACCGTGAACTGTCGGCGCAAGGGGTCGGCAACATGCTCTGCGGTGTGCTCGGTGCGCTGCCGATGACCGGGGTGATCGTGCGCAGTTCGGCCAACGTGCAGGCCGGCGCGCAAACCCGCGCTTCGGCGATCCTGCATGGGCTGTGGTTGCTGGCATTCGTCGTCGCCTTGAGCAGCGTGCTGCAGCAGATCCCGGTGGCCAGCCTGGCCGGTGTGCTGGTGTACACCGGCGTGAAGCTGGTGGATTTCAAGGCGTTCCGCGGGTTGAGCCGTTATGGGCGGATGCCGATGTTCACCTATGCCGCGACGGCACTGGCGATCGTTTTCACCGACCTGCTCACTGGTGTGCTGCTGGGCTTTGCGCTCACACTGCTGAAGCTGGCGCTGAAGGCGGCGCGGTTGAAGATCAACCTGGTGGCGCTGGCCAAACCGGGGCATATGGAGCTGCGCCTGAGCGGGGCGGCGACCTTTCTCAAGGTGCCGGCGTTGACCCAGGTGCTTGATACGGTGCCGGAAGGGACCACGCTGCATGTGCCGTTGGGTAACCTGAGCTACATCGACCATTCATGCCTGGAGCTGCTGGAGGATTGGGGGCGCAGCAGTGCGGCCAAGGGCACGCGGCTGGTGCTGGAGCAGCGGCGGTTGAAGCGACGGGTCGAGGGAAGGTTGCGGACCACTGCAGGGGTTGGGGCTTAACAGCATCGCGGGGCAAGCCCGCTCCCACGCAATAGCACGTGGGAGCGGCGGTGCGCCGATGCGACTTGCCCCGCGATGGCTTCAACTCAAGCCGACTGGCCCAGCTCCACACCCAGCTGGCGCGACAGGCACGGCCAGCGCTTCCACGCCTCGCCGGTCTCAGGGCTCGACAGCTTGTCGCGATAGCGCTCCACCGATTCCACGGCAAAGCTCTCTTCGTCGAGCATTTCGTCCACCGAATGGTGCACCACCTCATCCAGCTGGTTGGCAAAGGTCTCGCCAATCAGTTGATGGGCGATCAGGTTGGCCACCGTGGTATCCACCGGGATCAGCGGCTGCTGGAAATGGCGGATATACAGGTCGTTGACCTCCTCCACCAGGCGGTGTGCCAGGTAGGCCTCGTCCAGCAGGCAGTCGAGACCGACATGCCCGGCCATCACGCTGGGTGGCTGCAGGAAGTAGGCTTCGGCGATTTTCAGCACCGGTTTGATCTGCGACTCGATGCCGGCCTCGCGGGCCACGCTGTGTGCGGCCTCGAGCAGCTCCGGCACTTCGTTGATATAGGCGCCGACGAAGCGCGCCAGGGTACCCTGGGCATCCTGCTCGGGTAGTTGGATCGAAGGATGCAAGTGCGGCAATTGCTGCTCGAGACGGGTTTTCAGCTGGCCTGTGCGGCTCTCATGTTGATGGGCATTTTCAATCTGCTCGCGTACAGCAGCGATGTTCATGACAACTCCAGGGACAAGGCGTTACAAACGGAAGACACTAAGTTAGCTCGCTTACGAGATTGGCTAAGACGCATTTGTTATATCACTGAGACACGTGTAGGAAATTGGCTATATCAATATGCCATCATTGTGCCCCGGCCCAGCATTCATGCGGCTTTCAGCGCAAACGTTTGGTTTGGTGAAAGTCATTTCATGGCGTTCATTGCGCACCATTGGTCGCTGTCTATACTCCCGATGAAACGTGATTCGTTGATGAGGCCCGACTGCCTTTAGCAGGGGGCTCGGTCGTCGAAGTCAGCAGTCTTGACCGCCGTACCCTTCTTTGTCGTAGCAGGTCGTCCACGCCTCCGGGACTACAAGAACGATAAGGGGAACCCGCAATGATGCGACATCCACATGTCTGGATGGGCCTCCTGCTGTGGTCGGTGTTTGGTCAGGCACAGGCTGCATGGACCGTGAACATGGCGCCCGGGGCGACGGAAGTCTCCCACGCCGTCTTCGACCTGCACATGACCATCTTCTGGATCTGCGTGATCATCGGCATCGTGGTGTTCGGCGCGATGTTCTGGTCGATGGTCATCCACCGCCGCTCCACCGGCCAGCAGCCTGCGCATTTCCACGAGCACACCTGGGTGGAAATCCTCTGGACGGTCGTTCCCTTCCTTATCCTGGTGGCCATGGCCATCCCGGCCACCAAGACCTTGATCGACATCTACGACGCCACCGACTCGGACATCGATATCCAGGTCACCGGCTACCAGTGGAAGTGGCACTACAAGTACCTGGGCCAGGACGTCGAGTTCTTCAGCAACCTGGCCACCCCCGCCGACCAGATCCACAACAAGGCGCCCAAGGACGAGCACTACCTGCTCGAAGTCGACCAGCCGCTGGTGCTGCCGGTAGGGGCCAAGGTGCGTTTCCTGGTGACTGCCGCCGATGTCATCCACTCCTGGTGGGTGCCGGCCTTCGCGGTCAAGCGCGACGCCATCCCCGGGTTCGTCAACGAGGCCTGGACGCGTATCGAGAAGCCCGGCATCTACCGCGGCCAGTGCACCGAACTGTGCGGCAAGGACCACGGCTTCATGCCGGTGGTGGTCGAGGTGAAATCCAAGGCCGACTACGACACCTGGCTCGCTGAGCGCAAGGCCGAGGCGGCCAAGCTCAAGGAGCTGACCAGCAAGGAATGGACCCTCGAAGAGCTGGTGGCGCGCGGCGACAAGGTCTACCACACCACCTGCGTGGCCTGTCACCAGGCCGAGGGCCAGGGCCTGCCGCCGATGTTCCCGGCGCTCAAAGGCTCGAAGATCGCCACCGGGCCCAAGGAAGGCCACCTGAGCATCGTCTTCCACGGCAAGCCCGGCACCGCCATGGCGGCGTTCGGCAAGCAACTCTCGGAAGTCGATATCGCCGCGGTGGTCACCTACGAGCGCAACGCCTGGGGCAACAACAAGGGCGACATGGTCACACCGAAGGACGTGCTGGCGCTCAAGCAGGCCGAAGCGCAATGAACCGGTGCCAGATGGCAGGAGACAGGACATGAGTGCAGTGATCGACGACCACGCCCACGGCCATGACCACGCCCACGGCCCGGCCAAGGGCCTGATGCGCTGGGTGCTGACCACCAACCACAAGGACATCGGCACGATGTACCTGTGGTTCGCCTTCACCATGTTCCTGCTCGGCGGCTCGTTCGCCATGGTGATCCGCGCCGAGCTGTTCCAGCCGGGCCTGCAGATCGTCGAGCCGGCCTTCTTCAACCAGATGACCACCATGCACGGGCTGATCATGGTGTTCGGCGCGGTGATGCCGGCCTTCGTCGGCCTGGCCAACTGGATGATCCCGCTGATGATCGGCGCGCCCGACATGGCCCTGCCGCGGATGAACAACTTCAGCTTCTGGCTGCTGCCGGCGGCCTTCCTGCTGCTGGTCTCGACCCTGTTCAGCCCCGGCGGCGGGCCGAACTTCGGCTGGACCTTCTACGCCCCGCTTTCCACCACCTACGCCCCGGCCAGCGTGACCTTCTTCATCTTCGCCATCCACTTGATGGGCATCAGCTCGATCATGGGCGCGATCAACGTGATCGCCACCATCCTCAACCTGCGTGCCCCAGGCATGACCCTGATGAAGATGCCGCTGTTCGTCTGGACCTGGCTGATCACTGCGTTCCTGCTGATCGCGGTGATGCCGGTGCTGGCCGGCGTGGTGACCATGATGCTGATGGACATCCACTTCGGCACCAGCTTCTTCAGCGCCGCCGGTGGCGGCGACCCGGTGCTGTTCCAGCACGTGTTCTGGTTCTTCGGCCACCCCGAGGTGTACATCATGATCCTGCCGGCGTTCGGCGCGGTCAGCTCGATCATCCCGGCGTTCTCGCGCAAGCCGCTGTTCGGCTACACCTCGATGGTCTACGCCACCGGGGCGATCGCCTTCCTGTCGTTCATCGTCTGGGCCCACCACATGTTCGTGGTCGGCATCCCGGTGGTGGGCGAGCTGTTCTTCATGTACGCGACCATGCTGATCGCCGTGCCCACCGGGGTAAAGGTGTTCAACTGGGTCAGCACCATGTGGGAAGGCTCGCTGACCTTCGAGACGCCGATGCTGTTCGCCATCGCCTTCGTCATCCTGTTCACCATCGGCGGGTTCTCCGGGCTGATGCTGGCCATCGCACCGGCGGACTTCCAGTACCACGACACCTACTTCGTGGTGGCGCACTTCCACTACGTGCTGGTGCCCGGGGCGATCTTCGGGATCTTTGCCTCGGCCTACTACTGGCTGCCGAAGTGGACCGGGCACATGTACGACGAGACCTTGGGCAAGCTGCACTTCTGGCTGTCGTTCATCGGCATGAACATGGCCTTCTTCCCTATGCACTTCGTCGGCCTGGCCGGCATGCCCCGGCGGATCCCCGACTACAACCTGCAGTTCGCCGACTTCAATATGGTCTCGTCGGTCGGTGCGTTCATGTTCGGCGCCACGCAGATCTTCTTCCTGTTCATCGTCATCAAGTGCATCCGTGGCGGCGCACCGGCACCGGCCAAGCCGTGGGACGGTGCCGAGGGGCTGGAGTGGTCGATACCGTCGCCGGCGCCCTACCACACCTTCCAGACCCCACCGGAAGTGAAGTAGGAGCGCGCCCATGGACGGCCTGTCGCTGCGCCGCCTGGTCACCCGCCTGGTCATGCTGACCGTGGTGATGTTCGCCTTCGGCTTTGCCCTGGTGCCGATCTACGACGTGATGTGCAAGGCGTTCGGCATCAACGGCAAGACCGGCGGGCAGTACGAGGGCAGCCAGGTCAGCGACCCGACCCGTTCGGTGCGGGTGCAGTTCATGTCGACCAACGCGGGCGACATGAGCTGGGAGTTCCACTCCAGCGCCGACCAGATCGAAGTCAATCCGGGCGCGGTGAACCAGATGATCTTCATTGCCCGCAACCCGACCAAGCACCCGATGAGCGCCCAGGCCATCCCCAGCATCACCCCGGCCGAGGCGGCGGCGTACTTCCACAAGACCGAATGCTTCTGCTTTACCCAGCAGGTGCTGCAGCCGGGTGAACGCATCGAGATGCCGGTGCGTTTCATCGTCGACCGCGACCTGCCGGATTCGGTGAAACACCTGACCCTGGCCTACACCTTGTTCGACATCACCGCTCGCCACCCCCCGGTCGCCCAAGCCGCGACCGAGGGCGCCCGTTGAGGGAAGGAGATACGTCATGGCAAGCCACGAGCATTACTACGTACCGGCGCAGAGCAAGTGGCCGATCATCGCCACGATCGGCATGTTCATCACGGTGTTCGGCCTGGGCACCTGGTTCAACGACCTGAAGGCCGGCCACCCGGAATCCCACGGGCCGCTGATCTTCTTCGTCGGTGCGTTGTTTTTGGCGTACATGCTGTTCGGCTGGTTCGGCGCGGTGGTCAAGGAGAGCCATGCCGGGTTGTACAGCGCGCAGATGGACCGCTCGTTCCGCTGGGGCATGAGCTGGTTCATCTTCTCTGAAGTGATGTTCTTCCTGGCCTTCTTCGGTGCGCTGTTCTACGTGCGCGTGCTGGCCGGGCCGTGGCTGGGGGGTGAAGGGGCCAAGGGCGTGGCGCATATGCTCTGGCCCAGTTTCGAGTTCGCCTGGCCGCTGCTGCACACGCCGGACCCGAAGCTGTTCCCGCCGCCTAAAGAAGTCATCGACCCGTGGCACCTGCCGCTGATCAACACCATCCTGCTGGTGAGCTCCAGCATCACCGTGACCATTGCCCACCATGCCCTGCGCCGCGATCACCGTGGGCCGCTGAAATTCTGGATGGCGCTGACCATTGTCCTGGGCATCAGCTTTATCACGTTGCAGGCCTACGAGTACCACGAGGCCTATACCAAGCTGGGGCTGACGCTGGGCTCGGGGATCTATGGCGCGACGTTCTTCATGCTGACCGGCTTCCACGGTGCGCACGTGACCTTGGGCACGATCATCCTGATCGTGATGTTCGTGCGCATTCTGCGCGGGCACTTCAACCCGGAGAAACACTTTGGCTTCGAGGCGGCCAGCTGGTACTGGCACTTCGTCGATGTGGTGTGGGTGGGGTTGTTCATCTTTGTGTATGTGCTTTAAGGCAAGCGACACATGACCCTGTGGGAGCGGGTTTACCCGCGAATGCGATGGTGGATTTGACACCGTATTCGCGGGTAAACCCGCTCCCACAGGGATCCAGGTGATGTCAAAACGGCGCGTGTGACACCAACTGCCCACTGATGAAACCCCAGGCCACCAGCCCGACAGTCAGGGCCGCCAGGGTGACACGCACGGTGAGGGCTTTGAGCAGCCGGGTCGACTGGTCGTCGTCCTTGACCAGGAACACCAGGCCACTGAACAGGCTGGCGACGGTGGCCAGCAGCATCAGGACTATCGCGGCCTTGAGCATGACGAGACTCCGGGGGGATGCGGTGATGAGTGCAAGTATAGCGTTCGACCTTGCGGGGCCACGGTGAGGCCGTTTCGCCCCGGCTGGATCCCGACCCTGGTGGTGCTCGCGCTGCTGCCTGGGCTTGTCGCGCTTGGCTACTGGCAACTGGGCCGGGCCGACGACAAACGCGCGCTGGTGGACAGCTACGCCGAACGCCAGGTGGAGGCACCACTGGCCGCCGCCCAGCTTGCCCAGTTGCCCGACCCTGCCTTCTTCCGTGTGCACCTTTATGGCCGTTTCGACGCCCGCCACAGCCTGCTGCTGGACAACCAGATGCGCGACGGCCAAGCCGGCGTAGAGCTGCTGCAACCCTTCCACGACCAGGCCAGCGGCCAGTGGCTGCTGGTCAATCGCGGCTGGTTGCCCTGGCCCGATCGGCGGGTGCCGGTGCAGTTCGTTACACCCGATCAACCCCTGGCGCTGGATGCCTCGGTCTATGTGGCACCCGGCAAGACCTTCCAGTTGCACCCCGACCCCGCCGGCGGCCAGTGGCCGCATTTGCTGACCGCCGTCGACCCGGCCGGGCTCTGGCAACTGCTGGGTCGCGAAGGTTTCGCCCACGAGCTACGCCTGGAGCCTGGCCCGGCCAGCTACCGGCTGGGCTGGCCGGTGGTCGCCATGGGCCCGGAGAAGCACCTGGGCTATGCCGTGCAGTGGTTTGCCCTGGCCACCACGCTGGTGCTGCTTTACCTGTATTTCGGCTGGCACAACCACAACAAGGAGAACCGCCATGGCCGCCGCCACGAGTCCACTGAACGTGCCTGAAGGACGCAAGGCCCGCGGGCGCTTGCAACTGCTGTTGATCCTGCTCGTCGTGCTGGGGCCGATGATTCTCGCCACCTGCATGTACAAGCTGCAGTTCTGGGTGCCGGAGGGGCGCAGCTTCCATGGGGTGATGATCGGCAATGGCCAGAGCCGCGCCGACATTGGCATCGATGCCCAGGACCAGCGCTGGCAGCTGTTGGTCAGCGCCCCGCAAGCCTGCGCCGAGGACTGCCGGCAGCTGGTGTACCTGGCGCGGCAGATCCAGGTGGGCCTGGGCCGCGACGCCAGCCGCGCCAGCCATGCCCTGGCCGCCGCGCAGGCGCTCGATGCGGATTACCAGGCTGTGCTCGGCCGTGAATACCCGCAGCTGCAACGCTACCCGCTGGATAGCCAGCGCTACCTGCAGCAGGTCGGCGAGCCAGGCCCGCAGCTGTGGATCGTCGACCCCCACGGCAACCTGGTGCTGCGCTACGACGCCAAGGTCAACGGCAAGAAAGTGCTGGACGACCTGCGCCACCTGCTCAAGCTGTCCAACATTGGCTAGGAGCCTGCCATGGCCAGACCTGGATTTCGCCTTGCCGTGTTCGCCACCCTGCTGGCGTTGTTGGTGGTGTTGCTCGGCGCCTACACCCGGCTGACCCACGCCGGCCTCGGTTGCCCCGACTGGCCGGGTTGTTACGGCTTCATCGGCGTGCCCAAGAGCGAGGCGCAGCTGGCCCACGCGGAACTGCACTTCCCCGAGCACCCGGTGGAAGAGGCCAAGGGCTGGGCCGAGATGACCCACCGTTATTTCGCCGGCAGCCTGGCGCTGGTGATCGCCCTGCTCGCCTTCCAGGCCGTGCGCCGGCATGCCCGGGATGGCCAGCCCTATCGCTTGCCGGTCTTGCTGCTGGGCGTCGTGCTGGCCCAGGCGGCCTTCGGCATGTGGACGGTGACACTCAAGCTGTGGCCGCAGGTGGTCACCGCGCACCTGCTCGGCGGGTTCACCACCCTGAGCCTGCTTTTCCTGCTATCCCTGCGTCTATCCCGGGCCTTTGCGCCACTTCCCAAATTGCCTTTGAGCCTGCGCCGGATAGCGGCCTTGGCCTTGCTGGTGGTGATCGGCCAGATCGCCCTGGGGGGCTGGGTGAGTGCCAACTATGCGGCGGTGGCCTGTATCGACCTGCCCACCTGCCACGGCCAGTGGTGGCCGGCGGCGGACTTCAGCAACGGCTTCCACCTTACCCAGCATGTCGGACCCAACTACCTGGGCGGGCAGCTGGACAGCGATGCGCGCACGGCGATCCATATCAGCCATCGCCTGGGCGCGTTGCTGGTCACCGCGGTACTGCTGCTGCTCAGCTGGAAGCTTCAGCGCCATGGCCTGGGCGGCCTGGCGCGCCTGGTGTTGCTGGCCCTGGGGCTGCAATTGAGCCTGGGCATCAGCAACGTGCTGCTGCACCTGCCGCTGGCCGTGGCGGTGGCGCATAACGCCGGCGGTGCCCTGCTGCTGTTGAGCATGGTGCTGGTGAACTACCGCATCCGCGTGGCCGACAAGGTGCGCGTCGGCCAAGGTTGGCGCCTGACTCCGGTCACCGGCGTGGGCCTCACCCATCACATGAGGAACGATTCGTGGCGACGCTTCTGAGCGCTGAGCGACAGCGCGCCGGTTGGCGCGACTATCTGGAGCTGACCAAGCCCAAGGTGGTGGTGCTGATGCTGATCACCTCGCTGGTGGGCATGTTCCTCGCCACCCGCGCCGGCGTGGCCTGGAGCGTGCTGCTGTTCGGCAACCTGGGCATCGCCCTGTGCGCGGGCGGCGCGGCGGTGGTCAACCATGTCGTGGACCGGCGCATCGACGCGCTGATGGCGCGGACCCACAAGCGCCCGTTGGCCCAGGGCCGGGTGGCACCGCTGCCGGCGCTGTGCTTCGCCGCGTTGCTGTCGATGTCGGGGATGGGCTTGCTGCTGGCCTTCACCAATGCACTGACCGCCTGGCTCACCCTGGCCTCGCTGCTGGGTTATGCGGTGCTCTACACCGGCTTTCTCAAGCGTGCCACGCCGCAGAACATCGTGATCGGCGGCCTGGCCGGCGCAGCCCCGCCGCTGCTGGGCTGGGTGGCGGTCAGCGGGCATGTGAGTGCCGAACCGCTGTTGCTGGTGCTGATCATCTTCGCCTGGACCCCACCGCACTTCTGGGCCCTGGCCATTCACCGCAGGAGCGAGTACGAAAAAGCGGATATTCCGATGCTGCCGGTGACCCACGGCGAGCGTTACACGGCCTTGCATATCCTGCTGTACACCTTGATTTTGCTGGCCGTGAGCCTGCTGCCCTATGCCATCCACATGAGTGGGCCGCTGTATTTGGCCTGTGCCCTGGGGCTGGGCCTGCGCTTCCTGCACTGGGCCTGGGTGTTGTACCGTGGCACCCGGCCGCACGCGGCGATCAATACGTTCAAGTACTCTATCGGCTACCTGTTCGCCCTGTTCATCGCCCTGCTCGTTGACCACTACTTGTTGCTGAACCTATGACCCGAACCCAGAAAACCGTATTCATCCTTGTTGCCCTGGTCGCGCTGATCATGGGCCTGACCGTCAACAAGGTGCTCAGTGACCGGGGTCAGTTGAACCCCACTGAACTGATCGACGCCGGCATCATCCTGCTGCCGCAGAGCCGCACCGTGCCGGATGTGTCGATGACCGACCAGAATGGCCAGCCCGTTGCGCTGGACCAGCTCAAGGGCAAGTGGTCGCTGCTGTTCTTCGGCTACACCTACTGCCCGGACATCTGCCCGACCACCCTCGCCCAATTGCGCCAGGTGAAGAGCGAGCTGCCGAAAGAGGCGGTGGACCGTCTGCAGGTGGTGCTGGTGAGCGTCGACCCGAACCGCGACACGCCGAACCAGCTCAAGCAGTACCTGGGCTATTTCGACAAGGATTTCGTCGGGGTGGTGGGGACTATCGAGGGTACCCAGAAGCTGGCCAACGGCCTGAGCATTCCGTTCATTCCGGCCGATACCAGCAAGCCGGGCTACACCGTGGATCACAGCGGCAACCTGGCGGTCGTGGGGCCGGATGGGCGTCAGCGCGGGTTCATTCGTGCGCCGTTCAACAACCAGAAGCTGGTGGCGCAGTTGCCGGGGCTGGTCAAGCGGGATTGAGTGCTGCCCCAAAAAGCTTCGCGGGTAAACCCGCTCCCACAGGTCATTCGCATAACCTGTGGGAGCGGGTTTACCCGCGAAGGGCCCAGCGCGATAGGTCGGCTTAGAACGCCGGCACCACAGCGCCTTTGTACTTCTCGGTGATGAACTGCTTCACCTCAGGCGAGTGCAGCGCCGCGGCCAGTTTCTTCATGGCGTCGGAGTCTTTGTTGTCCGGGCGGGCAACCAGGATGTTCACGTACGGCGAGTCGCTGCCTTCGATGGCCAGCGCGTCCTTTTCAGGGTTGAGCTTGGCTTCCAGCGCGTAGTTGGTGTTGATCAGCGCGGCATCGACCTGGGTCAGCACGCGCGGAATGGTGGCCGCTTCCAGCTCACGGAATTTCAGGCCCTTGTCGTTGCCGGTGATGTCTTTCACGGTCGACAGGATGTTCTTGTTGTCCTTGAGCTTGATCACGCCGGCCTTGTCCAGCAGCAGCAGGGCGCGGCCGCCGTTGGTGGCGTCGTTGGGGATGACCACGGTGGCGCCGGAGGCCAGCTCGTCGAGCTTCTTGACCTTGGCCGAGTACACGCCCAGCGGCTCGATGTGCACACCGGCGACGCTGACCAGGTCGGTCTTCTTGGCCTTGTTGAACTCATCCAGGTACGGCTGGTGCTGGAAGAAGTTGGCGTCCAGGCGCTTTTCGGCCACCTGCACGTTCGGCTGGATGTAGTCGGTGAATTCCTTGACCTTCAGCTCCACGCCCTCTTTCGCCAGTTGCGGTTTGACGAAGTTGAGGATTTCGGCGTGCGGCACCGGGGTGGCGGCGACGGTCAGGGTTTCGGCGTGGGCCGAGAAGGCCGCGACGGCGGCGACAACAGCAAGCAGCTTCTTCATTGATCACTCCTTGTGAGGGCCGCGACGGCCCCCGAACGGGTCGGCCGGGCCGACCCCATTGGGGTTACTTACGGGAAAAATGCACGACCAGTTTGTCGCCGATCATCTGCAGGACTTGAACCAGGATGACCAGCAGCACCACGGTGACGATCATCACGTCGGTCTGGAAACGCTGGTAGCCGAAGCGGATCGACAGGTCACCCAGGCCGCCGGCGCCAACCACACCGGCCATGGCGGTGTAGGACACCAGGGTGATGGCGGTGACGGTGGTGGCGGCGATGATGCCCGGCATGGCTTCAGGCAGCACTGCCTTGAAGATGATCTGGCGGGTGGTGGCGCCCATCGACTGGGTCGCTTCGATGATGCCGCGGTCCACTTCGCGCAGCGCGGTTTCCACCAGGCGTGCGAAGAATGGCGTGGTGCCAACCACCAGCGGCGGGATGGCCCCGGCGACGCCCAGCGAGGTGCCGGTGATCAGCACCGTGGCGGGGATCATCACGATCAGCAGGATGATGAACGGCAGCGAGCGCACGATGTTGACGATGGTCGCCATCACCGCATAGATCTGCTTGTGCTCGAACATCTGCCGCGGCCCGAACAGGAACAGCAGCACGCCCAGAGGCAAGCCCAGTAGCACGGTAAAGAGCAGCGAGGTGAACAGCATGATCAGGGTGTCGCCGGTGGCCAGCCAGATTTCGGCCCAGTCGACGTTGGCGAAGAAATTCAGGGCGTCCATCAACGCAGTACCTCCATATGTACGTCAGCTGCAGTGAAGCGGGCGAATGCCGCGTCCATGTCCCCGCCGATCAGGGCGAGGGTCAGCTGGCCATAGGGGATGTCCTTGATGCGGTCGATGCGCCCGGCAAGGATGCTGTAGTCGACCCCGGTTTCGCGGGCCACGGTGCCCAGCAGCGGTGCATAGGTGGCATCGCCCTGGAAGGTAAGGCGCACGATGCGCCCCGGCACATGGGCGAAGTCGTCGCGCTGGTCGTTCTCGTCGATCTGCTCGTCTTCCTGGACAAAGCGCTTGGTGGTGGCGTGCTGCGGGTGCAGGAACACCTCGGCCACCGGGCCGTGCTCGACGATCTGCCCGGCGTCCATCACCGCCACGCGGTCGCAGACCCGGCGGATCACGTCCATCTCGTGGGTGATCAGTACGATGGTCAGCTTGAGCTCGCGGTTGATCTCGGCCAGCAGTTGCAGCACCGAGGCGGTGGTTTGCGGGTCGAGGGCACTGGTGGCCTCGTCGCACAGCAGGATCTTGGGGTTGGTGGACAGGGCGCGGGCAATGCCGACGCGCTGCTTCTGCCCGCCCGACAGCTGTGCCGGGTACTTCTTCGCGTGCTCCGAAAGGCCGACGCGGGCCAGCAGCTCGCTGACGCGCTTGTCGATCGCCGCGCGGGGCAGCTCGCCCGCCAGCACCAGCGGCAGGGCGACGTTGTCGGCGACGGTCTTGGAGGCCAGCAGGTTGAAGTGCTGGAAGATCATCCCGACCTGCTGGCGGAAGCGGCGCAGCTGGTCGGCGTCGAAGGCGGTGACGTCTTCACCGTCGACGATGATCTTGCCGCCGCTGGGCGCTTCGAGGCGGTTGATCAGGCGCAGCATGGTGCTTTTACCGGCACCGGAATGGCCGATCAGGCCGAACACCTGGCCATCTTCGATGGTCAGGCTGGTCGGGTTCAGGGCCGGGATATCCCTACCGGCGACGCGGTAGGTCTTGTGGACGTTTTGAAACTCGATCACTGAGCGAACCTTGTGGGGCGCATGGAATTTGGGTCAGCGGTTGGCTGGGGTCGCGCATTTTAGCCTTTTCCCATAGGCGTTCTTAGCATTTATTTGTGAGCTGTCCAATCCGTTGGGCATAACGCGACAACCGGTAATCCTGATTGAACGCTCGCCAAGGCCTCCCAGTCACTACTTGAACAAGCCCGTACGGGCAGCCTGATGACTGATGAGGAGAGCCGAACATGGCCAGCAAGAAAGCGCCACAGCCACGGCAAAGCCAGGTGGCGGGCACCGATACCCCCGACCGGGCCAATACCAATGCCAAGTTGCAGAGCCTGGAAACGTTTCGCAGTGATGCCACAGGGCAGGCGCTGCGCACCAACCAGGGCGTCAAGGTCGCCGACAACCAGAATAGCCTCAAGGCTGGCGCGCGCGGGCCGTCGCTGCTTGAAGACTTCATCATGCGCGAGAAGATCACCCACTTCGATCATGAGCGCATCCCCGAACGAATCGTCCACGCGCGGGGCGTCGGCGCCCATGGCTACTTTCAAAGCTATGGCTGCCATGCCGAACTGACCAAGGCCGGCTTCCTGCAGGACCCGGAGAAGATCACCCCGGTGTTCGTGCGTTTTTCCACGGTGCAGGGGCCGCGCGGTTCGGGCGATACCGTGCGTGATGTGCGCGGCTTTGCGGTGAAGTTCTACACCGATGAAGGCAACTTCGACCTGGTTGGCAACAACATGCCGGTGTTCTTCATCCAGGATGCGATCAAGTTCCCCGACTTCGTGCACGCCGTGAAGCCCGAGCCGCACAACGAGATACCCACCGGCGGCTCGGCCCATGACACGTTCTGGGATTTCGTTTCGCTGGTGCCGGAGTCGGCGCACATGGTCATCTGGGCCATGTCCGACCGCGCCATCCCGCGTAGCTTGCGAATGATGGAAGGCTTTGGCGTGCACACTTTCCGCCTGGTCAATGCCGACGGCGTGGCCAGCTTCGTCAAATTCCACTGGAAGCCTCGCCAGGGCGTGCATTCGCTGCTGTGGGACGAGGCGCAGAAGCTGGCCGGCAAAGATGCCGATTACCATCGCCGCGACCTGTGGGAAGCCATCGAGACCGGTAATTGCCCCGAGTGGGAGCTGGGCGTGCAGGTCATTCCCGAGGCCGATGAACACAAGTTCGACTTCGACCTGCTCGACCCGACGAAGCTGATCCCTGAGGAGTTGGTGCCGGTGACCCCGCTGGGCAAGATGGTGCTCGATCGCAACCCGGACAACTTCTTTGCCGAGGTGGAGCAGGTTGCCTTTTGCCCTGGGCATATCGTGCCGGGCATCGATTTCAGCAACGACCCGTTGCTGCAGGGCCGGCTGTTCTCCTACACCGACACGCAGATCAGCCGCCTCGGTGGGCCGAATTTCCACGAAATTCCGATCAACCGGCCAATCGCGCCCAACCACAGCAGCCAGCGCGATGCCATGCACCGCATGACCCTCGACAAGGGCCGCGCCGCCTACGAGCCGAACAGCGTCGATGCTGGCTGGCCGAAAGAGACGCCGCCCGCTGCGCAGCAAGGTGGCTTCGAGAGCTATGAGGAGCGCATTGACGCGAACAAGATCCGCCAACGCAGCGCGTCATTCGCTGACCACTTCTCCCAGGCCCGGCTGTTCTTCCAGAGCATGAGCGCGAGCGAGCAGCAGCACATCATCAAGGCCTACAGCTTCGAGCTGGGCAAGGTGGAGCGTGAAGCGATTCGGGTGCGGGAGGTGAACGACATACTCGCCAACATCGATCTGAAGCTGGCAGCGGCGGTGGCAAGCAACCTCGGGCTGCCAGCGCCCAAGGCGGGGACGGTCAAGGTAAAAGCCAGCAAGCCCGCGCAGTCAAAGGCTTTGAGCCAGATGAACCAGCCGGGGAGCATCGGTATCAAGGGGCGCAAGGTCGCGGTGCTGGTGGCCAATGGCGTGGATGGCGCGAGCGTCGACAAGGTCGTCAAGGCCCTGGAGGCGCGGAGTGCCCGGCCCATGTTGCTGGGCCCGACTTCGGCGCCGGTAAAGACCACTGATGGCCAGCTGTTGCCGGTGGATGCTGCCATGGAGGGCATGCCGTCGGTGATGTTTGACGGGGTGTGGGTGCCGGCGGGCAAGGCTGCGCTTGAAGCGCTGCTGGGCAGCGGCGTGGCCAGGCATTTTCTGCTGGAGGCTTACAAGCACCTCAAGCCCATGGGGTTGGCCGTGGACGGCAAGCTGCTGTTGAGCACCTTGGGGTTGAAGGAGGATGCGGGGTTGTTGCTGGGGGATCAGCAGAAGGTATTCGAGCAGTTCTTCAAGGCTGTTGAAGGGCACAGGGTGTGGGGGCGGGAGGCGGCTGCCGAAGTTGTGCCGGCCTAGGAAAAACATCGCGGGGCAAGCCCGCTCCCACGCAACCTAGCGTGGGAGCGGCGGTGCGCCGATGCGACTTGCCCCGCGATTGGTTCACTGCTGATGGGGGATCAATACCACCTGCGCCGGCAGCGAACGCTGGATCTCGTGCTTCTGGTTCAGCACGAAGCCACTGTCGAGCTTGTGCACGCGCTTGTGCAGCAGCGTCTTGAGCCAGGGCGCATCCTCGGTGCGGGGCACCTGGAACACCACGTCGCAGTGGAAATTCACCACGTCGGCGGCGATGTCATCGAGCTGGCGGCGCAGGGCGCGGCTGTCGGTGGTCTTCAGGGCGACCACGGTGCTCGGGGCAGTCGGATCGAGCAGCCGGGCCTTGGGTTGTGCCGCGGCGGCCATGAGGGCAGCCTCGGCTTTTTCCAGCTCGGCCTTGCGTGCCTGGGCCATGGTGTCGCCACCGGTCACGGCTGGTGCTTGCGGCATCAGTGCACGGGCGCGAGCCAGCGCGGTGGCGGCGGCATTCACATCGCCTTTCTGCAGGACGATCTGGCTGCGGCGCAGATAGGCTTCGGCCAGCTGACGCTGGTGGGGCTCCAGGCGCGCATCGTCGGGTGCCTGGACCTGCAGGGCGGCCAGTTGATCTTCGGCGGTGGCCAGCTCATTGCTGGCAATGTTCTGCTCCAGCTGCTGCCAGGCATCCGGTTGGGCAGGCGCGGCCGGCTGCTCGGCGGGCGTGCTGGCGCAGGCCGTCAGGAACAGGGAAAACGCGGCAACAAGCAGATAACGTGAGGCGAACGGCTTCATTCCTGCGACTCTCTATTTGCGCAAAAAACGAGCAAGTCTACACCCAGGTGCGCACGCTCGAAAATAGGACTGATTGACCCTGAACCTGCGAAAAGGTTGCAGGCTGCGTTGGTTCACAGCCTGTTTTTTCAGCGCTTTGGCAACGCCAGGCTCAGCAAGAATAGCACCGCCGCGCAGACCACGATCGATGGCCCGGCGGGGGTGTCCTTGAACCAGGACATGGCCAGCCCGCCGCACACGGCAATGACCCCCAGCAGGCTGGCGCCCAGGGCCATCTGCTCCGGTGAGCGGGCGTGACGCTGTGCCGCGGCCGCCGGGATGATCAGCAACGAGGTGATCAGCAGCACGCCGACAATCTTCATCGCTACCGCGATCACCACGGCGATCAGCAGCATCAACGCCAGGCGCAGGCCCGCCACGGGCAGCCCCTCGACCATCGCCAGCTCCTCGTGCACGGTGACGGCCAGCAAGGGGCGCCAGAACATCGCCAGCAGCACCAGCACCAGCGCGCTGCCGCCGAGGATCCAGGCCAGGTCGGTGGTGCTGATCGCCAGCAGGTCACCGAACAGGTAGGCCATCAGGTCGATCCGCACGTCGTGCATGAAGCTCAGCGCCACCAGCCCCAGCGACAGGGTGCTGGGGGCGAGGATGCCGAGCAGGGTGTCGGAAGCCAGCGGCTGGCGCTGTTGCAGCGTCACCAGCAGGATCGCCAGCAACAGGCAGCCGACCGTCACCGCCAGCGCCGGGCTGACATCCAGGGCCAGGCCCAGCGCCACGCCGAGCAGCGCGGCATGGGACAGGGTGTCGCCGAAATAGGCCATGCGCCGCCACACCACGAACGAGCCGAGGGGGCCGGCCACCAGCGCCAGCGACAGGCCGGCAAGCAAGGCATACAGAAGAAAATCAGCCATGCTTGCAGTGCTCTCCGTGAACATGGGCGCCAGGGGCGATCACTGCGCCGTGCAGGTCGTGGCTGTGATCGTGATGGTGGTGGTAGACGGCCAGGCTCTTGGCGTTCTGGCCGAACAGCTCGACGAAGGCCGGGTCGCCGCTGACCTGCTCCGGGTGGCCCGAGCAGCAGACGTGGCGGTTGAGGCAGACCACCTGGTCGGTGGTGCTCATCACCAGGTGCAGATCGTGGCTGACCATCAGCACGCCGCAGCCATGGCGATCGCGCAGGCGGGTAATGAGGTTGTACAGCTCGGTCTGGCCGACCACGTCGACCCCCTGCACCGGCTCGTCCAGCACCAGCAGCTCGGGCTCGCGCAGCAGGGCGCGGGCCAGCAGCACACGCTGCATCTCGCCGCCGGAGATGGTCTGGATCGGGCTGTCGATCACCTGCTCGGCACCGACTTCCTGCAGCGCCGACAAGGCTGCCGCGCGGTCTACCCCAGGCACCAGGCGCAGGAAGCGCAGCACCGACAGGGGCAGCGTCGGGTCCACCTGGATTTTCTGCGGCATGTAGCCGATGCGCAGTTTGGGCTTGCGCCAGACCTTGCCGCGGTGCGGCTTGAGCAGCCCCAGCACGGCGCGCACCAAGGTGGTCTTGCCGGCACCGTTGGGGCCGATCAGGGTAACGATCTGCTTCGGTGCCACCGCCAGGTCGATGCTGTCGAGCACCGCCTCACCACCGAAGCTGACGCCGACCTGCTCAAGGCGGATCAGGGCGTCGCTCATGCCGCGCCCCGGCAGTTGGCGCACAGGCCGACGATTTCCACGGTCTGGGTTTCGACGCTGAAGCCCACGCCCTTGGCGCTGGCGACGATCGCGTCGCTGATGCTGTCCTGTTCCAGCTCGATGGCCACGTGGCACTCGCGGCAGATCAGGAACTGGCCCTGGTGCGCGTGCTCGGGGTGGCTGCAGCCAATGAAGGCGTTGAGCGAGGCGATGCGGTGCACCAGGCCGTTGTCGAGCAGGAAGTCGAGAGCGCGGTACACGGTCGGCGGGGCGGCACGGCGGCCATCCTGCTCGCTGAGCACGGCGAGGATGTCGTAGGCACCCAGCGGCTTGTGGCTCTGCCACACCAGCTCCAGCACGCGGCGGCGCAAGGCGGTCAGGCGCAGGCCCTGACGGGTGCACAACGTGTCGGCCTCGGCCAGTGCGCTGTGTACGCAGTGGGAGTGATCGTGGGGGCGGTGGGCCAGCGGCGTGATGGACATGGGCAGCGACGGTTCAGGATGGAGACGTTATTATGTTACCTGTTTCTGACGAGCCGAGTAGCCACCGTGTCCCGATTCCTTGCCCTGTTTGTCGCTTTCATCGCCTGTTCGGCCCAGGCCGACGTGCGCGTGCTGACCAGCATCAAGCCCCTGCAACAGATTGCCGCTGCGGTGCAGGACGGTGTCGGCAGCCCGGATGTACTGCTGCCGCCGGGTGCCTCCCCGCATCACTACGCGCTGCGCCCGTCTGACGTGCGCAAGGTTGGCGATGCCGACCTTTTGTACTGGATTGGCCCGGACATGGAGAACTTCCTGCCCCGCGTGCTGGGCAGCCGTGGCAAACCGACCGTGGCCGTGCAGTCGCTTGCTGGCATGCAACTGCGTCATTTCGGTGAGGACAGCCACTCTCACGACGAAGACGACCACGACGACGATCATGACGATCATGACCATGACCACCGCCCGGGCAGCCTCGATGCGCACCTGTGGCTGTCGTCGGTCAACGCGCGGGTGATCGCGACGAAGATGGCCGGGGACCTGGCGGCGGCTGACCCGGCCAATGCGGCCCGTTACCAGGGCAACCTGAAAGCGTTCGTCGAGCGCCTGGATGCCTTGGACCTGCGCATCAAGCAGCGCGTGGCCGGGATCGCCGGCAAGCCGTACTTCGTATTCCATGAAGCGTTCGATTACTTCGAGGCCAACTATGGCCTCAAGCACACCGGCGTGTTCAGTGTCGCTGCCGAAGTGCAGCCGGGCGCGCAGCACGTCGCCGCGATGCGCAAGCGTCTGCAGGAAGTGGGCAAGACCTGTGTATTCAGCGAGCCGCCGCTGCGCCCGCGCCTGGCCGAGACGCTGACGGCGGGGCTGCCGGTGCGGCTGGCTGAGCTGGATGCCCTGGGCGGCACCGATCCGGTGGACGCCAAGGGCTACGAGCGCTTGCTGGAGAAGCTGGGTGCAGACCTGGCGGGGTGCCTGGAGCAGCTGTGACCCTCGTGGGAGCGGGCTTGCCCCGCGATAGCGATGGTGAAGTTGCTACCGCCATCGCGGGGCAAGCCCGCTCCCACGGTTTACAGAGCGAACGGCAACTTCAAAGCCACCTGCTGACGCATCGCCAGGCGCACTTCGAACTCCCGCGGGTCATGGATGGTGACATCCATCCCGGCAAATTCCTTGGCGGCAATCAGCCGTGACAGCCAGAAGCGCACGCACGCCAGGCGCAGCATCTGCGGCCACAGTTCGGCTTCGGCCGCGGTGAATGGCCGCAGCGCCGCATAGGCGCCCAGCAGCGCCTGGGCGCGGGGCAGGTCGATGCCGCTGTGCTCGTCCAGGCACCAGTCGTTCACGGTGATGGCGATGTCATACAGCATCGGCCCGGAGCAGGCGTTGTAGAAGTCGATCACACCGGTCAGGTGAGTGCCTTCGAACATCACGTTGTCGCGGAACAGGTCGGCGTGCAGGTTGGCCTTGGGCAAGGCGAGGATCTGAGCCTTGTGCGCGGTGATTTCGTCCAGCGCCGGTTGCAGCAGTTGTGCCTGCTCGGGGTTCAATCCCGGCAGCAGCTCGGCACCGGACGCCAGCATCCAGTCCAGGCCACGGTCGGTACGGCGCTCGATGATGTGCTCGCGGGTTGCCAGGTGGATATGCGCGAGCAACTCACCGACCTGGGCGCAGTGCTGGTTGTTCGGCGCTTTCACGTGCTTGCCCGACAGCCGCGGCTGCAGCAGTGCCGGCTTGCCGCACAGCTCGCGCAGGCCATTGCCGTCACGATCACGCAGGGCATAGGGCACGGGCATGTCGGCTGTGTGCAGCACATCGAGCAGCTCGATGAAGAACGGCATGTCTTCCACCGGCCCACGCTCGACCAGTGTCAGTACGTATTCCCCTTGTTCCAGGCTGACGAAGAAATTGCTGTTCTCGGTGCCGGCGGCAATGCCCTGGAAGTCGAGCAGACGGCCCAGCTCGTAGGGCGCCAGAAAGGTTTCCAGCTCAGGCCGGGACACAGGGGTGAAGACTGACATGTTGAAAAATTGCCCATGCGGGCACTTCCGCCGGGAAGTGCCTGGTTGATAAGAACGATACGCGTTACTGGCTTACCACTCGAAGATCTTCCAGGCCGGGATCAGCATGTCCGGCTGGTCGGAACGAATGAAGTTGGCATCGGTGCCATCCGCGCGTACCAGGAAATAAGGCTTGCCGTTTTTCGGCGTGATCTTGATCGCATACAGGAAGCCGTTCTGCCGGTATTCCTGGATGGTTTTGTCGCCTTCCGTGCGAATGGTCACATCGGGATCTGCCGATGGGGCGTCGTCCGCCGCCAGGGTGACGACTGGCATGGTTGCCAACAGGCCGAGCACTAACAGGCGATTCAATGTACGCATGATAACCTAGTCCCTTTGTCGTCAATGATTCTGGCTATTCTAGCGCCGGACCCGTCGAAAAGGTTGATTCTCCTCATGAGCCAAGCGCCCCTCGTCCTGGTGGACGGTTCCTCCTACCTCTACCGTGCCTTCCACGCGCTGCCGCCGTTGACCACTTCCAAAGGCCTGCCCACCGGCGCGGTCAAGGGCGTGCTGAACATGCTCAAGAGCCTGCGCAAGCAATACCCGGACAGCCTGTTCGCGGTGGTGTTCGATGCCAAGGGCGGGACATTCCGCGACGCCATGTTCGCCGAGTACAAGGCCAACCGCCCAAGCATGCCCGACGACCTGCGGGTGCAGGTCGAGCCGCTGCACGCCAGCGTGCGAGCCCTGGGCTATCCGCTGCTGTGTGTCGAGGGTGTGGAGGCCGACGACGTGATCGGCACCCTGGCCCGCAGCAGTGCGGCCGCTGGCCGGCCGGTGATCATTTCGACCGGCGACAAGGACATGGCCCAGCTGGTGGACGGCCACGTTACGCTGGTCAACACCATGACCGGTAGCGTGCTGGACGTGGCTGGCGTGCACGAGAAGTTTGGCGTCGGTCCCGAACACATCATCGACTTCCTTGCCCTGATGGGTGACAAGGTCGACAACATCCCCGGCGTGCCAGGTGTTGGCGAAAAGACCGCTGTGGGCCTGCTGACCGGTATCGGTGGCGGGCTGAGCGATGTATACCAGAACCTGGAAAAGGTCGCGGGCCTGGCCATTCGCGGGGCCAAGACCCTGGCTGCCAAGCTTGAGGAGCATCGCGACGCGGCCTTCCTTTCCTACGAGCTGGCCACCATCAAGTGCGATGTGGAGCTGGATGTCGAGGTTGACGCCCTGGTCTGCGGCGAGCCGGACCGCGAAGCGCTGCTGGCGCTGTACACCGAGATGGAGTTCAAAAGCTGGGTCGCCGAGGTGCAGCGTGATGCTGCCCAGGCTGCTCCCAAGGGCGCCGTCACTGGCTCTGCCAGTGTTGTCGAGGCACCTGCGGCCAAGGTCGAGCCGCAGTACGAAACCATCCTTGACCAGGCGCGCTTCGATGCCTGGCTGGAGAAGCTGCGCCAGGCACCGCTGTTCGCCTTCGACACCGAAACCACGGGCCTGGATGCGCAGAAGGCGCAACTGGTCGGCCTGTCGTTCGCCATCGAGCCCAATGTGGCCGCCTACGTGCCCCTGGCCCACGACTATGAAGGCGCGCCTGCCCAGCTGGACCGCGAGGCGGTGCTGCAAAAGCTCAAGCCGCTGCTGGAAGACCCGGCCAAAGGCAAGGTCGGCCAGAACGCCAAGTACGACATCAACATCCTGGCCAACGGCAGCCCGGCCATCCAGATGCGCGGCGTGGCCTACGACACCATGCTCGAGTCCTACGTGCTCAACTCCACCGCCAGCCGTCACGACATGGATAGCCTGGCGCAGAAGTACCTGGATCACACCACCATCAGCTTCGAAGACATCGCCGGCAAGGGCGCCAAGCAGCTGACCTTCAACCAGATCCCGCTGGAGAAGGCCGGCCCTTACGCCGCCGAGGACGCCGACATTACCCTGCGCCTGCACCATGCGTTGCAGGCGCGGCTGGCCGAAACGCCGAGCGTGCTGCCGGTGCTGATGGACATCGAGATGCCGCTGGTACCGGTGCTGGCGAAGATCGAGCGCCAGGGCGCGTTGGTCGATGCCGCGCTGCTGGGGGTGCAGAGCGGTGAACTGGGGGCGAAGATGGTCGAGCTGGAGCGCGAGGCGTTCGAGCTGGCCGGCGAGGAATTCAACCTTGGCTCGCCCAAGCAACTGGGGGTGATCCTCTATGACAAGCTGGGCATGCCGGTATTGAGCAAGACCGCCAAGGGCCAGCCCTCCACCGCCGAAGCCGTACTGGACGACTTGGCCGAGCAAGGTTTCCCGCTGCCCAAGGTGCTGATGCAGTACCGCAGCCTGAGCAAACTCAAGAGCACCTACACCGACAAGCTGCCAGGGCAGATCAACCCGCGTACAGGGCGTATCCATACCTCTTACCAGCAGGCAGTCGCCGCTACCGGGCGTCTGTCGTCCAGTGACCCGAACCTGCAGAACATTCCGGTGCGCACCGCCGAAGGCCGACGCATCCGCCAGGCCTTTGTCGCAAGCCCCGGCTACAAGCTGCTGGCGGCGGACTATTCGCAGATCGAGCTGCGCATCATGGCCCACCTGGCCAAGGACGAAGGGCTGCTGCACGCGTTCCGCAATGACCTGGACGTGCACCGCGCCACCGCCGCCGAAGTTTTCGGCGTGGCCCTGGATCAAGTCACCACCGACCAGCGCCGCAGCGCCAAGGCGATCAACTTTGGGTTGATCTACGGCATGAGCGCATTCGGCCTGGCCAAGCAGATCGGTGTCGACCGCAAACAGTCCCAGGACTACATCGATCGTTACTTCGCCCGTTACCCGGGCGTGCTGGCCTACATGGAGCGCACCCGCGCCCAGGCGGCCGAGCAGGGCTTCGTCGAAACCTTGTTCGGCCGCCGCCTGTACCTGGCGGACATCAACGCCAAGAACCCGGCCCTGCGCAAAGGCGCCGAACGTACCGCGATCAACGCGCCGATGCAGGGCACGGCGGCGGACATCATCAAGCGCGCCATGGTGGCTGTGGACAACTGGCTGACCGACAGCGGGCTGGATGCGCGGGTGATCTTGCAGGTGCACGACGAACTGGTGCTGGAAGTGCGCGAGGACCTGGTGGAACAGGTCAAAGATGAAATTCGCGGCTACATGAGTGGCGCCGCCGAGCTGGACGTGCCGTTGCTGGTGGAAGTGGGCGTCGGTTCGAATTGGGACGAAGCTCACTAAACGCGGCGTGAAAGCTGTGTAGGATCTGCGGCGTGGTGTCGCGGGTCCTGGCCTTAGATCGGCTGGTTCATGAAACTATTTCAAATAGTTTTGAGGGCCTCGGAACTAATCCGGTGAACCGCCACTCAGAGTAACTGAATGGCTGGTGAAGCCTTTCGATGCTCCTATGTTGTGTTAAGTGTTGGCAGATATCTGGACCCCGCCCTAGCGGTCCGGACTTGGACCCCGAACTTCCCCCTCCCCATACGAAGTCCGGGGTTTTTTTTGCCTGCGATTCGGGGCACCGCACAGGGTGGCACGGGCTTCGCCCGTGTTCGCGGGGCAAGCCCGCTCCCACAGGGATCGCGCTAGCTTTAGCAGTTGAGCAAGACAGTTGCTCCTACAAAAGCGGGTACCGCCTCAGGCCACCGGCTTGTCTTCCAGCCCCATCCAGTCCGCCAGCACGCGATATGCCTCTTCCAGCCCCAGGCGCTTGGGCGCCGAGAACAGCTGGATGGTGGTGCTGTCGCCCCAGCCCTTGCGAATTTCCGACTGCACCTTGAGCAGGGTGTTCTTGCCGGCACCGTGGGTCAGCTTGTCGGCCTTGGTCAACAGGATGTGCATGGGCATGCCGCTGGCCTTGGCCCAGTCGAGCATCATCTTGTCGAAGTCGGTCATCGGATGGCGCACATCCATCATCAGGATCACCCCGCGCAGGCACTCGCGGCTGCCCAGGTAGGCTTCCAGGTGCTTTTGCCAGTGCTGCTTGAGCGGGATCGGCACTTTTGCATAACCGTAGCCCGGCAGGTCGACCAAACGCCGTTCATCGTCCAGACTGAAGAAATTCAAAAGCTGGGTGCGGCCTGGGGTCTTGGAAGTCCGCGCCAGGCTGGCATGGGTCAGGGTGTTGAGGGCGCTGGATTTGCCGGCGTTGGAACGGCCAGCGAAGGCCACCTCGTAACCCTGGTCTTCAGGGCATTGTTCGACCTTGGCGGCGCTGAGGGCGAAGGTGGCTTTCTGGCAGAGGCCGAGGATGGGGTTCTTGACTTGCATGGGATATCCGATGTGGGTGTTGCCCGGCACTGGAACGGTTGGCCCAGGCGCGGCAAGCGGTGTCGTTTCCGTTTGGATGACGGAAGTATATAATGCCCCAGTTTTTGTGTGCTCATTCTCCCAGCGAAGGAGAACGGGCATGGGGTGCCGAACAATAGCTCGCGCAACAGAACGCAGCGCGGCCCCCAACCCTGTCAGGTCGTTCCGCATGGCGAAATGGCTGCTTGCTGTCGGTATGTTCCTGCCGTATTTCAGCGCACAGGCTACACAGGATCCCGAGGCGTTGTACAACCGCACGTGTGCGGCCTGTCACGCCGGACAGTTGCCACAGGCCCCCAAACGGGGTGACCGGGCGGCCTGGGAGCCAAGGCTGGCGCAAGGCATGGCGCAACTGGTGGCGCATGTTACACAGGGTTTCAAGGCTATGCCGCCGCGTGGATTGTGCATGGACTGCAGTGCCGAGGACTACCGATTGGTCATCCTTTGGATGAGCGGCAGTCCCGATACATAACATTTCACCCTTAGCCGTGTTGGATTAGCTGATGAACAAACTAGTCGTGAGTCTGCTGTTGACCATGGGTGTCGCGGGTGCGGCCACTGCTGCCGAACCCATCAAAGGCGATGCTGCCGCTGGCCAGGCCAAGACGGCCGTCTGTGGCGCCTGCCACAACCCCGACGGCAACAGCCTGGCGCCGAACTTCCCGAAACTCGCCGGCCAAGGCGAACGTTATCTCGAAAAACAGCTGCACGATATCAAGGCCGGCAAGCGTACCGTGCTGGAAATGACGGGCATGCTCGCCAACTTCAGCGACCAGGACCTGGCCGATATCGCCGCGTACTTCTCCAGCCAGAAAGGCAGTGTCGGTGCCGCCGACCCTAAACTGGTGGAGCGTGGCCGCGCGTTGTTCAACGGCGGCGACCTGGAGAAAGGCATGCCCGCCTGTACCGGCTGCCACTCGCCCAACGGCGCAGGCATCGCCCTGGCCGGCTTCCCGCACCTCGGTGGCCAGCACTCGCAGTACGTGACCAAGCAGCTCACGGATTTCCGTGAAGGCAACCGCACCAACGACGGCGACGCGATGACCATGCGCACTATCGCCGGCAAGCTGAGCAACAAGGATATCGAGGCACTCTCCAGCTACATTCAGGGGCTGCACTGACCCTGTGGGAGCAACTGTCTTGTTTGCATGTCCTGGCCTCATCGCTGGCAAGCCAGCTCCCACAGCCTTAGCGCATGGCATGGGCATGTACGGTCAGGGTGGGAGCCGGCTTGCCGGCGATGAGGCCGGTAAAAGTACTCAGCCCCCAGCGTTAACAATGGGTTAATGCTGTGCGACAAAGATGAAAGGGCAGCCCGTGCTGCCCTTTTTTTCGTTCAGGGTCGTACACTACAGAACTCACGCCCTTCCCGGCCTGTCCCAGACAGGTCGCGTCGAGGCGACCAAAGACTGCTCAGGAGTAAAGCATGCGTAAACTGATTCTCAGCGCTGCGCTGGTCGCCGCCAGCGTGTTCGGTATGACCGCCGTACAGGCCGCGGAGCCTGCCACCGCCGGCAAGGAATATATCGAGCTGAGCAACCCCGTCCCCGTGTCCGTGCCGGGCAAGATCGAAGTGGTCGAGCTGTTCTGGTACGGCTGCCCGCACTGCTACCACTTTGAACCTGTGATCAACCCCTGGGCCGAGAAGCTGCCCAAGGACGTCAACTTCAAGCGCGTCCCCGCCATGTTCGGCGGCCCGTGGGATGCCCACGGCCAGATGTTCCTGACCCTCGAAGCCATGGGCGTCGAGCACAAGGTGCATGCCGCGGTCTTTGATGCCATCCAGAACCAGCGCAAGCGCCTGACCGACCCGCAAGACATGGCCGACTTCCTGGCTACCCAGGGCGTGGACAAGGACAAGTTCCTTGCCACCTTCAACTCCTTCGCCATCAAGGGCCAGGTCAACCAGGCCAAAGAACTGGCCAAGAAGTACGAAATCACCGGCGTGCCAAGCATGGTGGTCAACGGTAAGTACCGCTTCGACCTGGGCACCGCAGGTGGTCCGGAAGGCGTACTGAACGTTGCCGACCAGTTGATCGACAAGGAGCGCGCCGCTAAGTAAGCGGCGTACCCCATGGCTCGCTTGCGCCCCACCCGTGGCGTCGGCCTGCACCAGCCGCAGGTCAACGAACATCACCTGCAGGCCTCTGGCCTGCCGGAGGATGGGCGCCTGCGGCTGCTCAGTTTCAACATCCAGGTCGGCATCAGCACCGAGCGTTACCGTCATTACCTGACCCGCAGCTGGCAGCACCTGCTGCCGCATACCGGGCGAGCGGGCAACCTGCAGAAAATCGGTGACCTGCTGGGCGATTTCGACCTGGTGGCCCTGCAAGAGGCCGATGGCGGCAGCCTGCGCTCAGGCTACGTCAACCAGGTGGAGCACCTTGCCCAGCTGGGCGCCTTCCCCTACTGGTACCAGCAGCTCAACCGCAACCTCGGGCGTTTCGCCCAGCACAGCAACGGCGTACTCAGCCGCCTGAAGCCCCAGCACCTGGAAGACCACCCGCTGCCCGGCCCGGCCGGACGCGGTGCGATCCTTGTGCGCTTCGGCGAAGGTGACGACGCGCTGATCGTGGTGATGATGCACCTGGCGCTGGGTGCCAAGACCCGCGCCCGCCAACTGGCCTACATTCGTGAGCTGATCGGCGGCTACCGGCATCAGATCCTCATGGGTGACATGAACACCCACGCCACCGACCTGCTCGAACACTCGCCGTTGCGCGATCTGGGCCTGATCGCCCCCCAGGTCGAGGCCACCTTCCCGAGCTGGCGGCCACAGCGCTGCCTCGACCACATCCTGCTCAGCCCGAGCCTCACCCTGGAACGGGTCGAGGTGCTGGCACAACCGATTTCCGATCACCTGCCCGTCGCCGTCGAGATCCGATTGCCTGATGCCCTGACTGTGGATACGCTGCCGGTCCTGAGCTAGGCCTGCGTATGTGATCGGCGCGTTCAAGTGTTGGGGACTTGTGCCGAAATCCAGTCATCACAGGGCTAGATGCGATCACCCTTTGCGGATTCAGGCATGAGCGAAGAAGCCGAGCGCTGGAAAGAAAAATACCTTAAAAGCATCGAACAGCAGGAAAAGCTCGAGCGGCGTTGGGACGCTCGGCTCGACCTGTTGCGTCGTGGCCTGGTGCGCAGCACCCTGGCAGCGGAAGGTAGCGACAAGATCGTCGACCAGTGCATGAAGGAAATGCGCGAAGTCATCCGCAGCGACAACATGGACGCCGGGCTCGCCGGGTTGATCCCTCGCCTGGAAAAGGCCGTGCTCGATTCCGAGCAGCGTCGGGAAACCCGCATGAACCAGGTCAGCGACGCGCTGACGGCACTGGTCAGCCAACTGCAGGCCTTGCCGCTCCCAGGTGAAGTGTCGCGGCCCCTGAAGAAACTGGCGAAAAAGCTCGACGGCGGCGTCAGCCAGTCCCGCGAACTGCCGCCGCTGCTGGGTGAGCTCAGCGGTCTGCAAGGGCGAGCCTTGAGTGCGGTGCAAAAGCCGGACGATGAGGCCCGCCCGGGTTTGCTGCAGCGCCTGTTCGGTGGCCGCGATGAAGCGCAGGGTGAGCTGCAGCCTGCGCCACAATCTGCGCCACAACTCGCTCTGCCTGAGGAAAGTGCGAGCCTGGTTGCCGAGCCGGATACGCAACCGCAGGATGCCGACGAGCTCCATCCGCTTGCGGCCAGCGTACCCGCCCCACAGCAGGAGCCGATAATCGAGGTATCGGGCCCGGTACTGGTTGAAGCCGTCGAAGAAATTTACTCGGCACCCCGGCCGCAAGCCGAGCCTGAGCCTCAACCCGAGACGCCGGTCATCGAGCAGCAGGCGACCGAGCCTGCGCCATTATCTGACGAGCCTGCGCCATCGCCTGCCGAGGTAGTGCCCGAAGTCACCCAGCCATCACCAGTACAGACACTCGAAGAGCTGGCCGGCGAAGACGGCCCGTATGCCCTGCCCGACGCAGTCGAGCCACCCTACAGCCAGGTGGCCGCCCATATCGAGCAGACCTTGATCGGCCTGCTCGACGACCTCAGCCTGCCCGAGCGCCACAAGGCTCAGGCCCTGGAGATGCGCGAGCGTGTGGCGCGCGGCCTCAACTGGTATGAACTGATCCCGGTGCTGGATGACCTGGCGGTGCTGATGCTGGCCATTACCGACAGCGGCCAGCACGAGTTCGAAGCCTACCTGCAACAGCTCAACGAACGCCTGGAAGGCTTCCAGAGCCATTTGCACGAAGCCAGTACCGGCCATGCCGACAACAGTTCCGTTGCCCGCGAGCTGGACAGCCAGCTGCGCGAGCAGGTCGACGGCCTGCAGAGCAGCGTGCAAGGTGCCGCCGATGTCGACAGCCTCAAGCACATCCTGGAAGGCCGCCTGGAAGGGCTGCTGCTGACCATGGACGACCACCAGCACGAGCGTGACCGTCGCGAGCAGGAGCTGGCCGGGCGCCTGCATGGGTTGGCCGAGCGTGTGGCGAGCATGGAGCAGGAGGCCTTGGGTTACCGCGAGCACCTTGAAGAGCAGCGGCAGAAAGCGATGATCGACCCGCTGACCGGCCTGCCCAATCGCGCGGCCTGGTCCGAGCGGGTCGAACAGGAAGTGCTCGACTGGCATGAAAACGGCGGCCACCTGGCGATGGCCATCCTCGACCTCGATCACTTCAAGCGCATCAATGATGGCTATGGCCACCTGGCGGGCGACAAAGTGCTCAAGATCGTCGCCGACCAGCTGCGCAAACGCCTACGTGGCCGGGACTTCATCGCCCGCTTCGGCGGTGAGGAATTCGTCCTGCTGTTGCCGCAAACTTCACCACCCGCAGCAGCGCAGGTGGCAGAAGCACTGCGTGCGGCGATCGAAGCCTGCCCGTTCCACTTCAAGGGCGAGCGGGTGGTGATCACCACGTCCATCGGCCTCAGCGCCTTCCGCCCCGGCGAGCGTGGCGACCAGGTGCTCAAGCGCGCGGACGAAGCCCTGTATCGGGCCAAGGACAAAGGGCGCAATCGCGTCGAGCAGGCATAAATGTATACCGGCTCACGCCAGATCAGGAGCACGTTATACTGTAGCGCTGTTGTCGCTCATCATGACGTGCTCCCTGCAATGAAAACACTCATCACCACCCTGCTCCTGCTGGCCCTGGCCGGTTGTTCCAGCGGCCTGCGCATCGACCGCAGCCACCCCTCGGTCAACCAGGACAGCCGCATCCAGTTCGTAATCGTGCATTACACCAACGCTTCGCTGGAGCGCTCGCTGGCGTTGTTGACCCACGGCGAGGTCAGCAGCCACTACCTGATCGGCGATGGCCCGGCCACGGTTTACCAACTGGTCGACGAAAACCGTCGTGCCTGGCATGCCGGCGACAGCCAGTGGCAAGGCCGTACCTGGCTCAATTCCAGCTCCATCGGCATCGAGATCGTCAACCCGGGCTACACCGACACACCGGCTGGCCGGGTCTGGCACCCTTACAGCGAAGCCCAGGTGCAGGCGCTGATCGCCCTGCTCAAGGACATCGTCAAACGTAACAATATCGACCCACGCCATATCATCGGTCACAGCGACATCGCCCCCCTGCGCAAGCTCGACCCAGGGCCGCTGTTCCCCTGGAAGCGCCTGGCCGATGCCGGGTTGGGCATCTGGCCGGCCGCCGCTTCGGTGGCACGGCAACAGGCCTACTTCGAAGCCAACCCGCCGACCGTCGCCTGGTACCAGCAGCAACTCGCGCGTTTCGGCTATGCCATCGACCAGACCGGCGAGCTCGATGTGGCCACGCGCCACGTCATCGCGGCGTTCCAGATGCGCTTCCGCCCGCAGCGTTTCGACGGCCAGCCGGATGCGCAGACTGCCGCCATGCTCCAGGTGCTCAACCGCAAACGTTGAACCTTGTGGGGGCTGCTTGGCGGCGCCGTCTTCCGAACGGCAAAGCTGGCGACGCATTCAGTTGCTATACCTTTGGTATTCAACTGGATGCCGCGCATGCCTGCCCCTAACGCCTCAGTGCGTCAATTTTTTCACCACCCTTGGCTGCTCGCAGTGCTCGCGGCCTTGGGCAGCGCTGCGCTGCTGTTGGCCGCCAGTGTCGGTGTGACCCTGCAGCAGATGAAGGACAGTGAAAGCGCACAGATGAATGCCCGTGGCGAGCGCTTTCTCGAACGGCTGGAGCAGGTGTTCGGCCAGTTGCGCGAAGGGGTCGACCAATTGCAGTCGCAATCGCTGCGCGGCTGTGGCCCGCCCATGCAGGCCCTGCTGCAGCAGGTGGCGCTGAAGTCGCGGTTCATCTACGAGGCGGCCTATGCCGATGGCCAGTCGGCCTGCTCCAACCGCGGCGGCGAGCGGGTCATCGAGCCCTTGCGCGCGCCGGATATAGAAGGGCCGACCTACAGCTATTGGCTCAACACCACCACCGAACCCAATGAAAACCTGGCTGCCCTGATGCTTGGCCGTGGCAATTTCCTGGTGTCGACCTCGCGCGGTCATCTGAGCGATGTGGTCGACCTGCCGCCGGGCGGCAGCCTGCTGGTGGTGCTTGACCGCGGCAATCGCGCGATCCCGGTGCTCGGCCCGCCGCAGGCCTGGCCGCCCACGGCGGACTGGCCGCCGCCGTCGCACAAGTCGTTGCTGGAACTGCATGATCGGCTGGTCTATCGCATGGCCACCAAGTCGCCCGACTACCAGTTGGTGCTGATCGCCCCGCGGGCCAGCCTGCCGCTCAAACTCAACGGGCTGCTCTGGCTGCTGTTCCCGGGCAGCCTGGTGCTGGCCTGCTGCATCGGCTGGCTGGTGCTGCAACTGATCCAGCAGCGCCGCTCGATGAGCTCCGAGCTGCAGCAAGCCTTGCGCCGGGGCGAGCTGCAGGTGCTGTACCAGCCGATCATCGAACTGGACAGCCGCCGCTGCGTGGGGGCCGAGGCGCTGATCCGCTGGCGACGCCCGGACGGCAGCCTGACCAGCCCGGAGCTGTTCATCCCGCTGGCGGAAAATACCGGGCAGATCCGCCAGATCACCGATTTTGTCCTGCAGCGGGTGCTTGAACAGCTCGGCCAGCTGCTGCGCGCCAACCGCCACCTGTACATCTCGGTGAACCTGGCGGCCTGTGATGTCATGGAACCGCGCATCGGCCGGGTGGCCGCGCGGCTGCTGGCGCAGCATCGGGTGGCCGCCAACCAGATCGCCTTCGAGGTGACCGAGCGCGGGTTGATCGATGTGGTGGTAGCCCGGGACAACCTCCAGGCGTTGCGTACGGAAGGGCATCAGGTGCTGATCGATGATTTCGGTACCGGCTATTGCAGCCTGGCCTACTTGCAGACCCTGCCGGTGGACTGCCTGAAAATCGACAAGGCGTTCATCGACGCCCTTGGCCACGACGCCGCCAGCAGTGGCGTGGCCCCGCACATCATCCGCATGGCCCATGACCTGCACCTGCGGGTGATTGCCGAGGGTATCGAGTGCGAGGACCAGGCGCAGTTCCTCAGCAGCGAAGGGGTCAATTATGGCCAGGGTTGGCTGTTCGCTCACCCGCTCAATGCTCGCCAGTTCGCCGAGTTGATCACCCGCGGGCGGCGGGTGGCGGGACGGCGGATCGATGATGAGCCTTGAACGTTTTGCTGCGCTTGAGGCCCCATCGCTGGCAAGCCAGCTCCCACAGGGGCTACGGTGATCCTTGTGGGAGTCGGCTTGCCGGCGATGTGGCCGGTGAGCCAAGCTCAAGCGTTCAGGCCGGCGCTGCACTCAAACCGGCAACGCCATGTAGAACTGTGTCCCCTGCCCCGGCCGTGAGAACACTCCCATGCGCCCGCCATGCAACTGCACGATCTCCTTGCACAGCGCCAGGCCCAGGCCGGCTCCGCCTTTCTTGCGCCCGACCTGCACGAACGGCTCGAAGATCCGCCCCTGCTGGCCATAGGCGATGCCTTCGCCGTTGTCCTCGACGCTGACGATCACCCGCTCCGCGTGCCGCCGAGCATGCAGGCGGATATGCCCGCCGTTGGCGGTATGGCGGATGGCGTTGTGCAGCAGGTTATCCAGCACCCGGTCGAGCTGGGCGACATCGGCCTGGATCCGCGGCAGCGGCGGTTCCAGTTCGCGAATCAGCTCGATCTGTTTTGCCGCAGCCTGCTCGGCAAAGCGGGCCTGGGCGCGTTCGAACAAATCGTCCAGTGCGCAGGGCGCCAGCTCCAGCTTTTGCAGGCCGCTCTGGTAGCGGGAGAAGTTGAGCAGGTCGTTGATCAGTTGGGTGAGGCGCTGCATCTCCTCGCCGATGGTCTCAAGCAGGTCATGTTCACGGGCCTCGGCCGGGAAGCTGACCCGCTCGCGCAGCAGGCCGAAGGCCATGTGCATGCCGGTGACCGGGGTGCGCAGTTCGTGGGAGGCGCGCAACACGAACTCGCTGCGTACCCGCTCGAAGGCGCGCTGTTCGGTGACATCGTGCAGCACCATCACCGCGCCGAGGATCGGCCCTTGCGGGTGGCTGACCGGGGTCAGGCTGTAGGTCAGCAAACGGCTTTCTTCGTCCACCTCCAGGCTCAGGTCGTCGGGCGGGCGATCCAGGCTGCCGCCCCGCAGCACCTGGCGCAGTTGCTGCTCCAGCTCCGGGCGTTGCAGCGCTTCGGCCAGGCTCGCGCCGAGGCGGCCGTGGTCCCAGCCCAACTGGCGCTGGGCTACCGGGTTGAGGTGCTCCAGGCGGCCCTGGCGGTCGATGATCAGCAGGCCGTCGTCGATGCTGTCGAGCACCGCTTGCAGGCGCTGCTGGCCCGCGAGCAGTTCGTCGACGTTGGTCGCCTGATGCTTGCGCAGGGCATCGGCCATCAGCCCGAAGCGCCGGGTCAGCTGGTTCAGCTCGGTGGCCTGGGTGACGGGCAGGGTTACGTCGAAGTTGCCTTGCCCCAGTTGGTCGGCGGCCTTGGCCAGCGCCTCGATGGGCTGGCCGAAGCGCCGGGCGATGTTGTGCGCTGTGATGAAGCCCAGCACCAGCACGGCCAGGCCCATCAGGCCAAGCAGGCCGCTGATCAGCAGTGCGCGGTCGCGGGACGTTTCCTCACTGCGGGTGATGTGCTGCAACGCCTGCTCGTGCGAGTTGAGCAGGTCGTTGCGCAACTGGCTGAAGGCCGCCCCCAAGGGCTGCTCGGTACCCAGGCTGCGCGCGGGGGCCGGGCTTTCCCGGTAGGCCTGGAGGAAGGCCTGGTAATGGCTGGCGGCTTTGCTGAATCCGGTCCGCTCGCCGCCCTGCTCCAGCCCTTGGGTGAGCAGGGCCTGGAACTCGTTCTGCAAGCTGACCAGGCTTTGCGCGGTGGTGTCCTCGTCGAGCATCAGGGTCAGCTGCTCGCCCAGGTTCTGCCGCAACTTCAGGCCCAGCTCCAGGGTCTGGGAGGTGTCCTGCACCAGGCGCTGCTGCATGGTCGCCATCTGCAGCACGCTGACCAGCCCCAGCAGCAGCCCCAGCAGGGCCACTGTGACCAGCGCCGAAATGCTCAGGAACAGCCGCGTGCGCAGCTTCATCGGCGTTTTCACAGGTTGAACTGCTTGCGCTTGCGGTACAGCGTGGAGGCGTCGATGCCCAGGGTCTTGGCGGCCTGGTCGAGGGTGTCGCTGGACGCCAGCACTGCCGCGATATGGGCGCGCTCCAGTTCGTCCAGGCTTAGTGCGGCGCCGACCCGTGGTGCGTTGCCAGCAGGCTGCTCGCCCATGCCCAGGTGGCTGATTTCCACGCGCTCCTGCGGGCAGATGATGCTGGCGCGCTCGACCACGTTGCGCAGCTCACGGATGTTGCCTGGCCAGCGGTAATTGAGCAGCGCCGCGCGGGCTTCGTCGCTGAAGCCACGGGCCGGGCGCGAATACTCTTTGACGAAGCGGGCGAGGAAGCGCTCGGCCAGGGTCAGGATGTCCTCGCTGCGCTCACGCAGCGGTGGCAGGTGCAGGGTGATCACGTTCAGGCGATAGAGCAGGTCTTCACGGAAGCGGTTCTCGCGGACCATCTCGTCCAGGTTGAGGTTGGTCGCCGCCAGGATGCGCACATCGGCCCGGCGGGTGACCGGGTCGCCGACCCGTTCGTACTCCTTGTCCTGGATGAAGCGCAGCAGTTTTGGCTGCAATGTGAGGGGAAAATCGCCGATCTCGTCGAGGAACAAGGTACCGCCGTCAGCCTGGCTGACCCGCCCCAGGGTGCTTTCGCTGGCGCCGGTGAAGGCGCCCCGGGTGTGGCCGAACAGCTCGCTCTCCATCAGCTCGGCATTGAGCGATGGGCAGTTGATGGTCACGCAGGCCTTGCGCGCGCGCTTGCTCCAGCCATGAATGGCGCGGGCCAGCTCGCCCTTGCCGGTGCCCGACTCGCCGAGGATGAGGATGTTGGCGTCGGTGGTCGCCACCTGCCGGGCGGTTTCCAGCACGGCCATCATGGCCGGGCTGTGGGAGTCGAGGCCGTCCTTGGGCTTGCGCAGCTCGCCTTCCAGGGCTTCCAGGCGCGCCGACAGCTGGCGCACTTCCAGTTGCTTGGCGGTAGCCAGGCGCAGTTGGTCAGGGCTGCAGGGTTTGACCAGGTAGTCGGCGGCGCCGGCCTGGATCGCGTCCACGGCGGTATCGATCGCCGAATGGGCCGTGACGATCACCACGCGCATCCAGGGGGCCTGGACGCGCATCTGCGCCAGTACATCGAGGCCGTTGTCCTCGCCCAGGCGCAAGTCGAGGAAGCACAGGTCGAACACCTGGCGTTGCAGCAGGGCCTCGGCCTGGGCGGCACTGTTGGCGGTGGCCACGCTATAGCCCTCGTCCTCGAGGCAGTAGCGGAAGGTACGCAGGATGGCGGACTCATCGTCCACCAGCAGAATGCGGCCTTGGTTGTCCTGGGCTGATTCCATTTTCCTGCGCTCCTTTGGGATAGATCTCAATTAGTGTCGGAAAAATCGGGCAAGTTGCATGGTTGATTCTGATTGATCCGACGCCCTGCATGCTAGCCGGTTGCCTTCATGGTGACTAAGTGACTGATAACTTGGGAGTTGGTTGCAAGGGAATGGCCATCATGACGGTTGTGCAGAGCTTTGATGGATGCCACCCGCCCCAAAGTGTGGGCCAGGCGCGAGGGTGAATCGTGCAAATCGCCCGACGCGTTTGCAGGCCATCGTGCAGGATACGCCCCGCTCAATTTTGCAGAATTTCATAAATATCTGATTTTATTGAAGTTTATAAGCTGAAAAAGACTGGCACGCGAGCTGCAAATACCTGTTCAGGTTTCAAGAACAAGTACAGCAGGAGGAGCCGGCATGAATCACCCACCCGTCAACCGCACGCAGTACGCCGTACTGCCCCTGCGCCAGTTGCTGTTCCTCGGTGCGGCCTTGCTGATCACCCTGGCAGCCGGCCAGTTCTACTACAGCTGGCAGACCGCTCGCCTGGCCGACCAGGTCGCGGCGCAGACCCTGGTGCTGACGCAGCTCAGGGCGAGCCGAGTGAGCACGCAGGTAACGGCGCTGGAGCCGTTGCCGGTGGGTGACACCACCCCTGCACGGGTCGAGAACGTCCAGCCCGAGCAACGCTGGGTGTTCTAGACCACCAACGATTTTGCACACGAAAGGAGAAACATCATGCTGAGCTGGGCTATCACCTTCCTGATCATCGCCATTGTCGCCGCGGTCCTGGGCTTCGGTGGTATCGCTGGCGCGGCGACCGGTATCGCGAAGATCCTGTTCATCGTCTTCCTGGTGCTGTTCGTGGCTTCTTTCTTCTTTGGACGAGGCAGGGGTTGAACCATGAAGCGGATGCTTTGCCACGCCTTGGCCGGTGCCCTGCTTGCGGGCGCCGGCAGCCTGGCGCTGGCGGCCAATGACGGCCAGGTCCGGGCCAACCAGTTGTTAGGCTCGGACCCCGAATACCAGCAAACCTGGCAGCACACGATCAAGGGCGAGGAGCGTTTGCCCGAGTGGGTGATCAACCTCACCGGCAGCGCCCCGCTGCAGATGTCGGCAGTCACCGAGGACGGCGAGCAGTATCTGGTCGGCCCATTGTGCGAGGCCGACAGCACCTGCACCTACAAGCGCCTGATCGTGGCGTTCAGCTGGGACAAGGACACTGCCTACGGGATGCTCGTGGAAGTACCCGAAGGCCTGCCCTCGGACAAGTCGCCCACCCGCCATGCGGACTATCGGTGGCTGGGCAAACCTGACGACGGCATGAAAGCCTTGCTGCAGGAGCAACTCAAGCGCGACCCGAACTGGTACTGAGCCCTTCAAGGCCTGCGGGTACGTACTGTCACGAAATAGAAGCTGAACCTTTCTATCTTTCTGGCTTCTATGATGCGCCGCCCCGAGGAGGGGCAGCGCATGACCAGGGGGCCGGGCTGTTCTGATTGTTGCAGGATCGGAGTGGCCTAGGGGTACAGGGAGTACCTCCGCAATGGGCCGGGTCAGGCGAAGGTGGCATCGGAAGCTGCAGATCGGTCATGCCCTACAGGGATCAGAGACCGATCTGGCTTCCGAGGTGCCTTTTTGTAGGACTCCTTCCTTATATATGTGCGTCTTTTCACCAAAGACACATTTTGACTTGACCGTACATCGAAATTTTTTAGCCTGACTGACAGCTCAGGTTCAGTGGCATTTCAGCCATTCGGATTGTCGAACACGCCATTCAAACCCCCGTTCGCGCGCCGTCAAATCTGCCGAATTATGGCGCTTTGGTCTTGTTCGGAAATCCGAACGTTGAAAATCAAGGGCTTGGCGATGCTCGATTTCGAGTTCTAGTCTCATGCCGATTCGGCATGGGGTACTCGTTTCCGGCATTAGACTGCCCTCCTTCCCATCGCAATAGTTGCCGCCTTTTTCCCTGGCCCAAGCACTCGAAAGATGTGCTCGCGGTGTCCTTTCATGGGGCCACCGCACGCCAAGCTCGTGTTGCCATCACGCTTTAAACGGCTCTGGTACGCGGCTTAGCGGTTGGCGTCCTTGACCACTACAACAAAGGGTAATGACATGAAGAAGGCAAAACTGAGCCTCGCCTGGCAGATCGTCATCGGTCTGTTGCTGGGCGTTGCAGTCGGCGCGCTACTGAATCATTTCAGTGCAGAAAAGGCATGGTGGATCAGCAACGTCCTCCAGCCGGCCGGCGACATCTTCATTCGCCTGATCAAGATGATCGTTGTCCCGATCGTGATTTCGTCGCTGATCGTGGGTATCGCCGGAGTTGGCGACGCGAAGAAACTGGGCAGCATCGGCCTGAAGACCATCCTCTACTTCGAGGTGGTGACCACCATCGCGATCGTCGTCGGCCTGGTGCTGGCCAACGTGTTCCACCCGGGCGCCGGCATCGACATGAGCACCCTGGGCACCGTCGACATCTCCAAGTACCAGGCCACCGCGGCCGAGGTGCAGCATGAGCACGCGTTCATCGAAACCCTGCTCAACCTGATCCCGTCGAACATCTTCGCAGCGCTGATGCGTGGCGAAATGCTGCCGATCATCTTCTTCTCGGTCATGTTCGGCATGGGCTTGTCGAGCCTCAACGCCGAGCTGCGCGAGCCGCTGGTGCGCACCTTCCAGGGCGTGTCGGAGACCATGTTCAAGGTCACCCACATGATCATGAACTACGCCCCGATCGGCGTGTTCGCCCTGATCGCCGCCACCGTCGCCAACTTCGGCTTCGCCTCCCTGCTGCCGCTGGCCAAGCTGGTGCTGCTGGTGTACTTCGCCATCGCCTTCTTCGCCTTCATGGTGCTGGGCCTGGTGGCGCGCGTGTTCGGCTTCTCGATCATCAAGATCATGCGCATCATGAAAGACGAGCTGATCCTCGCCTACTCCACTTCCAGCTCCGAGACCGTGCTGCCGCGCGTGATCGAGAAGATGGAAAAGTACGGCGCGCCGAAGTCGATCTGCTCGTTCGTGGTGCCGACCGGCTACTCGTTCAACCTCGACGGCTCGACCCTGTACCAGAGCATCGCGGCGATCTTCATCGCCCAGCTGTACGGCATCGACCTGTCCTGGAGCCAGCAACTGCTGCTGGTGCTGACCCTGATGGTCACTTCCAAAGGTATCGCCGGCGTACCGGGCGTGTCCTTCGTGGTGCTGCTGGCCACCCTGGGCAGCGTCGGTATCCCGCTGGAAGGCCTGGCCTTCATCGCCGGTGTCGACCGCATCATGGACATGGCCCGTACCGCGCTGAACGTGGTGGGTAACGCCCTGGCCGCCGTGGTCATCGCCAAGTGGCAGGGTATGTACGACGCCGAAAAAGGCGCGGCGTACTACCAGTCGCTGGTGCTGGACAAGGGCAAGACCGAGGCAGTGGTGGCTGGCAAGACCGTCAACCAGTAAGCCTTTAGCGCTACATGAAAAGCCCCGACTAGTCGGGGCTTTTTACATTCCGTTGTGGAGCATCGGATCCTGTGGGAGCGGGTTTACCCGCGAACACCGGCAGAGCCGGTGCCAGTTACCGAGTTGACTGCTTCGCGGGTGAACCCGCTCCCACAGGGTTAGCGGCGATTGCGCTATCATTCGGGCATTTTTCACGGGGGATCACAGATGCTCAACGGCCTCTGGCTCGGCTTTTTCCTGGTGGCGGCCATTTCCGCCCTGGCCCAGTGGCTGGTCGGCGGCAACGCCGGCATCTTCGCCGCGATGGTCGAGAGCATCTTCGCCATGGCCAAGCTGTCGGTCGAGGTCATGGTCCTGCTGTTCGGCACCCTCACGCTGTGGCTGGGCTTTCTCAAGATCGCCGAAAAGGCCGGCATCGTCGAATGGCTGGCCAAGGTGCTCGGCCCGCTGTTCGCCCGGCTGATGCCGGAAGTGCCGCCCGGCCACCCTGCCCTGGGCCTGATCACCATGAACTTCGCCGCCAACGGCCTGGGCCTGGACAACGCCGCCACCCCCATCGGCCTCAAGGCCATGCGCGCGCTGCAGGAGCTCAACCCCAGCAGCACCACGGCGAGCAACGCGCAGATCCTGTTCCTGGTGCTCAACGCTTCGTCGCTGACCCTGCTGCCGGTGACCATCTTCATGTACCGCGCCCAGCAGGGCGCGACCGACCCGACCCTGGTATTCCTGCCGATCCTGCTGGCCACCAGTTGCTCGACCCTGGTCGGCCTGCTGTCGGTGGCGGTGATGCAGCGCCTGCGCCTGTGGGACCCGGTGGTGCTGGCCTACCTGATTCCCGGTGCGCTGCTGCTGGGCGGGTTCATGGCGTTTCTCGGCACCCTCTCGGCGGCCGCGCTGGCCAGCCTGTCGTCGATCCTCGGCAACCTGACGCTGTTCGGCGTAATCATCCTGTTCCTGGTGATCGGCGCCTTGAAGCGGGTGAAGGTGTACGAGGTGTTCGTCGAAGGCGCCAAGGAAGGTTTCGACGTGGCCAAGAGCCTGCTGCCGTACCTGGTGGCCATGCTGGTGGCGGTGGGCGTGCTGCGCGCTTCCGGCGCACTGGAGCTGGCCCTGGACGGTATCCGCCATGCGGTGGGCTGGATGGGCCTGGACAACCGTTTCGTCGAGGGTCTGCCCACCGCGCTGGTCAAGCCGTTCTCCGGCAGCGCGGCGCGGGCCATGCTGATCGAAACCATGCAGACCCATGGCGTGGACAGCTTCCCGGCCCTGGTGGCAGCGACTGTCCAGGGCAGCACCGAAACCACCTTCTACGTGCTGGCGGTGTATTTCGGCGCGGTGGGCATCCAGCGGGTGCGCCACGCCGTAGGCTGCGCCCTGCTGGCCGAGCTGGCCGGCGTGGTCGCGGCGATCTTCGTCTGCTACTGGTTCTTCGCCTGAGCCTGAGCGGCCTGACTTACGGTCCAGTCGATCACCTGGCGCGCCAGCTGGTCGCTGGCCGCGCCGAAGCCGGCGACCGCTGACGGCACCTGCGTGCCGGTGAGTGGCTGACGCACCTCGAAGCGCTTGCTGGCGAGGATGCGCTGGCTGCGCCCCTGCACCAGCCGCGCGTCGTAGCGGATCACCACCTCCACCTGGTCCTTGGCCCGGTATTCACTCTGGAACGCCTGCAGCTCGCCGCCCAGTTCGTAGTCGGCCTGCAGGTTGGCGTCGTCGGCACTCAGGCGCTGCACCCGGCCGTCGCGCTGGAAACCATCGAGCAGGCGGTTGCGCACCAGCATGGGCACCGGGTCGCTCCAGCGCGCGCCCTTGTAGCTGCTGATCACGTCACCCTGGGGGATCACCGCGATGCGCGGCCCGGCCAGGGCTTCGCTGGCCAAGGGTTTGTTCAGGCGCAGCGACCAGCTCGCCGATGTGGCGTTGCCGGCCGCCTGGTGCACGGGCAGGCGGTAGATATCCACAGGTTCGGTCTTCGGCAGGATCGAGCAGGCCGAGGCCAGGCTCAGCGTGGCGGCCAGGGCGAGCAGGCGCGGCGACGGGCTCATGGCTGGAACTCCTTGTTGTTGTCGCGACCGAGCAGATAGCCGCTGGGGTCGGCCTCCAGGCGCCGGGAGATGCCCTTGAGCGCGTTGAGGGTCTCGCGCAGCTCGCGGATGGCCGGGGCGATCTGGTTCAGGCCCTGGGCGCCGTCGTCGAGGGACTGGCGGTTGTCCTGCAGCAGGCTGTTGATGGTCGCACTGCTTTGCGCCAGCGACTGCATGGCCTGCTCGGCGCTGCCGATGGCCTGCTTGCCCTGGTTGCCGAGCAGGCCGTTGGCGTTGCGCATCAGCGCCTGGGTCTCGGCCAGGGTCGCGCTGGCCTGCTTGCCGACCTCGCCCAGTTGGGAGATGGCCGCACTGATGCCGTCTTTGTGGCTGGCGAAAGCGCCGGTCGTCTGGTCGAGGTTGGCCAGGGTGTTGCTCAGGTGCTCGATGTTGTCTTGCGAGAACATCTGGTTGGCGTTGTGCAGCAGCAAGTTGATGTTGGTCACCAGGTCGCTGCTGTCATTGAGCAGCTGCGAGATCGGCGATGGCGAGGCGACGATCACCGGCAGTTTGCCGTCCTGGCCTTTGAGCGGTGGGCTTTGCGGGGTGCCGCCGGTGAGCTGGATGAACGAGTTGCCGGTGACCCCGGCCAGGGTCAGCTTGGCCTTGGTGTCTTCCTTCACCGGCGTGTCGGCGGACAGGCGAATGCGCGCCAGTACCCGGCGCGGGTCTTTCGGGTCCAGGCGCAGGGTGCTGACGTCGCCGACCTTGATGCCGTTGTACTGCACCGGGCTGCCGCGGGACAGGCCGGAGACGGCTTCGTTGAACACCACTTCGTAATCCTTGAAGGTGTCGTCGACGCTGGACTTGGTCAGCCACAGGCCAAACAGCATGGCGCCCGTCACCACCAGCACGGTGACCAGGCCGATCAGGACATGATGCGCTCGGGTTTCCATCGTTCAGGGCTCCTGGCGGGCGCGCAGGGCGGCGTCTTCGGCCGCCCGGCCGCGCGGGCCGTGAAAGTATTCGTGAATCCAGGGGTCGTCGGTCTGTTCGACTTCACGCAGGGGGCCGGCCACCAGCACTTTCTTCTGCGACAGCACTGCCACCCGGTCGGTGATGGTGTAGAGGGTGTCCAGGTCGTGGGTGATCAGGAACACCGACAGCCCCAGGGCGTCGCGCAAGGTGAGGATCAGTTGGTCGAAGGCGGCGGCGCCGATCGGGTCGAGGCCGGCAGTGGGCTCGTCGAGGAACAGGATGTCCGGGTCCAGCGCCAGGGCCCGAGCCAGGGCCGCGCGCTTGATCATGCCGCCGGACAGCGAGGCCGGGTACTTGTCGGCAGCGCTGATCGGCAGCCCGGCCAGGGCCAGCTTGACCCCGGCCAGGTGCTCGGCGTCGGCGCGCGACAGGCCGGCGTGCTCGATCAGCGGCAGCGCGACGTTCTCGGTGACGGTCAGCGACGAGAACAGCGCGCCCTTCTGGAACAGCACGCCAAAGCGCCGCTCCACCTGCGACCGCTGGCCTTCGTCGAGGCTGGCCAGGTCCTGGCCGAACACCTTGACGATGCCTTCGTTGGGCCGGCGCAAACCGATGATGCTGCGCAACAACACCGACTTGCCGCTGCCCGAACCACCCACCACTGCGAGGATTTCGCCGCGGTACAGGTCCAGGTCGAGGTTTTCGTGCACGCTCTGGCTGCCGAAGCGGTTGCAGATGCCCCGGGCTTCGATCACCGCCTCCCGGCCGCTCACCAGCCCATCTCCATGAAGAACAGCGCGGCCACCGCATCCAGCACGATGACCACGAAGATCGACTGCACCACCGCCGAGGTGGTGTGGGCGCCCACCGATTCGGCACTGCCGCTGACCTTGAAGCCTTCCAGGCAGCCGATGGTGGCGATCAGGAAGGCGAAGAACGGCGCCTTGGCCAGGCCTACCAGGAAGTGCTGCACGCCGATGTCGCTTTGCAGCAGCGAGAGGAACATGGCCGGCGAGATGCCCAGCGACAGTGCGCAGACCACCGCGCCACCGACGATGCCGCAGATCATCGCGACGAAGGTCAGCAACGGCAACGCGATCAGCAGCGCCAGCACCCGCGGCACCACCAGCAGCTCGATGGGGTTCAGGCCCAGGGTGCGGATGGCGTCGATCTCTTCATTGGCTTTCATCGAGCCGATCTGCGCGGTGAACGCGCTGGCAGTCCGCCCGGCCATGAGGATGGCGGTCAGCAGCACGGCGAATTCGCGCAGGAAAGAGAACGCCACCAGGTCGACGGTGAAGATGGTCGCGCCGAAGTTGGCCAGCACCGTGGCGCCGAGGAAGGCCACCACGGCGCCGACCAGGAAGGTCAGCAGGGCAACGATGGGGGCGGCATCCAGGCCGGTCTGTTCGAGGTGGGCGACCACCGGGGTGACGCGCCAGCGGTGGGGCTGCAGCAGGCGGCGCAGCAGGGTTTCGAGGATCAGGCCGATAAAGCCCAGCACTTGCCTGGAGTCTTGCCACAGGGTGTCGACGGCGCAGCCGATGCGCGCCAGCAGCAGGAGCAGCACCGGGCGCTCGGGTTGTTTGACCGGGATGCAGTAGTCCTGCACCGAGCAGTAGACGTTCTTGAGCAGGGCGCGGCTGGCGTCGGGGAGTTGCTCGGTACAGTGCGCCAGGCGGTCGGAACCGAGCAGTTCGGCCAGCAGTGAGGCGCCGGCGGTGTCCAGGCGGCCCAGCTGGCTGAGGTCGACCTGGGTGTCGGCGCCGTACTGGCTGCGCAGCAGCTCGCAGTCGCGCTTGAGGCTGGCGTAGTGGGCCAGGGTCCAGTCGCCGACGATACGCAGGCGGGAGGGCTGCTGGTTGTTGTCCAGAACGGCGCTCGGGGCGGTCATAGGCTCCATGCATCTGACTGGCGGGTGGCGAGTCAGATCATAGCGCAGTGAGACGGTGTTGCGGCCTTATCGCTGGCTTGCCAGCGATAAGGCCTGATTCGATCAGCTTTTCGGTGCGTCATCCACCACTTTGAACCTGAGCACCCCAATCACCTGCCCGTCCTCGGTCAGCACCCTCACCTGCCACTTGCCCACCGGGTTGGGCGGGAAGTTCTGCTTGTGGGTCCAGGCTCGGTAGCCTTCCTTGCGCCCGCCGTGAATGTCCAGGGCGATGCGGTCCACCTCTTTGCCGTCCAGCTGCCACACGTGGTAGATGCGCTCGTTGAGGCCGCGCGGGGCATTGATTGCGGTGTAGGCGTACAGGCCGCCATTGCGGATGCGGCTGGCGGGTACTTCCTCCAGCGACGCGCCCGGCTGGCGGTTGAGCACTTCGGTGCTGATCGCCACGTCGGTCATCCACAGGGTCGCCGGCGGCACCCAGGAGCGCATCAGCCAGCCGCCGCCGCCCACGGCCAAGGTCACCAGCACCAGCCCCACGCCACGGCGCCAGTTGCGGATCGGGAAGCTGCTGGCCAGGCTTGGGAACGACAGCACCATCGCCGCGACCAGCGCCAGCTTGAAGCTCTGCGCGGTAGTCAGGTGCAGGATGATCGGCAGTGCCGTGAGCAGTGCGGCGAACAGCGTCAGGGTGTGCAGTGCCAGGAACAGCCAGCGTCTGGGGGCCAGCCACTTGTGATACAGCGGGTCGACGATGGAAATCAGCCCCGCGGCGCCGAGCAGGCCGGTGAACACCAGCTGGCCGCTGTTCCAGGTGGTGGTGATGAAGAAGAACGGCAGGACGAAGAACAGGCTTTCCTGGTGGATCATCTGCGTTGCGAAGCGCAGCAGCGGCTGTGGGATCTCACGCTTGAAGGTGCGGGCGAACAGCTCGGTGAGGGTGTTCTCCAGCATCAGCCAGACCCAGCTGATCAGCATGACGATGGCGATCCAGCTGGCCAGGCCGGCCTGGCGGTCGACCAGGATGAAACTGCCGATACCCGACAGGAAGCCGTAGAGCGCGATGATGCCGGGGTAGCGCTTGAGCAGTTCGATCACGCGCAGGACGAAGTTGGGTATTGGGGGCATGGGGTTATGACAGGTGCTCAGGATGGCTGTGCCGGCGCTGATCGCGGGGCAAGCCCGCTCCCACGAAAATCATGGCTCCGTGGGAGCGGGCTTGCCCCGCGATCAGCGCTGGTGAAAGGCCAACAGGATACCGCCGAACCCCTACTTTCGTGTAGCGCCGCTGGGGCGATTCGCCACTACGCGCCGCCAGCGGACCAGCCCGGCCGCAAGGATCAGCCCGAGCAACAGCGCCAGCAACCCATACAGCTCGTCATACCCCAACAGCGGCTTCTCGATACGCAGGTACCCCGGCTCTTTGAGCAGCTCACGCAGGGCCTCGTTGGCCTGCTTGAGGCTGACCTGGCGCAGTGCACGCACCGGGTCGCTGAAACGGCCGTTTTCGTAGGCGTTCAGCGCGCCCCAGTAATAGTCGGCCAACGCCGTGTTGCCCTGGGTGCTCCAGCTCTCGCGGGCGATCGCCGCGTCCTTGATGCGGGCGAAGGTGTCCGGGTCCAGGCCGTGCTTGCGCAGGTGCTCGAACAACTGTTCGAGTACTTTCACTGCCTCGTCGAGGTCCTGGCGCTCAAGGTCTGCATTGAGGCTCAGCAGGCCAGTGTCGCCGAAGCTTTCGCGTTGCGCCGAGGGGCCGTAGGACAGGCCGTGGCGCAAGCGCAGCTGGTCGTACAGTGCCCAGTCCAGGTAGCGCGAGAGCAGCTCGAGGGTCTGGTCGTTGTCCGCGTCCAGGGTCGGCTCGATGAACAGCCAGTGCAGTTTGACGTTGTCGCCCAGCCAGCCTCGGGTCAGGTCGCGGCGTTGCTCGGCCTGCTGGCTGATGGATTCGAGGGTGCGGCGCTCTTCGGGTTCGGACGACGGCAAGGCGCCGAAGGTGCGTTCCAGATAGGCCGGCAGCAGGCGGTCGAGGCCGCCGACGACGATCAGGGTCATGTTGTTGGCGGCGTACCAGTGCTCGCGCAGGTGCTGCACCTGCTCCAGGGTCATGTCGTCGAGGTCGGAGCGTTCCTTGCACTTGAGGCCCAGTTCGGTCGCCAGTTGGTCGCTGGCCGGATGGCCGACTTCCTGGCGGTCGAGCCAGCGTTGCAGGTGCCCGTAATGGCCGCCGTCCTCGCGTTCGATGATGCGCTTGGCGTTGGCCAGCGCCTTGGCGTCGATACGGGTGTCGCGCAGCAGCGCCAGCAGCAGGTCGAGCACCTTGCGCTGGTTGCGTGCCGGGGCCTCGATGACGAAGGTGGTGTCGGCGCTGCTGGTGAAGGCGTTCCATTCCCCGCCCAGCTCTTGCAGGCGCTCTTCCAGGCCGCCCTCGCCGGTGTCGTCGATGCCGCTGAACAGCAGGTGTTCGAGCAGGTGCGGCAGTTCGCGCTGGTTGCAGTCGAAATCGTCCAGGCCCACACCCACCACCAGGCGGATCGACACATGGTCGCGCTCGTAGCCGGACTTGAGGATCACCTGCAGGCCGTTGGGCAACAGGTAGCCCTCGACCCGCGAGCGATCGAGGGCGAAGGTCGGCAGGCTGGCGATCAGCAGGCAAATGAACATCAGACAACGCATGGGCGAGCTACGGTCTCCGGGGGCAAAGGCTCAAGGCTGGCGGGCTTCGTCCGGCACGCTGTCGAGCATCAGCCCGCCGGTGTCGGTGCCGCCCAGTACCACATAGGCACTGCTGCAGAACAAAGAGTTCAACCGCTTCATGTCGGCAATGAGCTCCAAGTGTAGCGAACTGGTTTCGATACTTTGCACCACTTTACGTTGCAGGCGGCTGACATGGGCATGCGCAAGGCGCCGTTCCTGGGCGCGGAAGCGGCGTTTTTCGCGCAGCAGCTGGTGCGCGCTTTGCGGGTCGGCGCTGAGGAACACCGACAGGCCCAGGCGCAGGTTGGCCAGCAGCTGCTCCTGCAGGCCGGTCAGCTCTTCCAGGCCGGTTTGCGAGAACTCGCGGCGCTGGGAAGTCTTCTGCTGCTGGACCTTGCGCAGCATGCGCTCGATCAGGTCGGTGGCCAGCTTGAGGTTGATCGCCAGCTCGATGATCTCGGCCCAGCGCCGGTTGTCCTGCTCACTCAGGTCTTCGCGGGGCATCTGTGCCAGGTACAGCTTGATGGCGTTGTACAGCGCCTCGGCGTCTTCGGCGAGGGTGCGCACCTGCTGCGGCATGGCGGTCTGGGTGCCGCGCAGGGCACCGAGCATGGCGTCGAGCAGGCTGTCGACCAGGTCGCCCAGGCGCAGGGTTTCGCGCACCGCGTTGGCCAGCGCCAGGCTCGGGGTAGTGAGTGCCGTGGGGTCGAGGTGGCGTGCCTGGGTATGGCCATTGCCGTTGCCCCGTTCGGGCAGCAGGAAGTCGCACAGGCGGCCCATGGGCTTGACCGTGGGCAGCATCAGCAGGCAGCGCAAGGTGTTGTAGAGCAGATGGAAGCCGATCACCAGCTCCTGCGGGCTGAAGCTCAGGCTGTCCATCCAGTCCACCAGCGGGTGCAGCACCGGGATGATCAGTACCAGGCCGAACAGCTTGTACAGCAGGCTGCCCAGAGCCACCCGGCGCCCGGCCGAGTTCTGCAGGCTGGTGGTGAGGAAGGCCAGCAGGCCGCTGCCGATGTTGGCGCCGATCACCAGGCCGATGGCCACCGGCAGGCTGATCACCTCGGCACCGGCCAGGGTGGCGGTCAGCAGCACGGCGGCGAGGCTTGAGTAGGAAATCATCGCGAACAGCGCGCCGATCAACGCGTCGAGCAGGATGTCGCCGGTCAGCGAGGCGAACAGCACCTTCACGCCCTGGGCGTGGGTGATCGGGGTGGCGGCGTGCACGATCAGTTGCAGCGCCAGGATGATCAGCCCCAGGCCGATGCCGACGCGGCCCAGTTGGCCGGCGCGGGTCTGCTTGCGCGACAGGAAGAAGATCACCCCGAGGAAGATCAGCAGCGGCGACAGCCAGGACAGGTCGAAGGTCAGCACCCGCGCCATCAGCGCGGTACCCACGTCGGCGCCGAGCATGATCGCCAGGGCCGGGGTCATGGCCATCAGGCCCTGGCCGACGAACGAGGTGACCAGCATGGCGGTGGCGTTGCTGCTTTGCACCATGGCGGTGACCAGGATGCCGGCGATGAACGCCAGCGGGCGCTTGTTCATGTTCTGGCTGAGCACCCGGCGCAGGTTCGAGCCATAGACGCGCAGGATGCCGGTACGGACGATGTGCGTGCCCCATACCAGCAGGGCCACGGCGGAGAGCAGGTTGAGCAGGGTCAGCATGGTCGGGCCCCCTTTATTCTTGTGCCCCAGTGCGGGGCCAATTGGCAATGCAGTGAGCCTGGCCCGGGGGTGGGCATCGGTTTTGTGCAGGGCTCACTCAAGCTTTAGTTGTTTTGCGCGGCTGCCGCCAGCTTGGCATGGCTGAAACATATTTGAAACATGCCACGACTCTGTGGGAGCGGGCTTGCCCCGCGATGGATATCAAAGGAGATCGCGGGGCAAGCCCGCTCCCACGCTGGAAGTCCATGAAAACTGGACGCCCATGAAAAAGGGCCCCGAAGGGCCCTTTGTGTACTGCACTCCCCGGCCTTACTGACCCGGAATGTCCTTGCGCAGTTTCACCGCGTCGGGCTCTTCACCCTTCTTGCGCGCCGCTGCGGTGCGCATGCGAATGTTGATCGCTTCCACCGCCAGCGAGAAGGCCATGGCGAAGTAGACGTAGCCTTTCGGCACATGAACGTCGAAAGATTCGGCGATCAGCACGGTACCTACGACGATCAGGAACGAAAGCGCAAGCATCTTCAGCGATGGGTGCTTGTCGATGAAGTCGCTGATGGTACCGGCGCAGAGCATCATCACCAGTACTGCGACGATGATCGCGGCGATCATCACCGGCACGTGGGAAACCATGCCCACGGCAGTGATCACCGAGTCCAGCGAGAACACGATGTCGATGATGGCGATCTGGATGATGGTGTAGAAGAACTTGCCGCCCGCGCCCTTGGGCTCGTCCGGGCTTTCGTCCTCGCCTTCCAGGCCGTGGTAGATCTCTTGCGAGCTTTTCCACAGCAGGAACAGGCCGCCGAAGAACAGGATCAGGTCGCGCCCGGAGATGCCTTGGCCGAACACATGGAACAGGTCGTCGGTCAGGCGCATGACCCAGGTGATCGACAGCAGCAGCAGGATCCGCGTGACCATGGCCAGGGCCAGGCCGAAGATCCGCGTGCGCGGCTGCATGTGCTTGGGCATGCGGCTGACCAGGATCGAGATCATGATGATGTTGTCGATCCCGAGCACGATCTCAAGGGCCGTGAGGGTGAAAAAGGCAACCCAGATTTCCGGGCTGGTCAGCCATTCCATGTGTATTCCTTCGAGCGGTAATGGCAAAGCGCCCGGAGGGCGGGCGCTTTGCGGTTGGATGAAGCGTGTGTATTACAGACTGCTGAACAGCGGGAATGTGCCCAGGGCCAGCGCGCCGAACATTATGCACAGGCATACCAGCACTGCCCACTTGAGGGTGAAGCGCTGGTGATCGCCGAACTCGATGCCGGCCAGGGCCACCAGCAGGTAGGTAGAGGGTACCAGCGGGCTGAGCAGGTGTACCGGCTGGCCGACGATCGATGCGCGGGCCATTTCCACCGGGGTGACGCCGTAGTGGCTGGCGAACTCCGACAGCACCGGCAGCACGCCGTAGTAGAAGGCGTCGTTGGACATGAAGAAGGTGAACGGCATGCTGACCAGGGCGGTGATCACTGCCATGTACGGGCCGAACGCTTCCGGGATCACCGCCAGCAGGCTCTTGGACATGGCGTCGACCATGCCGGTGCCCGACAGGATGCCGGTGAAGATGCCGGCGGCGAAGATCAACCCGCTCACGGCCAGCACGCTGGAGGCGTGGGCGCCGATGCGGTCCTTCTGCTGTTGCAGGCACGGGTAGTTGACGATCATGGCGATACTGAAGGCGATCATGAACAGCACCGGCAGCGGCAGCGCGCCTGCGATCAGCGCGACCATCAGCGCGGCGGTCAGGGCGCCGTTGAACCAGATCAGCTTGGGCCGACGCGCTTCGGGGAACTGCGACACGCTGATGTCGCTGTGGTCGATGTCGTCGGTCGGCAGGTGCAGCTCACCCAGGCGGGCACGTTCACGCAGGCCATACCAGTAGGCGATGGCGAGGATCGCCAGCACGCCGAATGCCATGGCCGGGATCATCGGCACGAAGATGTCCGAGGGATCCACATGCAGGGCGCTGGCGGCGCGGGCAGTCGGGCCGCCCCAGGGGGTCATGTTCATCACCCCGCCGGCCAGGATGATCAGGCCGGCCATGATCCGCGGGCTCATCCCCAGGCGGCTGTACAGCGGCAGCATGGCGGCGCAGCAGATCATGTAGGTGGTGGCGCCGTCACCGTCGAGGGAGACGACCAGGGCCAGCACGGCGGTGCCGACCGAGACTTTCAGCGGGTCGCCCTTGACCAGCTTGAGGATCTTGCGCACGGCCGGGTCGAACAGGCCGGAATCGATCATCAGGGCGAAGTACAGGATGGCGAACATCAACATCACGCCGGTGGGCGCGAGCTTGCTGATGCCTTGCAGCATCATCGGGCCGATGTCGCTGTAGAAGCCGCCGAACAGGGCGAACAGGATCGGTACCAGGATCAGTGCGATCAAGGCCGACAGGCGCTTGGTCATGATCAGGTACATGAAGGTGATGACCATGGCAAAGCCGAGGAAGGTCAGCATGGCGGTACTCCAGGCGTGGCGCGGCGAAAGGAAGGACGTTTCGGGCGGATCAGCGCGTCAGGCGCTGCGCGGGGAGTAGGCGAAGAGGGACTGCAAAAAGGCGGGCACAGGAAAACATCAGAATCACCATTGTTGTTGTTGATTGGGCCGGGCACGGAAGTTTCCGGGTGCCCTGGCTGACCGGTCTGCTGCCGGTGGTGGCGCTATCCTATGTGCGCAAGCTTTCAGCCAGCTTTCGGCCAGTGCAAGGCGACGGGAGGTCATGACGATGGCGCGTGTCGAGGAAGGGGGTTGCCATTGCGGCGCCCTGCGTTACCGGTTGCGGGGCGATCTGGGTGATGTGGCTCACTGTCATTGCTCGATCTGTCGGCGGGTCAGTGGCGGCACCTTGGTGACCTGGGTGACGCTGGGCAGCGAGGATTTCGAGTGGTTGGCGGGCTCGCCGCAGCGGTATGTGGCGCCGGCTGGATGCAGCCGCTATTTCTGTGGTGGTTGTGGGGCCCATGTGGCGCTGGTGACTGAGCGCAGCCCGCAGACGATCGATGTGACGGTGGCGACGCTGGATCATCCGGAGCGGGTGAAGCCCGGCCGGCATATCTGGGTGACGAGCCGATTGCCGTGGATGCCGGTGGGTGATGGGTTGCCAGAGGAGGATGAGGAAAGCCTGTGAGGTCTTGTGCTGGCTGTTCTGGCCCAATCGCGGGGCAAGCCCGCTCCCACGCTGATCGCATTCCACGTGGGAGCGGGCTTGCCCCGCGATTGGGCCCCCACCGGTTTTCGCTAGGGCAACTGCAACCCGCCAGCCGCCTTGTGCAGCGCGCGCAGGTGTTCGCCTACCTGCTTGATGTTGGCTTCCACCGCCTTGATCTCCCCGGCCCGCTCCGGCCCCAGCAGCGCCCTCACCTGCTGGTCCAGGTCGTTGCTCAGGCGCAGCAGCTGCGCCTGGCGTGCCTTGCTTTCCTGCTCAAGGTGCTGGCGCTCCTCCGGCTGCGGCAGGCCGTATCCGCCCGCCCCCAGCAGTTCCGCCGGGCGGCTGAGGTAGCCACTGTTGGCGAGAATCGCCTGCAGGGCCTGGTCGGCCTTGTCGAAGCTGCCATCCTTCATCGCCCGGCCATTGAGGTAACGCTGCTTGACCTCATCCTGGGCCAGCAGCAGCTGCCTGCGCAGGCTGGCCTGTTCGAGCAGCAGCAGCGCCGCGCTGGTGCGCAGGTCGGCGCGTTCGAACCATGGGCGGCGCTGCTCGGCATCCAGGGCCAGCCAGTCTTCCACGGCGGTCTGTTTGATCGGTAGCTGCTTCTTCAGCACGTCGAACATGGCCTGGTAACGGTCGCGGTAGGAGTCGAAGCGATAACCCAGGCGCAGCGCCTCACGTGGGTCGTCGAGCACACTGGTGTCAGCCAGGCCACGCCCTTTGAGCACCTCCAGCAGGCCGTTGGGCATGATGTTGTCGAGATCGTTCAGGCGCGGGTTGGCGGTGCCGCTGCGCAGCAGCTTCAAATTCTCGACCGCGCAGTTGTTGGACAGGAAGAAGTAGTTGCCGTCGTAGCTCCAGTGCATTTCGGCAGCCTGGCGCACCATGTTCTCGATCTCGCTGCGGCTGAGCTTGAGCGGCACCGAGGCCAGGCTGCGCAGTTCGGTCTTGGTGTATTCGTCGATCACCTGGCCCAGCGGCAGGACGAACAGCCGCGACGGATAGGCGCCGACCAGCCCGCCCCAGCTCGACAGCTGCACGTCGTTGACGAAGGCCCGGTAGGACAGCACCAGGCTCTGGTCGAGGTCCAGGCGGCAAGCCGGGCCGCGTGGGCGGCCGGGGGCGCAGATCACCAGGCGCAGCATGCTGTGGCCCCAGCGGCTGACCAGGTTCTGGTTGGCTTCGGCCAGCAGGTAATCCACTTCGTAGACCCGCTCGGGGTCGATTTCGCCCAGCGGCTGGCGGGCGAAGTCATTGCCGGCATTGAGGAACGGCAGGCCCTTGGCGCAGGTGTTGTGCGGCGGTGCCCAGCCGAAGTGCTCGCTCAGATACTGGTTGAGCGCCGGGCGACGGCAGGCGTAGCTGGGGTCGAGGAGGAAGTACTCCATGTTGACCGCGAGGTATTCCTTGGGGCTGCTCAGCTCGTAGCTGTCGGGGCTGCGCGCCACCTGGCCGTTGTGTTGTTCGCGTTCGCCGCGGCGGCCGACGTACTGCGGCCAGCCGGCCAGGTCGAGCAGGCGTGGGTCGTCGCTCAGGGTGAAGCGGCGCTCGGCCTGGCCCCTGCAGTCCTGTGGCAGGCCTACCTTGCCCAGGGCGCCTTGCTGGCGCTTGCAGCGGGTGATGAGCTGGCGCTCGGCGCTGGGCCACAGGCGGGCGCGGTCATAGATGTGGGTGAGCTCATGCAGCACCGTGGCCAGCAGCTCTTCACGGACGGTGCCGTGGGGGCGGTTGGTCTTTTCCCGGGCGGCGCTGCCATCGACCAGGCTTGGCAGCAGGCGGCGGTTGAGGTCGAGGGTGGAGACCGGCGAAGCCTGGCCGTAGGCATCCTCGGGCATGCGGTCGGTCCAGCTCACCGTTACCTGGCGGTCCAGCTGTTGCTTGAAGCGTGGCGGCAGCTTGGCCATGGCTTCATCGAGCAGCTGCTGGGTGGCCTGTTGCTGTGGCTGGTCGAGGCCGTCTGCCTGCAGCACCAGTTGCAGGTCGGCCAGGGCGGGCGTGCCGAGCAGCGTCAGGGCGCAGCCGAGCAGCCAGGCACGCGCGCGCTTCACAGGGCGAGGATAGCTTCGGCCAGCACCTGGTCGCTGGCGTCGCGGGCTTCCGGCACACGGGTGCGCAGGGTGTCGAAGGCCGCTTCGAGCTGGGCGCCACGGATGTTGCCGTTGCTGGCGACGAAGCTGGCGGCGTCGTCGTGGGCTTCGCGGATGACTTTCGAATCGCGAATCGAGGTGGTGGTGTCGGAGGTGAAATCGATCGTGCGCGCCGAGGCACGGACGATGATGTTGCTGGTGGCCACCAGCGTGTGAGCCTGGGCCATGTCGGCCAGCAGCAACATGCCGAGGGAAGCGGCGATCAGCGATTTACGCATGGAGCATCTCCGGAAGGTACAAAGGCGTAACAGGTAGTTATTGGACGAGGATGGCTTCGGCCAGTTCCAGGTCGCCGACAGAGTGACAACTGTGCACCTGGCGCAGCGAAACCAACGCCGCCTGAAGGCGCGCACCGCGAATCAAGCCATCACTGGCAACAAAGGCAGCAGCATCGTCACGGGCGGCGGCGACGACCTTGCGATCGAACGGCGCGGTGGTCACCTGGCTGGTGACATAGCCGGTGGCAACGAGGCTCTGGGTGGTGACATCCATGGCATGGGCGCTTCCCATACCGGCGAGGGCTAACAGCACTGGCGGCAGATAACGCATGGGCTCTCTAGGCGGTGGTTTCGGGTAGCGAAGGCTACCCCGGATGCACCGGGCGGGGCCAGTGAATCCGGGGGTGAAGGCTTGTGTTAGAGCGCGAGGATGGCGCGGGCCAGTTGTGCGTCGCTGGCTTGCAGCGTTGGCTGCTGCTGGCGAATGTGCACCAGGGCGCTTTCCAGTTTGGCGCCACGGATCGCGCCTTCGCTGCCAACGAAGCTGGCGGCGTCGTCACGGGCTGCCTGCACGATCTTGTCATCGCGGAAGGACGAGGTGACGTCGGAGGTGGCATCGGTGGTTGCGGCAACGGCACCGACTACCGCGTCGGTGGTCACCACGAAGCTGGTGGCATTGGCCGCACCGGCAAGGGACAGCAGCGCGGCGGCGGCGAACAGATGATAACGGGACATGATGGGTGGACTCCTGCGCAGGGTCTGGATGGTTCTGGTTATCGGACGCTCGCTTGGCTCGTCACGGTACGGTGTTGCCAGGCGTGTAGGACAAGCGTAACACGCCTCGGTTCAAGCGCCTGCGGCGGCAAAGAACCACATTTGGTAACTGTACCTATCAATAACTGGTTTCTTGAAACTGTACCTGTTGTGCTGCGATGGCTCTATCTCGCGGCGGACAAACAAAAAACCCGTCGCAGTTTCCGGCGACGGGTTCTTGTGTATTCGCGGTGCCGGCGTTGGCCGGCTGCCGAGGCTTAGCGCCAGAACGGCTTGCTCAGCTCTTCGTAGCGCTGCGACTCGCTGATACCGGCGTCGGCCAGCAGGCGGGAGTCGAGGCGAGCCAGCTGACGGCGGCTGGCCATGCGGCGTTGCCACAGCAGCAGGGTCGACAGGGCGCGCAGAGGCAGGGCAGCGTGGGAAGCTTGGGCGTTGCTTTCGAAAACCAGACCGGAACTGAGGGTGCGTTCCATGATGTTTCATCCTTCCGCTTGTGGCGGCATTAGGGAGTGATTTAACTGGTGCCCATCTTCCTCCTCTGCTGTCCATAACAGTAGATACAGTTCTGTAGTAAAGCGATGGCTCAGTTAACTGTGTAATCCTACTGTTGCACCCGAAATTGGCGTAACTGTACTGGTCTGCACTGATTTGGTGCGAATTTTGGATTTTGTAGGAAATGGTGCGGGGCGGAAGCAGATAATTACCAGTACAGTAGTACAGTTTTATTTATCTGGTTACCGGTTGGCTGTGGGAGCGGGTTTACCCGCGAAAGCGTCTGTATGGCCACTGCAGCATTCGCGGGTAAACCCGCTCCCACAGATGGCTCATTTAAGCAAAACGATCGCGGGGCAAGCCCGCTCCCACGGTGGGAGCGGGCTTGCCCCGCGATGGGTACAGCGCTGGTGAATCAACCAGCCAGCATGCGCCCGCTTTCTTCCAGGTTCTCGTGCCAGCTCAGGGCTTCGCGCAGGATGTGCGGGGTGTGGCCGCCGCGCTGGCAGGCGCGTTCGAAGTAGTCGTTCAACGCAGCGCGATAGTCCGGGTGCACACAGTTGTCGATGATCGCGCGGGCACGCTCGCGTGGCGCCAGGCCGCGCAGGTCGGCCAGGCCCTGTTCGGTGACCAGGATGTCGACATCGTGTTCGGTGTGGTCGACGTGGCTGACCATGGGCACGACGCTGGAAATTGCGCCGCCCTTGGCGATCGACTTGGTGACGAAGATCGCCAGGTGGGCATTGCGGGCGAAGTCGCCGGAACCACCAATTCCGTTCATCATCCGGGTGCCGCAGACGTGGGTGGAGTTGACGTTGCCGTAGATGTCGAACTCCAGCGCCGTGTTGATGCCGATGATCCCTAAGCGACGCACCACTTCAGGGTGGTTGGAGATCTCCTGCGGGCGCAGCACCAGTTTGTCCTTGTAGCGCTCGAGGTTGCCGAACACGTCGGCATTGCGGCGGCTCGACAGGGTGATCGAGCTGCCCGAGGCGAAACTCAGCTTACCGGCGTCGATCAGGTCGAAGGTCGAGTCCTGCAGCACTTCGGAGTACATGGTCAGGTCTTCGAACGGAGATTCGATCAGGCCGCACATCACGGCGTTGGCGATGCTGCCGATGCCGGCTTGCAGCGGGCCGAGCTTGTTGGTCATGCGGCCGGCGTCCACTTCGCCCTTGAGGAAGGCGATCAGGTGGTCGGCGATGCCCTGGGTCTCGTGGTCTGGCGGCAGCACGGTGGACGGTGAGTCCGGCTGGTCGCTGATGACGATGCCGACGATCTTGGCCGGGTCGATCGGGATTGCGGTGCTGCCGATGCGGTCATCGACTTTCACCAGCGGGATCGGCGTGCGGGTCGGGCGGTAGGTCGGGATATAGATGTCGTGCAGGCCTTCGAGGTTGGCGTTGTGCGACAGGTTGATCTCGACGATGACCTGCTTGGCGAAGATCGCGAAGCTGGCCGAGTTGCCGACGGAGGTGGTCGGCACGATATGGCCTTCTTCGGTGATCGCCACTGCTTCGATGACCGCGATGTCCGGCAGGGTCAGCTGCTTGTTGCGCAACTGCTCGACGGTTTCCGACAGGTGCTGGTCGATGAACATCACTTGGCCGTCGTTGATGGCCTTGCGCAGGGTGCTGTCGACCTGGAACGGCATGCGTCGGGCGAGTACGCCGGCTTCGGTCAGTTGCTTGTCGAGGTCGTTGCCCAGGCTGGCGCCGGTCATCAGGCTGATTTTCAGCGGCGACAGCTTGGCGCGCTCGGCCAGTGCGTGGGGCACGGCCTTGGCTTCGCCGGCGCGGGTGAAGCCGCTCATGCCGACGGTCATGCCGTCCTCGATCAGGCCAGCGGCGTCAGCCGCACTCATTACCTTGCTGTGCAGGGAGGACAAGCGGATGCGATCACGGTACATGGATTGTTATCTCAGGCTACTGAAGCTACTGGAAGCGCAGTCTAGAGATTTAGCCCGGTGCCGTCCCGCGACCATGGTCGTAGGCGAAGCCTTGGAATAGAGCCGTTGATCTGGATCATGCAAATGAAAAAGCCCCCGGGCATAACACCCGGGGGCTTTAGACGCTTCTATATATAGAGGCGGGTATCAGTCCACGGCCTTGACCATGTCCTCGATGACTTTCTTGGCGTCACCGAACACCATCATGGTCTTGTCCAGGTAGAACAGTTCGTTGTCCAGGCCGGCATAGCCGCTGGCCATGGAGCGCTTGTTGACGATGATGGTCTTGGCCTTGAACGCTTCGAGGATCGGCATGCCGGCGATCGGCGACTTGGGATCGTTCTTCGCCGCCGGGTTGACCACGTCGTTGGCGCCCAGCACCAGTACCACGTCGGCCTGACCGAACTCGGCGTTGATGTCTTCCATCTCGAACACCTGGTCGTACGGCACCTCCGCTTCGGCCAGCAGTACGTTCATGTGGCCTGGCATACGGCCGGCAACCGGGTGGATCGCGTACTTCACGGTCACGCCGTTGTGCACCAGCTTCTCGGTCAGCTCTTTGAGCGCGTGCTGGGCGCGGGCCACCGCCAGGCCGTAGCCGGGAACGATGATCACGCTGTCGGCGTTGCTCAGCAGGAAGGTAGCGTCGTCGGCCGAACCGGACTTCACCGGGCGCTGCTCTTTGGAGCCTTGCGCCGCACCTGCGTCGGTATCGCCGCCGAAGCCGCCGAGGATGACGTTGAAGAACGAACGGTTCATCGCCTTGCACATGATGTACGAGAGGATCGCACCGCTGGAACCCACCAGGGAGCCGGCGATGATCAGCATCGAGTTGTTCAGCGAGAAGCCGATACCTGCGGCCGCCCAGCCCGAGTAGCTGTTGAGCATCGACACCACCACCGGCATGTCGGCGCCGCCGATCGGGATGATGATCAGCACGCCCATGATGAAGGCCAGGGCCAGCATCAGGGTGAAGGCGCTGTAGTGGCCGGTGAAGGTGAACAGCAGGCCCAGGGCAATGGTGGCAAGGCCGAGGATCAGGTTCAGCTTGTGCTGGCCGGCGAACTGTACCGGTGCGCCCTGGAACAGGCGGAACTTGTACTTGCCCGATAGCTTGCCGAACGCGATGACCGAGCCGGAGAAGGTGATGGCACCAATGGCCGCGCCGAGGAACAGCTCCAGGCGGTTACCGGTGGGGATCGGGTCGCTGATGCTGGCGACGATGCCCAGCGATTGCGGCTCGAGTACCGCGGCAATGGCGATGAACACCGCGGCCAGGCCGATCATGCTGTGCATGAAGGCGACCAGCTCGGGCATCTTGGTCATCTCGACGCGCTTGGCCATGATCGAACCGGCGCTGCCGCCGACCAGCAGGCCGACGATGACATAACCGATGCCGGCAGTGGCAAGTTCGGCGCCGAGCTTGTAGATCAGCCCGACCGTGGTGAGGATGGCGATACCCATGCCGATCATGCCGAACAGGTTGCCCCGGCGTGAGGTGGTGGGGTGCGAGAGGCCCTTGAGCGCCTGGATGAAGCAGATCGAGGCGACCAGGTACAGAAGCGTTACCAGATTCATGCTCATGCTTACTTCTGCGCCTCGTTCTTGGTTTTCTTCTTGAACATTTCCAGCATGCGGCGGGTGACCAGGAAGCCACCGAACACATTGACCGCGGCCAGCGCCACGGCGAGGGTGCCCATCACTTTGCCGGCCGGGGTGACGGTCAGCGCGGCCGCGAGCATGGCGCCGACGATGACGATCGCCGAAATGGCGTTGGTGACGGCCATCAGTGGGGTGTGCAGTGCCGGGGTGACGTTCCAGACCACGTGGTAGCCCACGTAGATGGCCAGCACGAAGATGATCAGGTTGTAGATGCCGTGGGAAATCAGCAGGTCTTCCATTGTCGAGCTCCTCAGCCGTTCTTGCGTACGACCTGGCCGTCGCGGCACATCAGGCACGCGGCGACGATGTCGTCTTCGAGGTTGATCACCAGCGCGCCGTCCTTGTCGAACAGCAGCTTCATGAAGTCCAGCAGGTTGCGGGCGTACAGCGCGGAGGCGTCTGCGCCGACCTGGGCCGGCAGGTTGGTCGGGCCGACGATGGTCACGCCGTTTGCCTGTACCACCTGGTCAGCGACGGTCAGCGGGCAGTTGCCGCCCTGGGCCGCCGCGAGGTCGATCACCACCGAGCCGGGTTTCATCTGCGCGACGGTCTCGGCGCTGAGCAGCGTCGGCGCCTTGCGCCCGGGGATCAGCGCAGTGGTGATGACGATATCGGCCTGTTTGGCGCGCTCGTGGACGGCCTGGGCCTGGCGTTGCATCCAGCTGGCCGGCATGGGGCGGGCGTAACCGCCGACGCCTTCGGCGCACTCGCGCTCTTCATCGGTCTCGTACGGCACGTCGAGGAACTTGGCGCCCAGCGACTCGATCTGCTCTTTCACGGCGGGGCGCACGTCGGAGGCTTCGATCACCGCACCCAGGCGTTTGGCCGTGGCGATGGCCTGCAGGCCGGCGACGCCAGCGCCGAGGATCAGCACACGGGCGGCCTTTACGGTGCCAGCGGCGGTCATCAGCATGGGCATGAAGCGTGGGTAGTGATGCGCGGCCAGCAGCACGGCCTTGTAGCCGGCAATGTTGGCTTGCGACGACAGCACGTCGAGGCTCTGGGCCCGCGAGGTGCGCGGCGCGGCTTCCAGGGCGAAGGCGGTGATGCCACGCTCGGCCATCTTGCCGATCAGCTCGCTGTTGAACGGGTTGAGCATGCCGGCCAGCACGCTGCCGCTGTTGATCAGCGCCAGTTCCTGGTCGTTGGGTGCAACCACCTTGAGCACCAGCTGCGCGCCGAAGGCATCGGTCGCTTCACCCAGCGCGGCGCCAACGGCCTCATAGGCACTGTCCGGAATGCTGGCCTTGAGCCCTGCGCCCCGTTGTACGGTGACCTGATGGCCCTGGCCAACCAGTTTCTTGATGGTTTCCGGGGTCGCGGCGACCCTTGTCTCACCCGTCTGCGTCTCGAGAGGAACACCAATGTGCACGACTTTGTCTCCTGCGGTGACCTTTTGTGTTTGTTTGAACCAGCTCACTTCGGGTGGCGCGCTGGGTGGTCGTAGAGCACGACTCCGCCTGAATCCGGGGCGGGAAGGCATTTTGCAGATGAACCATTGGGGCCACAACCGGTTCTGAAGCGAAACGAACTCAAAACTACAAGTCACCCTGTGACCGTATGTCGCAATGATTCGAAACAAACCCGTCAAGCACGCGCTATTCGGAGCTTAGGGGAAAATTTGAAAAAATTTCGGCTGTTTTCGGCCTTGCTGCCATGAATGTCGAAAAATAACCGTCAAACCCGCATGGTAACTAGGGTTGATAGGGTTTTTCAGGTCAGCCGGAACAGATTACGTATTTGCGACAAATACATATATCTGTAGGTGTTTAAAATAATTGACTACGGGGTCAGCTTATCGGCTTTTGCAGTGTACTGCTTTGCCTGTGCTATCAGCCAGTCACGGAAAGCCCGTAGTGACGCAGACTCCACCTTGCGCTCTGGAATCATCAGATAGTAGGCCTTGTCGCTGGACAGGGCATGCCTGTTAGCGACCACCAACCTGCCCTCCTCCAGCTCGCGCTGGATCAGGAACGGTGGGATCAACGCAATGCCCATTTCGTGCATGGCCGCCTGGGCGAGCATCGAGAACAGTTCATAGCGCGGACCTGTCATGTCGCGTTCAACGCTCATGCCCAGCCCATCGAACCATTGCCGCCAGGCATACGGGCGGGTGGTCTGCTGCAGCAGGGGCAGCTCGGCGATGCGCTGGGCGTCGAGATCGCCCTGCCCGCCCAGCAGCTTCGGGCTGCACACCGGTACCGGGTTTTCTCCCATCAGGCGATGAGCCTGGGTGCCGGACCAGTCGGCGTCGCCGAAGTAGATCGCCGCATCGAAGGGCGTGTCGGCGAACAGGAACGGCCGGGTGCGGTTGGTCAGGTTGACCGTGACTTCCGGGTGGCGTTGCTGGAAGTCCTTCAGGCGTGGCAGCAACCACTGGGTGCCGAAGGTCGGCACCACAGCCAGCTCGATCACGTTGGCACCCTGCTGGCGCATGACTGACAAGGTGTCGCGCTCTACGGCGTCCAGTTGGCTGGCCACCTGGCGGCTATAGGACAGGCCTGCCTCGGTGAGCTTCACGCCCCGGCGCGAACGGCGGAACAGTTCGACGTTGAGGAACGCCTCCAGCCCACCGATCTGCCGACAGACGGCGCCCTGGGTCAGGGCCAGTTCGTGGGCGGCCTTGGTAAAGCTCTCGTGACGCGCGGCCGCCTCGAAGCAGACCAGGGCGGTGGTGCTGGGGATCTTGCGGCGCATGTACGTCAACCTCACTTGTATGCTCGTCAGTACGGCGTTTCGCCGATCACGGAGTGAGAAAATATCACTAAAGCGTGCGCAATCCTCGTTTGTCCCGATAGCCGATCAAGCCTAGGATCAATGCAACGCAAGAATCCGCTCCCATCTTTGTTTCGAGGAACACGCACATGGCCGGTAAAGCAAGCTTCAACTGGATCGACCCGCTGCTGCTGGATCAGCAGCTCACTGAAGAAGAGCGCATGGTGCGTGACAGCGCCTTCCAGTTCGCCCAGGACAAGTTGGCGCCGCGTGTGCTGGAAGCCTTCCGTCACGAACAAACCGACCCGGCGATCTTCCGCGAGATGGGTGAAGTCGGCCTGCTGGGCGCGACCATCCCTGAACAGTACGGTGGCAGCGGCCTCAACTACGTGTGCTACGGTCTGATTGCGCGTGAGGTGGAGCGCATCGACTCGGGATACCGCTCGATGATGAGCGTGCAGTCGTCGCTGGTCATGGTGCCGATCAACGAGTTCGGTACCGAAGCACAGAAGCAGAAATACCTGCCCAAGCTGGCCAGCGGTGAGTGGATTGGCTGCTTCGGCCTGACCGAACCCAACCATGGTTCCGACCCGGGCTCGATGATCACTCGGGCGCGCAAGGTCGACGGCGGCTATCGCCTGACGGGCAGCAAGATGTGGATTACCAACAGCCCGATCGCCGATGTGTTCGTGGTCTGGGCCAAGGATGATGCCGGCGACATTCGCGGCTTTGTCCTGGAGAAAGGCTGGCAAGGCCTCAGCGCCCCGGCCATTCACGGCAAGGTTGGCCTGCGCGCCTCGATCACCGGTGAGATCGTCATGGACAACGTGTTCGTCCCGGAAGAGAACATCTTCCCGGATGTGCGCGGTCTTAAAGGCCCGTTCACCTGCCTGAACTCGGCTCGCTACGGCATCTCGTGGGGTGCACTGGGCGCTGCCGAAGCTTGCTGGCACACCGCGCGCCAGTACACCCTGGACCGCCAGCAGTTCGGCCGCCCGCTCGCCGCCAACCAGCTGATCCAGAAAAAACTGGCCGACATGCAGACCGAAATCACCCTGGCCCTGCAAGGTTGCCTGCGTCTGGGGCAGATGAAGGACCAAGGCACCGCTGCGGTGGAAATCACTTCGATCATGAAGCGCAACTCCTGCGGCAAGGCGCTGGATATCGCCCGCATGGCGCGTGACATGCTGGGCGGCAACGGTATCTCCGACGAGTTCGGCGTGGCCCGCCACTTGGTCAACCTTGAGGTGGTCAACACCTATGAAGGTACCCACGACGTGCATGCGCTGATCCTCGGGCGTGCGCAAACCGGTATCCAGGCGTTCTATTAATAGAGGAGCCAGGCCATGGGTGCGCTTTCACATCTGCGGGTGCTGGACCTTTCTCGGGTGCTCGCCGGCCCATGGTCCGGCCAGATCCTCGCCGACCTTGGTGCCGATGTGATCAAGGTCGAGCGCCCGGGCTCGGGTGACGATACCCGTGCCTGGGGCCCGCCCTTCCTCAAGGACTCGCGTGGCGAGAACACCAGTGAGGCGGCCTACTATCTGTCGGCCAACCGCAACAAACGCTCGGTGACCATCGACTTTACTCAGCCTGAAGGCCAGCGCCTGGTGCGCGAGCTGGCGGCCAAGTCGGACATCGTCATCGAGAACTTCAAGGTCGGCGGGCTGGCGGCCTATGGTCTGGATTACCAGAGCCTGAAGGCGATCAACCCGAAGCTTATCTATTGCTCGATCACAGGCTTCGGCCAGACCGGGCCGTATGCCAAGCGTGCCGGCTACGACTTCATGATCCAGGGGTTGGGCGGGCTGATGAGCCTGACCGGGCGGCCGGAAGGTGAGGAAGGTGCCGGGCCGATGAAGGTTGGTGTGGCCTTGACCGACATCCTGACTGGCCTGTATTCGACGGTGGCGATCCTGGCTGCCCTCGCCCACCGGGACCAGGCCGGGGTTGGCCAGCATATCGATATGGCCTTGCTGGATGTTCAGGTGGCTTGCCTGGCCAACCAGGCGATGAACTACCTCACCACAGGAATCTCGCCGCGGCGGCTGGGTAATGCGCATCCCAATATCGTGCCCTACCAGGATTTCCCGACGGCAGATGGCAATTTCATTCTTACCGTGGGTAATGATGGGCAGTTCCGCAAATTTGCCGAAGTGGCCGGGCAGCCGCAGTGGGCGGATGATCCGAGGTTCGCTACCAATAAGCAGCGTGTGGCCAATCGGGCCGAGTTGATTCCGCTGATTCGCCAGGCCACGGTGTTCAAGACTACGGCTCAATGGGTGAGTGAGCTGGAGAAGGCTGGTGTGCCTTGTGGCCCCATCAACGACCTGGCGCAGATGTTCCAGGATCCGCAGGTGTTGGCTCGAGGGCTGGCCGTGAACATCCCGCACCCGTTGGCGGGGAATGTGCCGCAGGTGGCCAGCCCCATCCGGTTGTCGGAGACACCGGTGGAGTACCGGCAGGCACCTCCGCTGCTGGGGGAGCATACCGAGGCAGTGTTGAGTGATGTGCTGGGGCTGGATGCGATGGCGGTGCACGAGCTGCGCACTGCTGGCGTGCTCTGACGCTCCAGCTATATAGAGAGAGCGGGGAGGCCGACAGGCCTCCCCGCTTTGTTTTCAGGCTGATGACACTTTCTTGAAATTAAAGGTTGACGGGGTTTCAGATCCCCTTATAATGCGCCCCACTTCCAGCGACAGCGGAACGCAAAACTCCTTGAAATTCAATGAGTTAAGCGATTCGAAAGCTC